>CALXKY010000042.1 GCA_944389055.1 uncultured Spirochaetaceae bacterium | reverse complement strand
GTGCAGGCGCTGCTTCAAGCGCGATTGAGGTAATGGAGCCTTCGGCAGGAACCGTCTCTACCAGGCCCAGCGTTGCGGACATCGGAGTCACCGCAGGAAGAGAAGATGCACAGATAATCAGCATTGCGAGAATCATCCTCAGCATGCGCTGATTCTCCCATCAATCGGCCGCTTTGTAAACATCCTCCGATGAGCTACCGCGGAAGGTGCTTGTTATGCTACTCTTTCAGTGTGACAGGAAATGAAGCAGCAGGCATTCTGATGCGTGGGTTCACGCATACGGTGAAGGATCCGCTCTGGGGGAACATCCCCGTGACGGATGGTCTAAGGAAAATCATTGCAGCGGATGAGATGGTCAAGCTTTCAGGCATACGTCAGAACGGCCCGGCTTACCTGATCTATCCAGGCGCAGTCCATACAAGGCTGAGCCACTCGATCGGCGTCTATCATCTCGGGCGGGAGATGATGCTTACGCTCGCAAGGAAGGGTGGCAGCCTTCCTTTTACGGAGCATGGCCTCATGAGCTTCCTCTCCGCCTGCCTTCTCCATGATATCGGGCACTTCCCATATGCGCATTCGCTGAAGGAGCTCTCGGTAAAGGAGCATGAGGATATAGCGGCAGAGCTGATCATGGAATCCCCGGGGCTCAGCCATGCCATAGAAGCGGCAGGCGCTGATCCCTCGATGACCGCAGCTATCATCAGCAAGGCACAGCCCGCAGCATCCAGCGAAACGCTTTTCTACAGGAATGTGCTTTCAGGAACGCTCGATCCTGATAAGCTCGACTACCTCTCGCGCGATGCATTCTTCGCAGGCATCCCATATGGCCGACAGGATACAAGCTTCATCATCGCATCGCTCTCCCTTGCCGATGGCTCCCTGGCAATCGGGCAGGATGCGATCTCGCTCGTCGAGCAGGTTCTGTTCTCCAAGTATATGATGTACAGGAACCTCTACTGGCATAAGGGAGTGAGAGGCGCAACCGCGATGATCAAGAAAGCGGTTGTATCGGCGCTCAATGACTCCGTCATCAGTGCAGAGGATCTCTACTGCAAGGACGACAGCGGATTCATCAGTCTCTGCATGGAACATTACGGCTATCCTCCCTTCTCGCTCGTCTCGAACGTGGAAAGGGGAAAGCTCGAGGAGAGGAAAGCGTGGAAGGCTTACGACAAGGAAGGAAATCTTGAGAAGCGCGCTGCATCGATCAGGGATCGCTGGAAGGTGGAAGAGGCCATATGCGAAACTCTCAGGCACGCCTATCCTGACCTCAGGAGCTATGAGGTGATCATCGACATTCCGGAACCCATCAGTTTCGAAACCCATATAAGGATCATACTTCCGGATGGAACACCATCATCCCCGGGAGAGGATGAGATGCTCTTCTCGAAAGCTTCATCCCTCTTCTCCAGAAGCCTCAGGAAGGTTGCACTGTACCTCCCGGGATACGTTTCTGATGAGGATGCGGAGAAAGCCTTCCAGGAGGCCTGCCGTGGATGAGAAGCTATCCTACAGGGATCTCATCGCAGGTGACATACCGCCATGGGTGATGAGATTCATCAAAGGCACGGGCAAGGCCATCAACAGATACAGGATGATACAGGGCGGGGATGATGTCCTCATCGCAGCATCCGGCGGCAAGGATTCGCTTGCCCTCGCGCTGGCGCTTTCGCTGAGAAGGAAGTGGCTCCCGGTCTCATACACGCTGAGGGCCCTGATGATCAACTGGATCGAGCACCCCATCCCTGAGGAATACAGGGATCTCCTTTCACAGTACTTCGATGCGCTCGGCATCAGGCTTATGATCATCGATGAACCGCAGTTCCCATCATCATTCAGGGACGATTTCAATTGCTACCTCTGCGCGCGGAACAGAAGAAGGATACTCTTCAGCCATGCAGAGGAAACCGGTACGAAGCTCATCGCGATGGGGCATCACCTCGACGATCTGGCGGAAACAACGATGATGAATCTCTGCTTCCGCGCCTCATTCTCGACGATGCTGCCTGTCCAGGAATTCTTCGGAGGGAAGATGCATATCATCAGGCCGCTGATCGAAACGCGGGAAAGCGTGACGCAGAGGCTTGCGGAAATATACGATCTGCCTGTAGTGAAGCCCGTATGCCCATACGACCAGACAAACGTCAGGGCGCGGCTGAAGCCTATCATCCGGGAGCTTTCGCATATAGACAAGCTGACCCGTGAGCATATCTACAATTCCCATGATTTCTCTGCCTGCATCATGGATGACAGAAGCGGAAATGACACCAGAATGCCTCAAAGCTGAAAATCTGTGGTCTTACCTTGCTCTCATGTGCTAAAATATCTCTCGTCAGGCAGATACTGTCTGGAGGGTGAAATGCTTATGAAGAAGATCCTTGCAACGATCATGGTCCTGCTTTACGTTCTGACCGCCTCATCCGCGGCTCCCGCATTGTCTCTCAGTGAAGGGAATATCGATGGCATAACGGTGTATGCCCCGGATGGAAGAAAGCTCGATCCGCTTACTGATGTCGGAGAGAGCGGGATGGTCATCAGGACAGGTGAAGCCTCCGCAGCTTTCGTGTCGGATTACGGCGACATCCATCTCGACGGGAATACGCTTCTTGCGGTTACCGGATTCGATATTGAATCGCCATCGCTATATCTCGTCTATGGCGGGATGAACGTCATCAAGAAGGATGACCTCATCATCTCCGTATTCACGCCAGCCAGCAGAACATCCATCATGGCAGGGGGTGAATATGCTTTCGTCTCAACCGATGAAGCTGAAAGCTTCGCGAACATCTCAGACAGCACCGTCACGGCATACGATGCCATAAGAGGAACGGAGACTGCCGTCGGCCCAATGGAGGAGATAGACTACCTTGCATGGCCAAGAAGCGTCTCAGGACTTTCAGAAGATGATCTCATGAGCATCTCCGTAACAGGAGTCCTTCCGTCAATGGAAGAGGCGGAGGAAGTGCCTGAGGCTGAAGCGCCTGCGGAGGAAATGGCTGAAGAGGAAGTCCCGGCAGAGGAAATCGCCGGCGAGGAAGCTGTTTCAAGAGAGTACAGATGGGGCGGATACACGCTCACAGCTGTCATTGCAGACGGAAAAGCAGTCCTCACCTATCCTGCAATCGTCAGCAACAGCGATGCAGAGGCATTCTTCGCAGCAGAGAACAGCAGATACGATCTTGCCGGACTCGGTGTGAGATATTCTTTCGGCGAGCCTGGAACAGCAGCAATCGCATATCCATCGGAGTATACGGCCGAAGAGGCAGCCTCAATGCTTGATATCCTTGCAGAGGATCTCATAGCATACCTCACAGCTCCGGCAGAAGAACCGGAGGTGCTCACCGAAGAACCGGAGGAACCAGCCGTTCCTTCTGCTCCTTCAATGCTGGAGCCTGAATCAGTGATCGAAACGCCATCCGCGCCATCCGTTGCATACGAGATCGTTTCCATAGAGGAGCCGTCACCATCTGCACCGGAGATCGCAGAGCCCCAGATAACCGTAGCTCCTGCAGTACCATCCGCACCATCAATCATTTCACCCGTGATCACAATCGTGCAGGAACCGGAAGCACAGGCTGCGGAGGAAGCAGGAGAACCTGTCTCTGCTGCAGTGGAGATTCCTGCGGAGGAAATGACTGAAACCGAAGCTCCTGCTGCGGAGGAAACTGAAGTTCCTGCAGCGGAAACCGAGGCTCCTGCAGCGGAAGCAGCAGGGACTGCAGAAGAAGCAGCCGGAGCACCGGCAGAGGATCCAGCCATTGCGGAGACAGCTGGAGAAGAATCAAGAATCTTCGACCTGCGCCTCGGGACAAGAGCATATGGCAACCAGAGAGGCGATTCCCTCATCGGCGTATCCCTCATGCCTTCGATTTCCCTCGGATCGTTCACATTCACCCTCAGCATCGATCCGTTCGCTATAATCGCGGCACAGGAATACAGCACGGTTCCAGAGTGGCTTGGATTCGCAATGGACTTCATCCATGAGATCAGCTACAGCTCGGATTCCGTACGTCTTTCGATCGCAAGGGATGGATTCCTTCCCGGCGATGCCGCAGGACTCTTCACAGGCCTGGACCATGCATATGATGGAAAGTATTCCGCCCTCTCATTGGACCACGCATTCACGAGCGAGTATTACAGCCATCGCCTCTGGTTCGATGACCTTGCATTCAGGCGTCTTGCCGGTGATGACCAGGAAAAGGATCATATCGGGAACGGTGGATTCGAGCTCACAGTCGGCGCAGGCAGCATCTATCCTATCACGCTGACGCTCGGTGCGGCGGCTTCCGTGAATATCGATGACGCAAAGGCATCGGCTGTCTACCCTGAAGCCTCGCTCTACATTCCGTTCATCTGGAAGAATGGAGTGGATTTCGGCCTCGAGCTTGCCGGTGCTGCAATGCTCCGTGACGACTTCTCTGCAAATCCATTCACAGCAAACGGATACCTTGTTTCCGCAGCATTGCCGGTCCGCTTCGACGGATTCACATTCGAAGCAGGCGTTGCATGGTCTGAGAAGAACATGCATTACGGCATGATCGGGAATACGGCATATGAGCCGGAACCGGGTTCGTATCTTACAGTCAGGGCACTCGCCTCCTACGAGCGCAGCTTCTTCGGAATCATGGCTCAGGGCTGGCTGGATATCGATCTTGATACCATGGGACTTTCCGCTGACAACAGCTACGTGGAAGCGGCGGCATACGCCGACCTCTGGGGCGTCAGGTTCTTCGGCGGTTACAGAACGCAGCTTTCGAGCCCGCTCACGGACTGCCAGTTCTATGGAGGACTCGGCGCTGATCTCGGACCGCTTTCCTCCGCAATGCGGATGAATTACAGCTTCAGCAGCGGATTCTCCCTCACCCTCGCAGCTTCGACGTCCCTTATCGGGAACAGGAGAGCGGAATCGGACTATGCATCGGACATCCCATTCAGAGCCGATCTTGAGACGGGCTTCGAATACAGCCTCGGCGTAGAGGATGCAGCTCCGCTGTTTACAGTGACACCGCGCATCTTCATCGGAAACGATGACTATTCAATCGCATTCCGCGCACCGTTCAGGATGCATTATGAAGGCGGAAGATTCGTGCTCGGCGGCTTCAATGGCCATTATTACTGGGATTTCGGCACGAGCGAATCAAATGCAAGGCTTGCGATCTACAGAGCAATCACTGATTCCTTCGCGCTGATTGATTCGATTTCCCTTGGAAAGGAAGACAGCTCCATAGCCTACCTCCTTGCAGAACGCGGATACCTCAGGGACGGCACGCTCTTCACGGAGTTCGGCACGGAGGATGCGCTCTCGGTCAGAGCCGGATTCAACTTCCCGAACCTTGCGCTCTCGATCTACCTCGACAATGCTGAGGCTCCGCACATCGCAGAAGGAGGACTCACATTCTATCCGGGATCCTACAATGGATTCTCGCTCAGCTTCATGGTACCTGGAGAGATCCTGATTGAGGATCTGACGACCTACGCTCTCATGTTCTATCCGGAGCTTCTGATCTCCATCCCGTTCGCAGACAGAAGCTTCGAGTTCAGCCTCTATGCCCTTGGCGAGATCTCAACGGTATATGAAAACGGCAAGATGGCAGAGTCAAGGATCTTCTACGATTTCACAGACAAGAAGATGTATGACTACATGGCAGGAGCGAAGTTCATGATGGATCTCGATACCGTCGGCTTCACGCTTGAAGGCGGCATCAGGAGCGGAAGGCTCTCGCCGGATATGTTCACAAGCCTTTCGGCTCTCAGGAACCAGACGGCAGGAGACAGCCTCAGCGATGTTCTTGTGAATCTCTCGGCAGAGAGCGGAATGAAGTACTTTGCGAAGGCTTCCTTCGATCTTGATCTCGGATTCTTCGGATTCTCCGCTGCCTACTCCGCAGGCGATCTCCTTGGATTCGCAGATGGCAGCCCTGATGACTATATCGCACTCGCGATAAGCGGCTGCATCGATGAGAGCGTGAGCCTCTATGCTTCGTTCGCGAAGAAGGACTTCGCTTCATCACTCACGGAGAAGACGGAATTCATGGATTACATCAGCAATGATGCACTCTTCTCACTCGGTGCTGATTTCTCCTTCGGCCATGTCGGATTCTCCGCAGAGCTCAGGACGGAATTCCCCGAGAAGACAGGCAACTACATCAATGTTCCTGCCATCGACACAAGCGAACCTTCAGTCTCCATGACGATAAAGACAAGGCTCGTATTCTGATGGCAAGGATAAACCTTCTTGATCCCCTCCTCTCCTCGCGCATAGCCGCAGGAGAGGTGATCGAGAGGCCTCAGTCGGTTCTGCGCGAGCTTCTCGACAATGCGCTGGATGCAGGCGCCAGTGAGATACGTGTCTCGATAGACGACGGAGGAATCGGAAAGCTTTCCGTTGCGGACAACGGGTCAGGCATAGCGCGGGAGGATCTGAAGCTTCTGGGCTCAAGACACGCAACGAGCAAGATTCATACTGCAGACGATCTCTATGACATACGCACCCTTGGATTCAGGGGTGAAGCACTCTATTCGATCGGTGCTGTCTCCCGCCTTACGGTCTCGACATTCTCAGCTGAAACGAAAGAAGGTTCCACGCTTGTCATCGACAATGGCCGGCGCAGCGAGATAACCTCAGCCTCCCCCGACAGAGGCACCATCGTCACATCCGAGAACCTCTTCTCGGAAATCCCGGCACGACGCTCATTCCTCAAGAGAGCAAGCTCAGAGGCAGCGCTCTGCAGGCAGCTCCTGATATCAAAAGCGCTGGCATTCCCCCAGGTGCGGTTCACATTCATCTCCGATGGTGCCATCAGGCTGGACTGGCCTCAGTGCAGCACACTTAAGGAAAGGGTCATGTTCCTCTACAGAGGTGATGGCATCGCTGACGCTGACACGGAGGAGCTCCATTCTGAAGGAGAAGGATTCTCCGTAACGATCATCGCGGGCAACAGTGCCGTCAAGCGTTCTGACAGGAAAGAGATACGCGTATACGTAAACGGCAGGCCTGTCGACGAGTATTCGATCGTCCAGGCGGTGCAGTATGGTTATGGAGAGCTGCTTCCTGGCGGTTCTTTTCCTTATGCTGCCGTTTTCATCTCCGATTCGCCTGAACTCGTGGATTTCAACATCCATCCTGCAAAGCGTGAGGTCAGGATAAGAAACAAGGCGGAGATACATCATGCCATAACATCTATGCTGCAGAGCGGCATAAAGCGGAAAATACCTGAGATTTCCCCGCTCCAGCCGGAGTTCTATCTCGAGAATGCGAAAAGAAGCGACGTTCCATTCAGCAAGGTATTCTCCGAGCCGGAGAAACCGGCGGAATACATACCATCGTCCCGCAGGGCAGCAGAGGTCACAGAACGCATTCCTGCCTACACTGAGAGGGACAAGGCATGGCTGGAGAAAGCAAAGGCACTGCAGGAAACGAGGAACAAGATGAAGGAAACCTCCCCTGCTCCAGTGCCTGATGCAGTGGAGCAGACGAGCGAAGAGATACCGATAAGGTACATCGGTCAGGCTTTCCGTCTTTTCCTCATCGCAGAACGTGGCGATGAGCTTTACCTCGTCGATCAGCATGCGGCGCATGAGAGGATTCTGTATGATGAGCTGATCTCACAGCGTACAGTACAGAATCTCCTGATTCCGATAAAGCTTGAGCTCGACAGCGACGGGGACAGATTCATAGAGAACCATTCAGAAGTCTATACAAAGCTCGGGATCATGCTTTCCCGCACAGATGATGGGGTGTGGGAGATTACGGCGCTCCCAGCTTCATGCAGACCTATCGAGACGGAGATAACCGACTTCATTCAGTCCTCACGGCTGGACAGCAATGATCTTGAAGCTGCGCTCTTTGCCGTGATTGCATGCAGGGCTGCGATAAAAGCCGGCGATGATATAGACAGATGGAGCGCGGAGGAGCTTCTGAAGAAAGTATTCGCGCTTAAGGACCCGGCCTGCCCCCATGGCAGGACATTCCTCATAAAGCTCAAGGAGAAGGATCTCAGGCTTATGGCAGGAAGGACTCAGTGACCTCCGTGCTGTTTCCTTCGCTGTCGATATAGGTTATGGCAGCAGAAGCAGCATCTGGGGGAATGAGATAGCCTTCAGTACGGCTCTCCGAACGGAGAAGATTGCCAGCAGCATCATATTCAGCTACATCTGCATTGCCGATGAGCTCCCCATCCTGGAAATACCTGAGGCTGTGTTCATAGCTGAAAGAAACGGTATCAGAGACCTCGGTGCCGCTGTCCGAGTAGATGATCAGTGAATACTCCCCTTCAGGAAAGAGAGCTCCTGCCGTAATCTCAGCAGGATCGGATACCAGGATATCAGACCCTTCCTCAACGGCATTCATCGCTCCCTCCCATACAAGGTCGCCATCCGGCGAGACGAGACGGAACGTATAGATGCTTCCGGGCTGCGAAACCTCTGCAGATATCCTGAGCACAGCATTCTCATCAGCCAGGCCTGAGGCATCCGAAGATGCCTTACGCTCCATGGCGATGGACAATCCGGAAAGGGTGAACTCCTCTTCAGCGCACGCGGAGAAGAGGAGCATTGCTGCGATGAGAAGAAGCGGAAGCTTTCTCATATCTCCCCTTCTTCACGGAGCCTTGAACGCACTGGATTCGCATAGCTGCTGAGAACGAAATCACGCACAGAAGGCGTGAGATGGCTGAAGCGGGCAAGGAATGCCTCGCCATCAAAATCCCTGAGCTGATCGGCGTATCTGTCGCTTTTCTCGAGATAGTCATAAGCGAACATGTTCGTATCCCAGAGCCTGTAGTTCAGATGTATCTGCCTGTCGACCTCGCGCGCGACCTCCTCAGGCGTGCCGTAATCGCCTTTGACAGGCTCGCCGACGGAGAGATGGACACGGCCCTTCCAGGCCTTCATGCCTCTTGCCATCGAGATCAGATCCTCATATTTCTTCTTCTCATATTCGCCATGATGCTGCTCTCTCAGCACTTCCTCGCGGCCTTTGTTTATGTCGTTCGGATCATACTCATAGCTGATTGAGATCGGAAGGATGTCGACACCATTGATGATATCCCTGAAGCTCCTGCCCTTGTTTGCACGGGCAAGATGGAGCATCTTGATGATTGACGGCTGCGTCGTATCCAGGCCATCCTTCGCACGTCCGGAGCGCTGTGCAAGCCAGACTGACGTATGCTCTTCCGTCATGACATCCATGAAGTAGGACGAGAGCTCAATCGTAGACAGGTATTTCTCCTTCATTGCAAGGGCCCTTCTTACGATGATGCCGCCATTGAGGCGGAAGAGATCCTCGATGAACTGATTCATCATGAGGTTATCACCAAAAGCCATCTCGCAGAGGGGCTTGTCATGGGTAAGAAGAGTATAGTCGAGAAGTGCGCAGTCAAGGATGATATCGCGGTGGTTCGAGAGGAAGAGATACCCCTTTTCAGGATCGATACGCTCTGCTCCGGAATCAGAGAAACCAGACATCGTGCGGCCTATGATCGTAGGAATGAAGACGCCTGCTGTGATCTTCTTCTGGAACTCAGCATATGACCTGACCTTCTCTATATTGCCTATGATCATATTCAGGTAGGTATAGAGAGCTTCAAGATCTCCGCTTCCGACGAGTATTGAGACGAATGCACCCAGATACTCCCTCTTATTCAGGACCCTTTCTATCGCATCATCGAAGTCCTTGCCGCGGTAAGGAGCAATATTTCTGTATTCCGAGAAATCCATATCAGCTTCCGATCGTCTTCAGGAACTGGGTTCTCTCCCACTTCCAGCCATCAGCAATATGCTCCTGCGAGAGAAGCCCGATGAAATCGCTGCAGGATGAGAAACCATGCTTCTCCATCCACCCGGAGATGAAGCTATTGATCTCCCCGATCACAGAGAATCCCTTCTGGATCACTGCAGTGCATACTTCCACGGCCTTTGCACCGGAGAGCAGCATCTTCACCGCGGTGGCTCCGTCATGGATTCCGGTATTGCCGCAGAGATCAGCCTTGATCTCGCCGCTCATGAGGCCGATCCATCTCAGAGCTTCGCCGTATTCATCGCTCTGCGACACAGGCGAGCCTGAAGTCATCTCAAGGCTCTCGATGTCGATATCAGGGCGGAAGAACCTGTTGAAGAGCACGAGACCGTCTATCCCGGCCTTATCCAGCTCAGAGATCACATATGCAAGCGAGGAATACTTGTAGCCCATCTTTATGGAAAGAGGAGCGGCAATGGCTTTCCTGGCCTTCTCGGCAAATGAAATGAGACGCTTGTCGACTTCTGCGCCGGAGACGCGTGCATCGGACGATATAGGATAATAATTGAGCTCTATGCCATCGGCACCGCACTTCACGAAACGGTCAGCATAATCGATCCAGCTGTCCATATCCTTTGCGGAAACGGAAGCGATGACTGGAATGCTGAGCTCCTTCTTCGCTTCAGAGAGAAGCTTCATATAGCGGTCGATATAATAATCGCGGGACGATGAGGCGAAGAACTCCTCTGCCGATGAATGGGCAAGATACTCTGCATTTCCCTCAAACTCGCTTGAGACATCCGCTTCGATCTGCTCCTCGAATATCGATTTGAGGACAACGGCACCAGCCCCCGCCTCCTCTGCTTTCTTCAGTGATACTATATTCTGCGTAAGCGGGCCTGAGGATACGATTACAGGAGACTTAAGCTCAAGACCCATATATTCTGTTCCGATCATTGTACTCTCCTTAGGTTTTTCATCTGATTATAACACGAAACCCTATGGAGTATGAAAGCCCTCCGGAGAGGGCTCTGCGTCATATGCAGTAAGGAATCCAGAGCTGATGGGACTGGTAGACCACGAAGGTCTCGACCTCCTGGACCTCAGCAACCTTCACAAGTTCGGACTTGAAGAAATCAAGAAGCGAAAGGCCCTCATCCTCTGCCAGCTGAAGCTGGACGATCAGGTCATAGCGGCCTGTGACTACGGAAGCTGAGAATACGCCGCGGAGCGCGGAGAATTCCCGGGCCTTCCTCTCAAGCTCCATCGTCTTGAGCTTAACCCCCATGACGACAACCTGGATCCCGGGCACCTCGGATGGATTGACAAGCGCGGTAATCCGGAGAATCCCATCGTCTATCATCCTGTTCACCCTTGAGCGCACGGTATTCTCGGTTATCCCGAGCTCCTCGGCAACGGCCGAATATGGTCTCCGGCCATCTCCGAGTGCCTTGATTATAGCTTTGTTCGTGTCATCGATCCTCTTAGCCATTGCGCCTCTCGAATTCCTTCATGAACATTGCAAGCGAAGCCGCATCCTCGAGAGGAAGGGCATTGTAGAGGCTGGCCCTGAGACCGCCGACGGACCTGTGTCCCTTGAGTCCGATCATACCTTCGCGCTGCGATTCAGCAACGAACTTCGCCTCGAGTTCCTCGGTCGGGCATCTGAACACGACATTCATCCTGGAGCGGTAGCGCTTATCAACAGGAGAGCGGTAGAAATCAGAGCTGTCGATGACGTCGTAGATATAATCCGACTTCTCCTTGGCATTCCGCAGCATACCCTCCGCACCGCCGTTGGCCTTGATCCATTTCAGGACAAGTCCGACAGCCCAGATGGAGAAGACAGGCGGCGTATTGTAAAGGCCCTTGTCCTTGGCGTGCTTTGCGTAATCCATGTATGCGGTAAGACCGGAATTGCGGCGCTCAAGCATATCATGGCGCATGATGATGAACGTAGCGCCTGCAGGTCCGAGATTCTTCTGGACACCGCCATAGATCATAGCGAACTTCTTCACATCAACAGGGCGTGAGAGCATGTCGGAGGACATATCAGCTATAAGCGGCGTATCCCCTGTATCAGGGAAATCCTGCCACTCAATGCCTCCTATCGTCTCATTCGAGCAGAGGTAGAAATACGATGATCCCTCGGAGGGCCTCACTGTGAGAGGATCCGGAAGCGATGTGTAATTGCCATCCTTTCCATCGAAAACGATATTCACGTCACCGATCTTCGCGGCATCGTCAGCGGCTTTGTTCGACCAAGATCCCGTGCGCACATAATCCGCGTGGCTTCCCTTCAGGAGGAAGTTCATCGGTATCATGGTGAACTGGAGCGTCGCGCCGCCTCCGAGGAAGTAGACATCATAGTCATCAGGAATCGAGAGCAGCGAGCGGAAATCGGCAAGGCATTCATCATACATCTCCTCGAACATACCGCCGCGGTGGGAGGCTTCGATCATGGAAAGCCCTTTCCCATGATAATCAACGATATTCTTCTGGATCTCCTCGAGGACCTCCATCGGCATCACGGATGGACCTGCGGCGAAATTCATCTTCCTCATATCTTTCCCTCCTTCACGAAAGCTGCGATCGTCTCATATACTTCCTCGCCTATGCGGAGAAGATTCTCCGTCGTATTGGCGCCGGCATGCGGCGTGAGCGTCACGTTGCTGCAGCCGAGAATAGGATTGCTGCTGTCAGGCGGCTCTGCCGAATAGACATCGGTGCAGAACCATGAGACAGCACCGCTCGAGAGCGCTTCCGCCATAGCATTCTCATCGACGCATTTGCCACGGCCTGTATTTATGATTACAGGATGGTGCGTCATCTTTGAGATAAGGCTGGCATTGACCATCTTGTCCGTCTCAGCCGTATACGGCAGATGCATTGAGATGTAATCCGCATCGCGGACCGCATCCTCAAGGCTCATCATCTCCGCAAGCTCCGATGTCCCGACATACTTGTCATATGCGACTATTTCCATTCCGAAGGCCTTCGCTCTTTCCGCAACCTTCCTCGCTATATTGCCCATTCCGAGAAGGCAGAGCCTCTTGCCATACAGCTCAGTGCGCTTTACGCTCTTCTGCCATTCACCATTCTTCATTGTGCTGTCATAGAACGGGATATGGCACGGAACGGAAATCATGAGAGCGAATGCAAGTTCCGCAACAGCGATTGCGGATGACTTGGGGGTGTTCACAGCAATGATTCCCTTCTCCTTGCAGTATTCCCTGTCGATATTATCCATACCGACGCCGCCTCTGATGATGAGCTTCATCCTTGGTGCGGAGTCGATATACTCCTTCGTGGCCTTCGTCTTTGAGCGGATCAGAACGACATCAGCTTCACTCAGCCTTGACTTGTCATCGGTTACTTCACCGAAAACAGAGAGCTTTTCCGGAAGGCTCTTATCGAATGCATCGGAGATAAGAATCAGCATAGGCACTCCTTTTAATGTTTTACGTAATCAGTATCACATGGACTGCGGTAGCTGTCAAAACAAAATGCATATTTCTGATGTAATCATCAGAATCATGGTTTTATGTGGCTTTTTCTTGCAGGAAGGATATACATCGGAAGCCAGCATACTGCTGCGATAACAGGCATGGCAGCGAGGTACAGCATGCCGACGCGCCCTTCGATAAGCGAAAGAGGATTGCCTACCCCGCCTCCGTTCACGAAGAAGAAATTCGTACCGAGAGCTATGTTGACGAAATGCATCGCCACCGCGAGCAGCGCAACTATCGGGACGATGGCAGCAAGGCGTCTTGCCGATGGCCTGAACCCTCCATAGAGCAGCAGGCACGGATAAAGCACAAGAAGGAGGTGTATCGTGAATGAATGCAGGCACATGAAGTTCCAGAATGGAAGCGCCGATGTCCAGTCCGGGAAAACCATCGCCATCATCGCAGTCGGAAGCGTGAGCGCATAAAGGTATTCCTCCAGGAGCCTGTTTCCCGTAAGAGCATGGAAGAAGACCGCGAAGACAGAGATCGAGCATAGATGCAGTGGCAGGAATTCCCACTCCCACTGCCCGGAAAGCGGCACGACTATATCCTTTGCGATCTCATCAAGCATGATGAGGCAGGCAACTGCCAGCCTGATCCTGCGCCGCCGGTCCTCATCAAAAGCCCTGTATGAACGGCCGAGGAATACTATGAGGAGCAGGAGAACAGCAAGCCAGAAGAAATGCCCCAGATCGGAAGAGCG
>CALXKY010000041.1 GCA_944389055.1 uncultured Spirochaetaceae bacterium | reverse complement strand
CCGGAATCATCCGTACGATAAGCGACAGCAATCTGCGGATCCTGGCAGATGCCTTCGGCGTGAAGATCAATGAGGAATTCCTAAGCTGAATGAAACCATAAGCTGCTGCAATTCTCAGTAAATCAGGCTGATTTTTACTGAGAAAAAGACTGTTATTCTCAGTCAACCACCCTCAAGGATGACGAAAGCCCGCTATGCCGCGGGCTTTCTGTCATTCCGGATTGTTTTATCTGATCCTCGGAGTATCCTTATCCATGAGCTCTGCAAGCTTTCCGGAAGGATTCTGGAACTTCGAAAGGAAGATCATTGCTGCGATGATATACGGCTTATAGGAAGCTTCCTTGTAAAGAGGTACGAGGTAGCGATCGAATACGGATGCATCGACCTCTCCTTCCTTGCAGGATACGCCTGTGATATCAGCAGGGAGGCAGTGCATGTAGAGAGCCTTGCCATCCTTTGTCGTCTTCATAAGCTCCTCGGAGCATGTCCAGTCCTTGAACTTCGCATTGTTCTCAAGGCACTTCTTCTCGAGATCCTTGAGCTCATCGAACCTGCCCTCTCCAACGAGCTTGGTCCTCTCCTCCATCACTGCATACGGTGCCCATGACTTCGGATATACGATATCTGCATCCTTGAATGCCTCTTCCATCGTATTGACCTTCTTATATGAACCACCGGAAGCCTTTGCGTTCTTCGCTGCGATTTCCTCTACATCGCTCATCACATCGTATCCTTCCGGATGGGCAAGGACGACATCCATGCCGAAGCGTGTGAAGAGTCCGATGACACCCTGAGGAACTGAAAGCGGCTTGCCGTATGACGGAGAATACGCCCATGTCATAGCGATCTTCTTGCCCTTGAGATTCTCGACGCCGCCGAAGTGATTGATCACATGGAGCATGTCAGCCATGCACTGCGTCGGGTGGTCGATATCGCACTGGAGGTTTACAAGCGTCGGCCTCTGCTCAAGCACGCCATCCCTGTAGCCTTCCTGGACAGCTTCGGAGACGCTCTTCATGTATGTATAGCCTTTGCCGATGTACATATCATCGCGGATACCGATGACATCAGCCATGAAGGAGATCATGTTAGCCGTCTCCCTGACAGTCTCTCCATGAGCAATCTGGGAAACCTTCTCATCAAGATCCTGGACCTCAAGGCCGAGGAGGTTGCAGGCCGAAGCGAAAGAGAACCTCGTGCGGGTGGAGTTATCGCGGAAGATGGAGATACCAAGCCCCGAATCAAAAACCTTCGCGGAGATATTGTTCTCCCTCATTCCCCTGAGGATCTCAGCTACCTTGAATACTGCTGCGATCTCATCATCGCTCTCCTTCCATGTGTGGAAGAAGTCATTGAGGTACATGTTCGATGTATTGAGCTTCTGAAGCTCAGCGATCATCTTCCTGATCTCACCCTTATCTCTGGCCATCATGGTCCTCCTTGGATTCAATAGAACTCTATCACAGCATCGCCGTGAGCGCAATCAGATGTTGCGGTTTGTTGCATCGGTCTCAAGCAGATGAGGAGGAACCTCACTGCCATCACTTGCATGGCCATTATAATATTCGACATCCTCAACGGTCATCATGAAGCCAAGCTCACGCGCATACGGAACAAGCACCTCCGCCGTGATATCCGCAGGATCCCCCTGAAACTCCATTATCCTCCTGTCAAGCTCAGTTCGGACTGAATCATCCTCATCCACAAGCAGCAGGAATGCATCCATGAGATTATCGGCCATAGCATCCTCCTCCTTTGATTCTATCAGCAAATACGGAGCTGAACAGCAGAAAGGATGCCAGCTGTATTGCCATAATCCCTATCTTCCATGCTGCAAGGAGAGAAAATGACTATTTCAGAGGTTGCATTGCGTATTTCTGCAAAACTGCAGATCCTGTTTATTTGACGTGATGCCTCAAAAAAAAATCTAACCGAAATAGGTACTGAGAATCATAAATGAAATCTGATCTTTGACAGATTTCATACAGTTCAATAAAATAAAAATGGCACTCCGATAGACGGATGGCCACCTACGTGATAAATGGATCCCGCCAATGGTCAAGATGGCGGGATCTGCTTATTGAGAGCTTAACAAGCTCTATGACAGCTTTTGCTATCCTGAGAATCATCAGAACGAATTCCAGAATCTTCTCCAGCATCTCTTCACCTCCCTGTCCTGGTCTGGAACCGGGAAGCTGAGGCCTTCCCATATGAAATGAGTGGCCGTCCGCCTAACGTATATGGAGTGCCTGCCGGTAGAGGCCTCAGGAACTCCGGAGCTTCCCGGCTGATTTCCTCCTTGATGGAGTTCCCTGCCTCATATACGCTGTGAGAAGCTGAAAATGTCAGTGATTTCAAGATGCTGATCACGCAAAAAGGCCATGCAATAGCACAGCCTTATTCTGCAGAAGCAGAACCACCACGATCCGCCCATGTACAATCTCCGGAGTTGTATCTCCTCTTGTAATCCCGGACGGTATAGGCATTCACTCCTGATATCCTTGCAGCCTTCTTATACCCGTATCCTTTGGCAAAGAGAACAAGACATTCTTTTCTCTTCTCCGATGGAATACGTGGCTGCTTACCCTGGAGGGTTGTCCTATTCATTTATCTGCCCTCCATTTCATAGGGCCATTCCCTATCCGGAAATGGCCCCAAATCGGAAATCAATAAGATTTTTCTTACTTTGTTCCTGCCGGAGTATTCGCCTTAATCAGGTCAGCAATAGCTGTCTTGAGATCAGAAAGATCTACTGCATGCTTGCCAATTGCGATTGTACCAGCTGAAGGAACACCGAATTCTGCACCATTTTCCGGATTAGAAACTGCGGTTACCTTTCCATCAGCAACAGTAAGTTCAAGTCCTTTCTTTGTTGCATTAGCTTCTGCAGCATCAGCAACGAAATCGCCTGTTACACCAGTAAGAACAATAGTGACATCATCAACATCCTTAAGCGTGGTTGCTGCATCAGATGCCATCTTGAGTGTGATTCCATTTGCAGAATCGAACTTGTAGCTACTTGCTGTGAATTTGCCCTGTGCTGTCGTTCCTGTGAGGGTCAGAGTGTAATCACCTGAGGCCGTTCTTGGGAAATTTGCATTTCCAGCTTTCCCATCGAAGTCATAATTGGTAGCCTTGAGAGTGAACACAACAGATGTGCTCTCGACTTTTGTCTCTTTGAGCTCAAGTCCAGTTACACCATCTGCATCTGTTACGATTGTGTTGAGATCATTGAGAACTCTGTCATGACCGAATGCAGCAAGATAGGCAGCGAGATTGTCGATCTCAGCCTCTGTTGCAGGCTCAAGCTTTGTTTCAGCCGGGCATGCCGTGAATGCGAACAGCACTGCGAGTGCTGCGAGAAGCATGATTGAAACTTTCTTCATTTCAAATCCTCCAGATAATTGAATCTGTTCGGATTTTACCCCCCCTCTACATTGATTCGTCAAGAGTCTAGGTGAACTGGATATGTTTCCCGGCATCGTCAGATGACGATGACAGGCTTCTCCTTCTGTTCTGTGACAGAACCGATCAGAAAAGCATCGGGAAAGCGCTTCAGATACTCATCTGCATCCTCAGGAGGCATGAAAAGAAGAAGACCGCCGGATGTTTCCGGAGAGAAGAGCATATCGCGGAGATAGAGAGGGATATCATCAGGAAGCTCCGCTTTATCCTCAAGGTAATCCTCATTGGTGTATCTGCCTTCGGGAACGAATCCGAAGCGTGCGGCTTCCTCTGCGCCAGGAAGGAAACGAAGAAGCTTGCTGTCTATCATGATTGAGACACCAGAGGCATCTGCTGCTTCATAGGAGTGCCCGATGAGGGAGAAGCCTGTAACATCAGTTGCGGCATGGACGGAGAGGCCTTCCGCGGCTTCCTTTGCATACCGGTTGAGCGTCCGCATCTGCTCGATTGCCTCCGCTGCCTCAGTCTCACCTGCCTTGTGCGCTGTCATCAGAAGCCCGACGCCGAGCTTCTTCGTGAGAATGACAGAATCTCCGGGCTCCGCTCCCTTGTTCGACCACACCTTGTCCTTATCTGCAAAGCCTGTGACGGCAAGCCCGAACTTGGGTTCCCTGTCAGATAGCGTATGACCGCCGGCGATGACAACGCCAGCTTCCTCAGCTTTGGCGACCGCACCGGTCATGATGCGGCGCATCACGGTTATATCGAGACAGGAGGGGAAGCACATGAGGCTCATAGCGATCCTTGGCTCCCCTCCCATCGCATAGATATCGGAGATGGCATTCGCGGCCGCTATCTCGCCGAAGATACCGGGATCATCAACCATCGGAGGGAAGAAATCGACAGTCTCGATCAGGACACGTCCATCGCCCAGATCATAGACAAGCGCATCGTCGGAACTCTCGAAACCTTCGATGAGCGCCTCCGGCGTCTGCTGCTCAAGGCCATCGAGCGCCTTATGAAGATCCCCTGGCGGCAGCTTGGCATTGCAGCCAGAGCTGCGGACAAGGGATGTGAGCTTCACTTCCTCCATATCTCCCTCCAGCAATCCCCGTCCCTCATATAGACAGCTTCCGTGTTCTCATCGGCGATGGCGGGATTGAACGGGGATGTGAAGAATACCGCCGTGCCGCATGATGAGGAGAGCGTGCGCGGTACGGGCCTGAGCTCAGCATCCACACCTGCACGCTTACGGAACATGATAGCGCCATAATGGCTATGGAATGTCGCTACCTTGATATCTTCAGGATCCAATTCCCATTGCCTTCCGTTGTTTCCACGCTGTAGCCGAGCGCCTTCGCGTATCTTGTGACATTCTCCTTGGAAGCCCTGTTGTCGACAGTGACGCGGAGCCCGTCAGGGCTATGCCCGAGCGCTTTCTTCGTCATTATAACAGGTTCAGGGCAGCTGTATCCGGATGTATCGAGGTCTTTCATGCTTTTCTTCTCTCCTTGATTGTTACTACCGCTGCGATTGCAACGAGGATTATGATACCGGCAACGACTGCGACCTTGCCGTTCGTTCCCGGTCCGGCATTGGCCGAGGATGCAAGCGAGAAATTGTGGGCGAATGCAGATCCCACGATCATGCCGAGCACAGCCGAAGCACTGTCGGATGAGCCCTCACCCGCAAGGATGAGCTGCCTCAGCGGGCACCCGCCAAGCATCACGGATCCCAGTCCTACCGCAGTCATCCCGAGGAAATTCCAGATATGCATCGGGTGAGAGACTGGCTGATCAGCAAAGCCGAGGCGGAAGCTTCCTGTGATGAGATTGCCGATCAGGGCAGCAAGGAAGATCGCAGCGAAGCCGGAGATAAGGGTGAAATCCCTGATGAGGAAGATATCCCTGATCCCTCCTGCCATGCAGAGCCTGGTGCGTTCTGCCGCGACTCCGGCGAGAAGGCCGGCAAGAAGCGCAGCCGCCACGGGGGCATGCATCGAGCCCGGACCGGATTCCGAGAAGAGTAAGAGCGACGGCACAGCAAGGAAGAGCACGAAGAGAAGTATCGTCGCACCCGGAAGCGCTGCACCCTCGATAGCGCTCTGCTTCTCAGCCTTTCCGAGCGTGAAGCCATTGCTGAGGAATATGCAGCCGACGCCGATGCCCGCGATGAAGCCAAGAAGCCCGACCAGTGCATTCAGATCACCGCCAGCAAGGCGGAGCACCATCCGCAATGGGCAGCCGAGGAAGACAAGCGCCCCCACCATGACGATGAAGCCGATGATGAACCTCAGCACAGGTGACGAACCCCCGCGCGGCCTGAAGTCGCCGGTGGCTACGCTGATCGCGAATGATCCCAGGATGATTCCGATGATCTCAGGTCTCACGTATTCTACGATCGGCGCCGTGTGAAGATGCATCGCTCCCGCCGTATCACGAAGGAAGCACGCAATGCAGAATCCCATATTGCCGGGATTCCCGAGAACCGTGAGAATGACTGCCGCAGCTCCGATGAGGAGTCCTGTCAGTCCGAGTTTTCCTTTCTCTCTGATGTCCATGCCTTGGATGCTACCATTATATGATTCAAAATACAATGACGATGTGATACAATTCTTCCATGGACCGTATATATCTCGACAATGCATCGACAGCTTTCCCGAAAGCGCCTGGAACGGCAGAAGCTGTAGCGGAGTATATCAGCGCGGGATGCCTCAATCTCTACAGGACGGAGAGCCGGCTGATGGAAAGGAACTTCGATACGCTCTTCTCGCTGAGGGCAATGCTCGCTGGGCTTTATGATTTCCCGCATCCGGAATGCATCGCATTCACGAGGAATATAACGGAAGCAATGAACTGGATCATCAAGGGACTCTTCCATCCGGGTGATCATATCATCGTGTCATCCAATGAGCACAACGCGGTGATGAGGCCTCTGACGCAGATGGGGATGAGGGTATCTAGGATCCCGTCGGACAGCCACGGCTTCAATGATTACTCCTCTCTCAGCAGCATGATAGGCCCTGACACGAAGGGCATCATCGTGAATGCTGCGGGGAATGTCTCTGGAGCGCTGCAGGACCTGGAGCCCCCTGCAGAGGCCGCCAGGGAGCATGGACTACTCTTCATCGTCGATACGGCGCAGGCATCTCCCCATATGGATATAAGCATGGAGGATCTGGGAATCGCGGCACTCGGATTCACAGGGCACAAAGGCTTCCTCGGCCCGGAAGGAACGGGCGGGATGCTCATCAGGCGCGATCTTGCCGAGACCATCGAGCCGCTTATCACGGGCGGCACGGGAAGCGAGAGCGACAGCGAAGATGTTCCTCATACCCTGCCGGAACGGCTTTCGCCGGGAACAGAGAATATGGTCGGGCTCACAGGGCTTGAATGCGCAATGCGCTATTCGATAACGCACCGGAGGGAACTCGAGGCACATGCACTTGATATGACACGCAGGCTGTATGAGGGAATCCAGGCGATAGATGGCCTTGAGACTGCGGGGGCCGGGATCGATGAGCCGAGGACAGCGATACTCTCCGTCACCAGCCGGAAGAAGGATATCGCGTGGATAGCCGCAGAGCTGCTGAAGAGAGGCAGCATAGAGACGAGGGTCGGACTCCACTGCTCGCCTTCTGCCCACCGGAGCCTCGGTACATTCCCCACGGGAACGCTGAGATTCTCCCCTGGTCCATTCACAACGGCCGATGAGATCGATATGACGGTAAGCATCCTGAGGGAGGTGATGGCATGAGCTATTTCGGAGATTTCCTCTCAGCCCTATCCAGGGGGAGCGCAGAGAGACGGACGCTGATGGCAACCGGCGATGAAGCTGTATTCGCGGATGGGATCCTTGCCGCCGCAACGGATCCATCCCTCGATTATTCTGATGCGGATATCGTGGAGAGCATCGCCGCAGAGCCGCATCTCGTGATGTTCGGAGCCGGGCACATAGGAAAAGCGCTGCACGACCTCGGAGCTATCCAGAGCATGCAGATGACAGTCCTCGATGACCGTCCCGAGCTTCTCACCGCAGAGCGTTTCCCGCATGCGGAGCGGCACGTTGCCCCATATTCCGAGCTGCTGAAGGAAAGCTATGACAGCTTCCCGCCCTACTACATCATCTTCACCCATGGCCATTCATTTGATCAGGACTGCCTGAGGTATGCACTCTCCCGCCCCGCCGCATACATCGGAATGATCGGCTCAGAGGCGAAGAGCAGAAGGGCGCTGGAGGAGATGAGGAAAGAGGGTTTCACGGAGGAGCGGCTCGCTGAAGTCCATGCTCCAGTAGGCCTATCCATCGGAGCCGAGACCCCTGAGGAGATTGCCATCTCGATAATGGCTGAGATCATATCCGTGTTCAGACACGGCAGGCATGCTGCAGTCATCGATCCTGCTTTCCTGTCGGAGATAAAGGATCTTGAGGGTATCGCTGTAAGAATCATAGAGAAGCACGGCTCAGCGCCGCGCGCGGAAGGTTCGATGATGTTCGTTACGGATGATTCCGTTTACGGCACGATCGGAGGGGGCTCAATCGAACTTGAGACAATCTGCGAAGCGAGGCGGATGCTCAGAGACGGCAGGACTTCAGAACTTAAGCACTGCGATCTTTCAGCGGCTGGGGATCTGGGCATGGTATGCGGTGGAAATGAGACGCTTCTCTTCAGAAGATTCTGAATTCATTCCTCCATCATGTAGCCGGCGACACCGGAAAGATACGATTCATCGATCCAGCTGACGGGCTCCGTTGTTCCGAGAATGACATTGTCGAGCGGAGTGCGTTTCTCCGGTGCCGTACGCGATGCTGCTTTCCGGACTATCGAGAGGAGATTCCTGTCAACGAACGTCAGTACAGCTTCATCGAACGCTCCGCGGCCGTAATAGACAGGCACGGATGAGAGGCGTCCCTTCATATTCCGCTTCCGGAGGTCCTCAGTATTCTCAAGGGAATCAGGAACTGCGCCTACCGCAAATACGGCAAGGCGCTTGGAGGAGAAATCCACGGCATTCTTCCTGAAGAAATCGAGGCCGGTGATCTTTCCGGCATATACCCCGCCGACCAGGACAATCGAATCAAACTCCTCCACAAGCTGCGGAGTCAGCCCATCATTCTCGATGACCTCGGCCTGGATCATCCTGCCGAGAGCAAGCGCATATTTCTTTGAAGCTCCGTATTTCGATCTGAAAACAACCGCTCTTTTTGCCATTTTTTCCTCCACAGCCAATTCAGAATATACAGCAGAGGGACATTCAGGGAAAGAGAATCCCTCCGGAAACCTGCCTTCCGGAGGGAAACAGAGCTCAGAACTTTCCGAGGCCTCTCAGTATCTTCTCGCCCGTGATGGGCCATGAACGCACCCATACGCCGGTGGCATCTGCTATGGCCATTGCAATAGCAGGCGCTGCACCATTGCAGGCAATCTCTGAGATTGATTTTGCACCGAAAGGTCCATATTGATCGTTTATATCGACAAGTTCCGCACGGAAGTCCAGAGGAGCCTCCTCGATCATCGGCACGCCGTAATCCGTGAATGTCGTCGTCAGGCACTTCCCGTTCTTATCGAGGACCATATCCTCATAGAGCGTATGCCCGATGCTCTTCATCGCAGCACCATACATCTGGCAGAGAGCCAGCTCCGGATTGATAGGAGTACCGGCATCCTGGATCGCATAGAACTTCAGGACCTTTATCTCTCCGGTCTTCACATTCACCGCGACCTCTGCGAAATGCGCTCCATATGGAATCGCGAAGTTAGGTGTCGTGAACGATCCCGTGCCGATGAGCTGGCCACGGCCATCGCCTGCTGTCGCATCGTGTGAGATCTTCCAGTAGGAAAGCCTCCTGCCGCTCTTTGAGACTACCTCTCCGGGATACTCAATGGAGAGATCCTCCTCCTTCTCCCCCATCTGGAGAGCTGCTTCATGGATGATCTTCCTGCTGAGATCCTTTGCAGCGTTAAGCGATGCATTGCCGGAGAAATACGTTCCGGATGATGCATACGCGCCCGTATCGAACATGCATGAATCGGTATCGCCGGAGACAACCGATACGATATCGAGAGGAACCTTCAGCACCTCTGCAGCAACCTTTGCGGAAATCGTATCGAGACCTGTTCCGAGATCCGCTCCGCCGGAAAGCACAAGGATCGTGCCGTCGGTGAGAAGCTTGACCTGGGCGTTCGAATGGTCGAGGCCGGGAAGCCCTGAGCCCTGCTGTATCATCGCGAAACCCTTGCCTATCTTCCAGTCTGGGTCAGGGGATTCATCCTTCTTTCCCCAATCGATAAGCTTTGCCCCGCGCTCCAGAGCCTCTCTGAGGCCGCAGGAACCGACGGGAACGACAGCGCCTTCCCTTCCCTCGCCAAGTCCCTTGAGGATCTCAAGCATGTAGCCTTCCTCAACGATATTCTTCTCAGCCATCATCAGAGGATCTATACCCAGCTTCATCGCAAGCTCGCCGAGCGCTGAGATGATTGCAAAGTAGCCTTTCGGAGCTCCGTATCCCTGATATGCGCCAGTTGGCGGGATATTCGTGTAGTACGTGATGAGATCGTAGTACATATTATCCACGCGGAAAATCGGGAGAGTCTTGGAAGATGCATTCATCGGAACGGTGAGGCAGTGGTTGCCGTATGGCCCTGTGTTCGCCCTGACATCCATGTATATCGCGGTGATGGTCCCATCCTTCTTTCCGCCCATCTTCACCCTCATCCTCATCGGATGGCGCGTAGAGTTGGCGTAGAATTCCTCAGCACGGGTATTGCGGTAGTAGATCGGCTTTCCCGTCTTCCAGACAGCATAGCCGATGAGATCCTCGACAAGGATATCCTGCTTCGAGCCATAGCCTCCGCCGACGCGTTCCTTGATGACATGGACTTTGTTCTCCGGTATCTCACAGACTTTCGCGACGATGCGGCGCACATGGTACGGGACCTGTGTCGAGCAGCTCAGGACAAGGCGCCCACCCTCGATGTGTCCATAGCAGACATGGGGCTCAAGAGGCGTGCACTGGACCTGGCTGGTCTGATAGGTCTCATCGACAATGGCATCCGCCTCAGCGAAGCCTTTCTCTATATCGCCGATGCCGCCATGCGCGGATGCAGCTATGTTCCTGTGGATATCGCCATGGAGCGGGAACTGGTATATGACCTTCTCCTCACGCTCATCTGCTGATCTGTTGTATTCATCGAGATCATCAGGCGCGCCGGAGACATACTCAACCTTGCCATTATGGACAAGCGGAGCACCATCCGCCATGGCCTCCTCCACCGTGAATACCGGTTCGATCGGATCGTATTCGACCTTAACGAGCTCAGCGGCTTTCAGCGCTGTCTCCTCATCGGCAGCGACGATGGCAGCGACCCTGTCGCCGACATGGCGCACCTTGCGGTTGATCAGCACCCTGTCATACGGAGATGGCTCCGGGAATCCCTGTCCTGCCTGCATGTAGGGAATCGCAGGGGTATTGAATGCCGTGAATATATCGACGACACCATCCACCTTGAGCGCTTCGGATATATCCACGCTCTTCACATAAGCATGCGCGAATGGAGAGCGGAGCACATGCATCGTATAGGTGTGCGGAGGAACCTTATCCTCGACGAAGAGCCTGTCTCCTGAGACAAGAGCCTCACCATCGATTTTTCCGGTAGGCTTGCCGACATACATCAGATTATCCCTGAATGATGGGGCAGCTTCCGTCGATATGCTTCCGTTCTTCCTCTTCTCCTTCACCATGTCCACAGCCATGTAGTAATGCTCATATCCTGCATCGCGGATGAAGATGCCGGAAAGCGCATCCTTTATATCATCCCTGGACGGATCCGGGTTCTTCTCAAGCAGAACCGTGAGGGCAAGCGCAGCCTCCGGCGCATTGTAGGCGCTCTGGACGACACCTGCTCTGATCATAGCCTCCTGGACATCGTTGATGGCGCGCCCGCGGAGAAGACCTTCCGGTGTACGTATGCTCCTGCCATCTGCCTGATAGAGCATGAGGAGATTCGAATATACGAGCCGGCCATCGAGGACAATCGTATCCGAACCAGCGAATCCTTCCGCATCGTCGGAATCCCTGACGCTTGTATATCCTTCCCTGTAAAGCACATCCCTGAGGCGTTCATCTTCTCTGCCCCTGAGCACCGCTGGCTTTCCGTTTATCGTTACCTTCGCTTCCATAGCAAGCTCCTAGAACAGAACAGAGGCCAGATACCTCTTGTAATCGGCGCTGCCGGTGAGATCATCGGCAAACGCTATATCCTTCCACGATTCCTTCCCTCCCCAGGCAACGCCGGAGCCGGAGACAGCATAGGCATAAGTGCCTTCGGATACAGCGCCAGTCACAGCGGCATGGGCATGGGAGGATCTTGCAATGCGCCTGTTCTCACCTGTTCTTCCGGCTCTGATGCGGAACGCAAGTAGCAGCGCACGGCAGCCGGTCTTCCCGAAATAGGTAGCGGCGGTCTTCCGCTTCGGCCCCTCCGTGCACATGATGTCCACCTCTGCCTCTGCTGCGAGAAGCGCGGGGATCATATAGCTGTCGGCGCGGCGGAGAGCAAAGTTGCCTCCGATTGTCGCTCTGTTCCTCAGCTGCAGGGAGGCAGCAGAAGCGGCGGCCTCCCGGATGAAGGCCGGAACGATATCCGAAATCCTTATATCCTCAAGCGGCGTAAGCGCACCTATGATGATCTCATCCCCCTCCATGCGGATACCGGAGAGGGAAAGAGCGGTGACATCGATCAGGGAATCGCAGGAGATGGAAGATCCGAGACGCATGATCTCAGTGCCTCCGGCAATATACTGCGAAGACTCAAGCTCATGGCGGAGCCTGACAGCTTCTTCTGCGCTTGCAGGGTGATAAATCCTCATTCAGCCTCCTCTGAGATGATGCCTTCAGCGGCTCCTTCATGGATTGCGGAAAGGAAATAGCTGAGCATCCTTCTGGTTGTGTTCCTTCTATACAGCGGCATCGCGTGCGGCGATATGGCACCATCCCAGGCTTCAAGGAAGCTGTCCATGATGGATGGAAGCTCCTCTGTCATATGGCCTCTGATGATATCCTCGGCCTCATGCGAACGGATGACCTTCGGTCCAGCAGCACCGGAGGCGGCACGGAAATCAAGGATCACCCCGTCCTTCACAGTGGCAGCAGCGGAGAGCGAGAGCTTTGAGATCGCATTCGCTTTCCTCATGCCTATCTTCCTGTAGAAGAGATATGTGAATCCATGAGGAGGGATGATGACGCTTCTGATGATCTCATCGTCACCAAGTGCTGTCTTCTTCGATCCGAGGATGAAATCATCGAGCTTCATGCGCCTTGAGCCATGGATGGATGCAAGAACGACTTCGGCATCGAGCATGATCAGAGGCTGCGGAAGATCGCCTTTGGGAGATGCGTTTCCGATATTGCCGCCGATCGTAGCTGTATTGCGGAGCGCGATTGCCCCCATTCCGGCAGCAGCCTGGCGCACGTGCCAAGGAACGATATCCGAAGCGGCTATCTCGGCAGGCGTCGCAAGCGCTCCGATCTCAACCGATCCATCATCAAGCGTTCTGATTCCGCGGAGCTCGGAAAGGCCAGTGATGATCATAACATCATACGGGAACTCTGGAGCAAGCCCGATTCCCCTCTTCGACTGGACCATCAGGTCAGAGCCGCCGGCAAGAGGCCTTGCACCTTTCTCCGCACGGAGATGCAGGGCTTCGGAAAGCGTTGTCGGGATATATGTCATGCCCATAGAGCACCTCCCTTCTCAGAAGCAAGCTTAATGCTCTCGACGATGAGATCATAGCCGGTGCATCTGCAGATGTTGCCGCTGATGCCCTTCCTTATCTCAAGCTCAGTGGGATGAGGATTGCCCTCAAGGAGAGCATAGGCCGCCATCACCATGCCGGGAATGCAGAAGCCGCACTGCACGGCACCGCCTTCTGCGAACGCATCGATGATGCACTTTCCCTTCTCCGTATCGCGGATTCCCTCTATCGTATAGATCTCCGAGCCATTAACGGCTCCAACGGGGATGATGCAGCTTGTCACCAGCCTGCCATCCTTTATGACAGAGCATGCGCCGCACTCACCTTCTCCGCATCCTTCCTTGACTCCGGTAAGACCGAGATCTTCCCTGAGCACATCTATCAGGCGGGTCAGCGGATTGCCAGTGAACTCCACCTTTCTTCCATTAACGCTGAATACGATCTTACTGAGCATTCCTAAGCGCCTCCTCGAGATCCTCCGGCGGCATCGGGATCTTATGGATCTCCATGCCCAACGCGCGCTCCACGGCATCGATGTACGCTGCATCGGCGCCATTGAATACAAGCTCTCCCATACCCTTAGCACCCTTAGGTCCCCACTGATACGGGTTATCCACAAGGAACCACTCCTGCTTCGGGAATTCCATACTCGTCGGGATGACGTAATCCGACATGCTGGACTGCCTGAAGCGGCCGTTCCTGTTCTCCATCTTCTCCATCGAGGCATACCCAAGCGACTGGACGATGCCGCCATTGACCTGGCCATGGACGATGAGCTCATCGATTGCCTTGCCTATATCATGGCTGGACCAGATACCGACGACGTTCACTTCGTGCGTAAGCTTATCGAC
>CALXKY010000040.1 GCA_944389055.1 uncultured Spirochaetaceae bacterium | reverse complement strand
CTGGATAATACCAGCGAAGGGAACGGCATACTTCATTTCCCCGGATAATACATTCTTTAGGAGGCTGCCATGAAGAAGGCAATCTCATGGATCCCAGTGCTTCTCGCTGCTGCAGCTGTGATGGCACAGGCATCTTCAGAGGAAGATGTGCTTACGGTTTATTCCTATGACTCATTCGCAGGAGACTGGGGCCCCGCAGGAACCCTCATCCCCAGGTTCGAGGAAGAGACAGGAATAAAGGTAAATCTCGTGAGCGCCGGTGACGCGGTTGAGATGATCTCACGCGTGGAGCTTGAGGGAGAGAATACGGAAGCGGATGTCATCCTCGGTGTGACCGATGACTTCGCATACAGGGCTTATCCTTATCTTGAGAACTATGACTCCCCCGTTCTCGGTGACATTCCCGAAGAGCTCAGATTCGACCCCGAGAACCGCCTGATCCCATTCGACTACGGTGCTTTCGCATTCGTATGGGATTCAGAGTGCGGTCTGGACAGGCCCGAGTCCCTTTCGGATCTTACTGCACCAGAGTATAAGGACAAGGTTATCCTCATCGACCCGAGGACCTCATCGGTAGGCCTTGGCCTCCTTCTCTGGACATACAATATCTACGGTGACGGCGATGAGTTCGCATCATGGTGGGAGGCGATGAAGGACAATGCCCTCACCATCGCTGATGGATGGTCTTCGGCATATGGGCTGTTCACGGAAGGAGAAGCTCCGATCGTGCTCTCGTATACGACAAGCCCTGTTTACCACGTCATGAATGATGATACCACGCGTTACCAGGCGCTGGTGTTCCCCGAAGGCCATGAAGCAACAATAGAAGGCATCGGAATCGTGAAGGGAACGGATATGAGGGAAGAAGCCGAGAAATTCGTGGATTTCATCCTCACCGAGGCACAGCTTGATATAGCGATAGCCAATTCGATGTATCCGGTGAACAGCTCCATAGAGCTTCCCCATGCTTTTGACTATGCTCCGAAGCCGGAGACACTCTTCAGATCAGGTGCGACATCTCCTGAGAAGACAGAGGAACTCCAGGGAATGTGGCTTGATATAATGACAGGGAGCAACTGAGCTCCGGACATCGGTATAATATAAGGGAGAGGAGGCGAATATGAAGCTCAGAGGATCCGGATACTACAGGCTGAGGGCCCTGCCGGGAATAGTGATACTTGCCCTCCTCTTCCTCATACCGCTTGCATTCAACCTGAGCTATGCATTCACTGACGGGGGAGAAGCCATCATGGATGTCTTCTCCGACCCGTATACGTACCGGCTGCTTGCGTTCACGCTCTGGGAATCCCTTTTGTCTGCCGCGGTATCAATAGCGGCAGCCATTCCGCTTGCAGCATTCTTCTCCTCGTATTCATTCCCAGGACGCAGAGCCGTGCTCACCCTCTCCGGTCTCTCATTCACGATTCCCTCGATACTCGTTGTCCTCGGCTTCGTGATCTGGTACGGCAACAACGGAGTGCTGAACAGCCTCATAGGCCTGCTCACGGGATCGGAAGGGCCGGCAGTCCGCATCCTCTACTCTTTCCGCGCGATCATACTCGCGCATGTCTATCTCAACTTCCCGATTGCATTCCTTCTGATAACAAATGCATGGGCGGAGCTTCCGGATACACCGGAGAAAGCCGCATACACGCTTGGAGCAGGAAAGGCAAGGACATTCCTCAGGGTAACGCTTCCGCGTCTCGTCCCATCGGTGCTCTCGGCATTCATCCTCATATTCCTCTTCTGCTTCTCATCATTCTCAATCATCCTCGTGCTTGGCGGAAATCCGTCCTATTCCACGTTCGAGACTGAAATCTACAGGAAAGTCCATATCAGCGTCGACAGGGAGGGCGCCGCAGCCCTCTCCGTCTTCTCATTCATCATCACTGGCGCGCTTCTTCTCATCACGAGCCCCAGCCGCAGGGAGAAGAAGGTGCAGAGAAGGGAACGCGTTCTGAGGAAAGCAAAGGGGAAATCGCTCGCTGCTGCATTCCTCCTCATGCTCCTGATACTCCTTTTCATACTGCCGCCGATTCTTTCCATACTCTACAGGGCGTTCTTCACCAAAGATGGAACCTTCACGCTGGAAGCCTGGCACGACATAGCAAGAGGAAGAACGGGAATCATGAGCACGGCAGCGGATGGGATCGTCAACAGCTTCTGCATCGCACTCATCTCATCGCTTCTTGCCGTATTCTTCGGCTCACGCATAGCCGCAGCCGCCGCAAGAAGCGGATCGCCGCTGCTTCCGCTGCTCGCCTCGCTGCCGATGGCCGCGGGCTCCGTCACGCTCGGCCTCGGCTTCTCATTCCTTGCCGTCTCTGCCGGAAGCAGCTCACTCATTCTCTCGTATGTGCTGATCATAGCTGCTCATCTTGTAATAGTCCTGCCTTTCGCTGTGAGGACAATCCTCCCGGGAGCGAAGATGATACCTGAACAGCTTTCGGCAGCTTCATATATGCTGGGAGTCTCCTACGCGCGCACAGCGGCGAAAGTCGAGTCTCCCCTTCTCTCGCCTTACAGAAGGAAGGCGATGGCATTCGCATTCGCGCTCTCGCTCGGGGAAGTGAATGCAACGCTTACGCTTTCAGATGGCCATGTGACGACTATTCCAGTCCTGATGTACAGGATGATAAGCTCATACAACTACCAGGGAGCCGCAGCGCTCGGAACGATACTGCTCTGCGTATCCCTGATTGTCTTCTGGATCGGAGAAGGAGGAAAGAAGCATGCCGTATCTTGAAGTAAGGAAGCTTGAGAAGAACTACGGAGACTTCACTCTGTCTGCCTCTTTCGGCGTGGAAGAAGGCGAATTCCTCTCCATAATAGGCCCTTCCGGATCCGGGAAGTCGACGCTTCTGTCTCTCATCGCGGGGCTTGAGTCACCAGATGGAGGCACCATCACGCTCGGGGGCAAGGACATAACGAAGGAACGTATACAGGACAGGGGAATCGGAATGGTATTCCAGGAGTACACGCTCTTTCCCTCGATGAACGTGGAGAAGAATGTGCAGTTCGGGATGAAGAGGAAGGAAGGGAGAAAGGAAACCACCACCGCGCTTCTGGAGCTTGTCGGACTCCAGGGGTATGGCAAACGTTCCGTCACCTCGCTCTCAGGTGGAGAAGCCCAGCGCGTGCAGCTTGCAAGAGCCCTCGCGGCAGAACCAGGGATACTGCTCCTCGATGAACCACTCTCCGCTCTCGATGCACCTCTCAGGAAAAGCATCAGAGGTTCCATAAGGGCCGTCCATGACGAGCTCGGCATCACGATGCTCTATGTAACGCATGACCGGGAAGAGGCCTTTGCCATCTCCGACTCCGTCATGATCATGAAGAGCGGCAAGACCGTTGCGATGGGAACTGCGGAAGAACTCTACAGGCATCCGAAGGATCTCTTCTCCGCATTCTTCACAGGGGAAGGTACGGCTATACCAGCCCACCTATTCTACGAGAACACATCAGGCTGCCTTTTCTTCCGTCCGGAGGATGCGATCATTTCCGAAGAGCCTCTGAACCCGGCGGCATACTCGATGCACATCATCATGAATGATGCAGAGATCGTCTCCGCAGAGTTCATGGGATCGGGATATATGCTTGGCCTCGATTATCAGGGATATCCGGTGCTGTGCCAGAGCGCCACGAAACCGCGCCGGAAGCGCGTTTCACTCATGATACTCAGGGAAAGCGCAATAAATCTCTGACCCGAACGGAGAGCTGACGCGTATAAGAAGCTGGAGGAACCCATGAAGAAAGCAATCATCATTCTCATGCTCGCGATTCCTGCAGCCCTTCCCGCTGCTGTGGAATGGTACCCGTCAGTGACACTGTCGGCAGGATACACAGGATACAGGGCTTTCGGAACCGTTTCTGATGAGATATGGAACATGGCATCAGCCGGTGCTGAGATCTCTCTGCTTTCGATGCGTATCGACAGGAAGCACGTGCTGTCACTGCCAGTGGAGGCAGCATACGCAGGAGGATCTGAGACAATCGGGAGGCTGAAGCTCTCAGGGTACTATATGGGAAGGATTTCCCTCAGATACGCATATATGATAACGGAGCGCATCGAGGCTTCGGTTTCGTTCGACACCGCATTCATCTGGCATCGGCTGCAGGAAGCGGGTGAATGGAAGATAGGAGGGAGCGCCGCCTTCGCCTGGTACCCGGAGGAATACCTGGCCCTGCGCCTCCCCGTCTCGGTTCTCTGGAACAGAGGCGGCATCTCGTTCTCAGCCGGTCTGGGGCTATGCATCGCGATCGGAGGCATGATATGAGGAAAGCCGCAATCATCATACTGACGCTCATCGTGCTCATCTCATGCACATCTGAACCAAGCCAGAGCCGCGTCATCTTCATCTCCGCCGCAATCGACTACTCTGCAGTCCCGGGCGCAGGAAAGCTCACTACCCCGCCCGAGGACCAGAGGGTGCTATCGGAGCAGATCAGGACGCTCGCGGAAGCTTCCGGGGAGATATACGAAAGCTACCTATTCCTTGAGAAGGATGGAACAAGGTCAATCAACGGAAGCCCCGTCCGATGGGATCATACCACCATTCTTGAAACGATCGACAGGCTCGATACGGTCTCAGGTGATCTCATAATCTTCCACTTCTCAGGCCATGGAGATGAAGATGGCGCGATTGCCACGGATCAGGATATACGGTACACCCTGAAGCCCCAGACACTTCTTGAAGCACTCGGGAGCAAGGATGGAAGCAAATGCCTTTTCATCGACGCCTGCTACTCCGGTGCTTTCATAGAAGATGGGTATCCGATGGCGGATGGCGAAGTGTTCGAGGATGGGAATCTAATCTTCAGCAGCTTCGTAAGCGCTCTGATTCCATCGCTGACAATCTCATTCGGGGCATCTCCTGAGGGGAATGATGGCATCTGGGTATTCTCCGCTGCAACGGATGCCCAGCTTTCATTCGACAGCTGGGATGAGGGAAGGCCAAAGCAGGATGAGCTCGGTGCATTCACATACTATCTTGCCTCAGCGCTGGGCTATGACATGGATATGGACAGACCAGTCAGCCCTGTTGGAGGAACGATCACATTCTATGGGATCTACCAGGAAGTAAAGCGGACGATGGCCTCAGGGCTCTGGATCGAGGCGACGCCGCAGGTAACGCTTTATCCGCTGGATCTGGTGCTCTTCAGCTTCTAATCCGAAAGATCCTTCCGTTCTTTTATGCGCTGGATCTCATCCCTGATAAGCGCAGCTTTCTCGAATTCGAGATTCTTCGCGAGCTCCGTCATCTGCCGGGTGAGATCTGCGATGTACCGTTTCCTGTCGCGTTCCACGAGGAGGTTATAGTTCGAGCTTATGATCTTCATCTCCTCTCTTGCTATGGCCTCATCATCGGACTTCTCACGTTCAAGTATATCCTCGACGGCCTTCCTTATGGTGCGCGGCGTGATGCCATGAGCCTCATTGTATGCACTCTGCACAGCTCTTCTGTGCTCCGTCTCCTCGATTGCTTCCGCCATGGCTTCGCTCATTCTGTCCGCATACATGATCACGCGCCCATCGGCATTCCTTGCCGCCCGTCCGATTGTCTGGATAAGCGATGTGGAGGAGCGGAGGAACCCGATCTTATCCGCATCAAGGATGGCAACAAGGGAGACTTCGGGAAGATCAAGCCCCTCCCTGAGGAGGTTTATGCCGACAAGGACATCGAATTTTCCGAGTCTGAGATCGCGGAGTATCTCGACACGCTCGATCGTCTCCACCTCCGAATGGAGATACCTTACCCTGAGACCAAGACCGGAAAGATACTCTGTGAGGTCTTCCGCCATACGCTTCGTGAGCGTTGTCACGAGGACGCGCTCATCCTTTTCGAGCGTCTTCCTGATCTCACCGTAGAGATCCTCCATCTGTCCTTCGGTCGCCCTGACCTCGATCTTCGGATCGAGAAGCCCGGTAGGACGGATCAGCTGCTCAACAATCTGTGTCGACTCCTTCCTCTCCCGCTCTCCCGGAGTTGCCGATACATAGATCCTCTGCCCTACCTTATGATCGAACTCATCGTATTTCAGCGGCCGGTTGTCGAGTGCAGATGGAAGGCGGAAGCCATAATTCACGAGATTCGTCTTCCTTGAACGGTCTCCCTCATACATGGCCCCGATCTGAGGAAGCGTCACATGCGACTCATCTATGAATGTTACGAAATCATCTGGAAAGTAATCGAGGAGCACCGCAGGCCTTTCTCCCGGAGCGCGTCCTGAGAGGATCCTTGAGTAATTCTCGATTCCGGAACAGTATCCCACTTCCTGCAGCATCTCCAGATCATATTCGACACGGCTCTTTATCCTCTCAGCCTCCACAGGCTTGCCGTTGGAGAGGAAGTACTGCACGCGTTCCTCCTTCTCCTGGTTTATCTGATCGATAGCCCTGTTTATCTGGTCCTGCGGCATGACGAACTGCTTGGCAGGGTAAAGGGTGACGACATCGACGGAAGCTATTCTCTCCCCCGTAAGAGGGTTGAACCAGACGATATCAGAGATGGTATCCCAGTCGAGATAGATCCTGAATGCCGTCTCAAGATATGCCGGATATATCTCAACGGTCTCACCGCGCGGACGGAATGTGCCCCTCTCAAGGACCATGTCATTCCTGTCGTAGAGCATCCTCGTAAGCTGTGGGAATACCTTGTTCTGGCTGAAATCATCGCCCTTGCGGAACGTGAAGAGCATATCACGGAGCGAGACAGGGTTGCCGAGACCGTAGATGCAGCTGACGGTAGCAACGACAATGACATCACGTCTCTCCATGAGCGAGAAGGATGCATTGAGCCTCAGACGATCGATCTCATCATTGATATCGACTTCCTTCTCGATATACAGATCTTTCCCGGGCACATATGCCTCTGGCTGGTAATAATCGTAGGTCGATACGAAATACGTGACGGCATTCTCCGGAAAGAACGATTTGAACTCCCGGTAAAGCTGAGCCGAAAGCGTTTTATTGTGCGAGAGAACCAGAGCGGGTTTCTGTATCTTCTCGATGAGCTTGGCCATAGTGAAAGTCTTGCCGGAGCCTGTGACACCCTTCAGCGTCTGTGCTCTGTCACCCCTGAGATACCCTTCGTAGAGCTTCTCGACAGCCTCTCCCTGATCACCGGCGAGGCCGTAATCAGAGACAACATGGAATGGCTTTGAGAAACCTGCCTGGAAATTTATGAATGGCTCTCCAGCGATGCTGTAGCCTTTCTCTATCTCACCAGCCATCTCGAATTCTCCTCTGTCTGCTCAACAAGCTCCACGTTTGGAAGCACGACTTCCCGTCCGTCCCTCAGCACTGTTATATCGACTTCATCACCTGCTGCCGTGGAGAAAAGAGCAGCGAAATAATCGCTGTAATCCCTGATAGGACTGCCATCTATTGCCGTTATGACATCTCCGCCGAGATATATGATGCTCTGCCCGTACTGCACAGCCTCAGAGCCTCCCCGGAGCCCTCCCCTGTCCGCACCGCCGCCCGGCACAACCTGCGAAACAAGTATGCCGTCCGTTATCGGGAGGGAAGAATACTCCGCAATCTGCGGATTGAGCTCAACGGAGAGCATGTCTATCCACCCGCGGTGCACAGTGCCGGATGATATTATCTGCCTCACGGCATCCATGACAGTCTCCACGGGAATCGCGAACGATACGCCCTCTGCGCTGCCTGAACGCGAGTATATCGAGCTGATAAGACCAGCCATCCTTCCATCGGAGGAAATGAGCGGACCGCCGCTGTTGCCTGGATTTATGAGCGTATCCGTCTGTATCATCGAGGGAATCACCGCACCTGAATCCGTATAGACCATGCGGTCAAGCCCGGAAACGATTCCGGCAGACATCGACCAGGTATACCCGAAAGGATGGCCGATGGCATAGACAGCACTCCCGGGCCTGAGTGAGGATGAGGATCCGATCTCCATCGCATCGAGGCCTTCTGCATCGGCTTTTATAACCGCGATATCAGAGAGCGAATCGGAGCCGACGATATGGGCCTCACGTACCGTGCCATCGCTGAGAAGCACGCTGAAGTCCGTACCGCTTCCAGTCACATGCCTGTTCGTTACGATATAGCCATCCGGAGAGAGTATCACACCTGCACCCTGGCCAGTATCCGAAAGCTCATCGGCGGAAACGATCTGCACAACGCTGCTGCTGGCATTCTCATATATCGCCATAGCCCGTTTTTCCGCATCGAGAAGCTCCCATGAGCCACGGTTTCCGGTATAAAGGGGAAGGTCCTCCGATGAATAGCGTATGTCATCAACTGGAACCCCAGCCATTTCGAGAAGCCCCTTCTCGCCCCGCTCCTCTATGACGCTTTCCAGTGCATCACGAAGCATCTCGGCCTTCTCTGCATTGCTGAGCATCCTCGTCCAGAGCGAGAGAAGCACAAGGATGATGATTGCCGCAGCAGCTGCGGCAGCTGCGATGAGAGTACGGGAGATACGGGGCTTACGGTTCATACTACATGGCAAACATACAGCTGAGGAGAGGCATCGTCAACTACCGAATGATCTGATGAGGGCTCCGGCAGCATCGGCATCCATCTCCCACTCATCCTCAATGCGGATATCCCCATCAGAGGTGCACCCGGAAAGGCGGAACGTGCAGAGATGGGCCTCATCTTCATGTCCCGGCCAGGGTATGAACGCATCAGGGGATATATGGCGTCCGAACGAGCAGCTTATGAACGCAGACCTGCCCTCCTTCCTCCATGGCCGCATGAGATAAACCCCGCCTTCCATCTGCAGAGGGGACGTGAAGCGGCAGCGGCTGAACACAAAGCCTGTCCAGTCCTTCTTACCGGAAGGGGCTGTCACATATCCCGGTCCTGCGCTCCTGATCTCCGAATCCTCGAAAAGCGCATCACCGCCGCCGAAGATGAAATCCACAGTGCCTTCTATGAGACAGCGGCGGAAGATGCTGCGCCGCCTCTCACGAGGCAGGAGATGACGCGGTCCATAGAAACCGTACGGTTCCCTCTCCTCGTCAGGCAGAGGCGCAAGGAAAAGCGTATCCTGATGCCCCAGGAGCCTTACATTCTCAAGCACGGCATCATCGGCATCGAGATATAGCGCAATCCCCTGACCAGCATCATGCCCATCGCCCGCACCATTGCGTATCGTAAGGTTTTCCAGATGCAGCGAGCGCCCGCTGAAGAACGCAGTGTAGGAACGGAATGTGCCGCGCTTCATGTTCCTGTCCAGTATCTCATAGCCCCCGTCGCTCCAGGAGATGACGGCATTTCCTTCACCCCTGATCGTAAGGGAGTCCTTGTCGGAGAAGATCTTCTCCGTATAGACACCTGCGCTGACCACTATCTCAGCCTCCGTCCTGTAGGGCACGGCATTGATAGCCTCCTGCAGCGTTGTATAATCCTCTCCGTTCTTTCCTACTGTTATCCTGAGCATGCTTCCTCCATAAGCTCCATCATGTGATCCTTTCCGAAGTGATGGTCCCCCGGAATGATATCATGCAGAAGCCTTTTTTCCGCACCAAGCATAGCATAAAGCTTCCTCAATTCATCGAGAGGCTCCTCAACATTCCTCATCCCGCGCTCGCCATTGAGATGATCCGATGCCGCTGACTGTATGACAAGCGGACGCGGTGCGATCATAGCAGCGATGTCAGCCACATCGAAATGGCGCCAGAGCGAAGGGATATAGTTGCATGAGCAGTTGTTGCTGAGCTTGAGGAGCGAATCCCTGAAGCCATAGAAATAACCGCTGATGAACGCCGCCTTTATCCTGGTATCGATGGCCGAAGCATAGAGCGTCTGCATGCCGCCTCCCGAGAAACCGATCATGCGGATATCATCGGTATTCCATTCACCGCGGGCGATGATGTAGTCCACGAGCCTCATCACATCCCAGACATAGAGTCCCTCAAGAGCTATTCCCAGAGATTCAGCGACATGGGCAAGGGAGAAGCAGGATGAATCGAGGATTTCTTCATTCCATTCGCGTCTCTCTCCGAATCCACGGGTATCAAAGCAGACGGCAACCATGCCATTCCTGGCAGCTTCAAGGCCATAATCATAGCCATAGAATGCAGTCATACGCTCAACATCCGCATCGCCTTTGCATCCAGCAACGCTCTCCTTGCCTCCTCCCATGTGCCCGGGAGCAGCGATGAGGACCGGCGTATCAGGCCCCGCGGAGGAAGGTATGAGGACATAGAACGGCATCCTCACGCCCTCTTCCACCACTATGGATACCTTCTCCGTGGTGATTCCCCCTTCTGCCTCTTCGCGGCTTATGATCACCGGAGCCGCATCCACCGCTTCCAGGTACTGCAGGCCAAGCAGGCCGGAGAGCGTCTTCCTCGCAGCAGCCTGCCACTGGGGGAATGAATCAGAAAGGGGGAAGGCATCCCGCCTTCCCTCCCTTTCGAAGCGTCTCAGCATGCTTTCGATAGTCGTATATCCCATCATTCGCCAAGTGCTTCCTGATAACGGCTGTACTGAGCCTTCTTGATCTCAAGGATCTGCGGAAGATTCATCCTGTCGAGAGCCTCAAGATATGAATCGAATTCATCAAGCGGAGTCGTTCCGGTAATGAATGATACAGCCATCTCATCGACATATGTCTGGATATCGACCATGTACATCGATGTGATCATGGACTCTTCCTCGGTTGCGTAGATGAACGGCCATGGTGCCTTCACGTACGGCTCGATGACCTTATCCATATCCGCATGCCACTTTGCAACGAGAACGTCAGTTGCAGGAACGCTCTGGCGGGCAGGGATGACCTGTGCAGGGTTGATTCCAAGCGCCTGGAGCCAGTTGCTGTCGGTCTGCGCCTTTTCCGTGAATGACTTCGAGCCATCCTCGTTCACAACATAGCTCACGCCCTCGATTCCCCAGACATACATCTCCTGGTTCGCATCGCCCCACGCATAGTCAAGATAGCGTGCAGCAAGCTGGATCTTATCGGAATCAGAGGAGATGCCATAGACCATTCCCATCGGATTGCGTCCGATGTAGTAGCCCTCGTGCGGACCTGAAAGTGGCGGCTGGAGAACAACGCCAGTGGCTTCCGTGCCATCGTAGTACGGCAGCTGCGGGCTGTATGTCATAGAGCTCTGATAGCTCCAGTCGCATGTGACGCCGGTCCTGTCCTGAGCGAAGCGCTCGATGATCTGGTCACGGGTGAGCGTCGTGTACTCAACCTCGAGAAGTCCTTCCTCATAGAGGCCATGGAGATACTCAAGATACTGGCGATACTCATCAGTAGCCTGCGCATAGACAACCTCACCCTCATCGTTGACCATGAAGCCTGAACCCTGCTCCACCTGGCCATCAAGGAATGTCAGGCCGAATGCCGGTGCGAACATATACGGGAGGAAATCATCCATGATCGAGAGAGGGATCTCATCCGCTTCGCCATTCCCGTTCATATCATGGGACTTGAAGTACCTGAGGACCTCAGTGAGCTCGTCGAGAGTCTTGGGAACCTCGAGGCCTGCATCGGAAAGCCACTTCATGTTGTACATGACCACAGGCTGGTAATTATATGGGACATTGATCGTGGGCATGTAGTAGATATGGCCGTCAGAAGCTGTCAGCGATGCCCTGATATCAGGGTTGGCCTCAAGCCATGCCGAGTAGTTCGGCATATCATCAAAATGCTCATCGAGAGGCTCGAACATGCCGCTCATGATATACGTCTGGTCCTGGTCGAGATTCGGAAGCAGGACGATATCCGGGATATCAACGCCGGAAGCGAGCATCGGGGATACGGCATCTGCATAGCTGGTAGGATCGACAAGCGTCCAGTCGATCGTGACGTTCGCGCCTTCCTGGACTTTCTTCACGATCTCAGCTTCCCTCATATCGACTGTGGTATACAGTGAATTCTGAGCAAGCTCAGTGAGTACCTGACCATCAATATCCGTGATAGGGCCTGTTCCATCGTATACGAATCCTTCTGAGGCGACAGGAGCGCTGTCTTCCTCACCCGAACCGCCGGCATACACAGCAGCAAGCATCAGAACCATGCATACCGCGGAAAGAAGAAACCTTCTCTTCATCTTCTGATCTCCTTTTTTCAGCCTTTGACTGCCCCGAGCATCGTACCTTTAACGAGGTACTTCTGCACGAACGGGCAGATTATGAGAATAGGAATCACGGAAAGCACGATGCAGACATAGCGTATCTGCAGCGTCGACTGCGCAGCGGCCGCCACAGCAGTCAGGCTTCCGGAGCTCTGGAGGATCTCGCTGGATGAAAGCAGCAGGATCTTCCGCAGGAACAGCTGCAGCGGCTCAAGCTCCCTCTTGCCAAGATAGAGCATGGCATTGAAGAAGTCATTATAGCGGGCTACTGCATAGTATAGCGTGAGGACCGCAAGCGTCGGCTTTATAAGCGGTACGGCGATCTTCGTGAGAATCGTGAAATCATTGGCGCCTTCAAGCGAGGCTTCCTCGAAAAGCTCCTCAGGAACGGCTTCGAATGCACTGCGGCATATCATGACATTGTATGCGGTGCATAGCACGGGCAGTATCATCGCAAGCCTGGAATTGTACAGTCCGAGGCTTGTCACGACGATGTAGGTCGGGATGAGTCCGCCGGAGAAGTACATCGTGAACGCAAGGAGGAAGTTCATCTTCCGCCTGAGGAAGAAGCGATGCCTGGAGAGCGGGTACGCCGCAAGGCATGTCATCACGATGTTGCATACAGTTCCCACGACCGTATAGAAGATCGTGTTCAGATAGCTCGTCCAGAGCTCATCATAATTCATGACGATTCCGAATGCGGTGAAGTCCAGATCAACAGGCAGCAGCCAGACCCTTCCCTGATTGACGGCCTGCCCATTGGACATGGATATCGATATGACGTAGATGAATGGATAGACGCATATCAGCACGGCAAAGAGCACAAGGAAGCGCACGATGATATCAAAGGCCATATCCGAAGGCGACTGCCTGAAGAATCCCTTATCTGCTTTCATTTCCGTACCTCCCTCACCATACTGCCGTATCCGTCAGCTTCCTCGACAGCCTGTTGCTGATGAAGACGATGACGAACGTCACGACGGAGTTGAAAAGACCTACAGCCGTTGCATACGAGTAGTTCTGGCTGACGATGCCCTGACGATAGACATATGTCTGGATGACATCTGCCGTCTCATAGACTGCAGGCGTATAGAGAAGATAGACCTTCTCGAATCCTACATTGAGCAGGTTGCCGAGCGACATTATGAGAAGCAGTATTATCGTCGGCTTGATTGACGGCAGCACAAGGTTCCAGATCTTCCTCCACTTCCCCGCCCCATCGACATCCATGGCTTCATAGAGTTCATTTGGGATTGCCATGATGGCGGCAACGAAGATGATTGAGTTGAATCCGAATGTCTGCCAGGAGCCCGAGATGACATAGATTGCCCTGAAGCATTCCGGGAGCCCCATGAAGTTCACCGGGTCTCCACCGAAAAGCTGTATGAACTGGTTGATGATGCCGGATGAGGGGGAAAGGAAGTTGTTGATCATGCCGGCTACGACAACCGTCGATATGAAGTAAGGCAGATACGTAAGGACCTGCGAAGCCTTCTGTATGAACTTGTTCCTGATCTGCGTGATGCAGATTGCGAAGATGATAGGAATCGGGAATCCGAAGATCAGGGAATAGAATGAAAGGAGGAACGTATTCCTTATGAGCCTCCATGCATACGGAGACTGGAAGAACTGCCTGAACCAGGCGAGCCCGACGAAGCGTCCCTGGAATATCCCGGAGAAACCTGAACCGGGAGTGAATCTGGTGAAGCTCATATAGAGGCCGAGCATAGGCGCATAGCAGAAGACGAGATAGTAAGCAACAACAGGTATAAGCATGATGAGGAGATACTTGTCCTTCTTCCAGTTGCGCCTTGAAAGGATACGGTAATCATCCTTATTCATAGGAACGTCCTTGCGGCTTTTCAATTTCTGTCCTCCTTTTACGGAAATGATTATCAGACAGCATTCCCGGAAAAGGCAGAATCAGCTTTTTCCGATGGTTCAAAATAGGAAACAATCAATGTATTTAAATGGCACGCAATGAATTGCAGGAATATCACACTCGGAACTTCCCGCGGTATTCGCTCGGTGTAAGGCCCGTTGCATGCTTGAAGATGCGCCGGAACGTGAGCGTCTGCTGATACGCTGA
>CALXKY010000039.1 GCA_944389055.1 uncultured Spirochaetaceae bacterium | reverse complement strand
CCATATGTCAGATAGCACTGCGCAAGCGCATAGACAGCGAAGCCTTCACCATAGGTGAGCTTGGAATCATCATGCACAGATCCATCCCTGTTGAGAAGCCAGTAGTATCCGCCGTATTCCTTATCCCAGAATCTGTCGATGAGGAAGCGCTTGCCGTGCTCAGCAGCTTCCTTCATCCTTGGCTTATCCTCCTCTGCGGCATACGGCATGAGCCTCGAGAAGCCCCAGACCATTCTCGCCTGGGTAACGATATTCTTTATTCCGTTACCATCGAAATGGCCATTCTCATCGAAAGATGTGATATATCCGCCATATTCCTTGTCGATAGAGTTATTGAGCCAGAACGGTATTATCTCTTTCTGCAGAGTATCGAACAGCTCCTTGCGAACAGTCTTGAAATCCATAGCAACCTCCTTTTTTTTGAATCAGTTCAATCATCAGGAGCCTCTGATTCTCCTGATGATTCAGCTGATCCATGATTCCGGCAGCTGGCGACCTCCACACCACACCGGATAAGACTCAGCCTGTCTTCGCAGACCTCCTGTGCCTCACCGAGACCGGAAGTCTCACGACACCTTCAGGAGCTGCCCGTCCTTCCATGATAGCGAAGAGCATATCCACAGCTTCCGAGCACATCAGGGCTATCGGCTGCTCGACTGTCGTAAGAGGCGTCTCCTGTATCGAGGAAACCGAGATGTCATCATAGCCGGCAACAGAGACATCCTCAGGAACCCTTATGCCCTTGGATCTCAGGCGGCTGATCACTCCCATTGCCATCACATCGTTTATTGCGATGATCCCATCGGGCTTTATCTCATCGTATACCTTGTCGATAGCAGCATATCCTCCTTCATAGCTCATGCCATCGGAGATGATCACCTTGCTCTCATCGAATGCAGCGCCGCACTCATCCAATGCCCTCCTGAACCCCTCTATCCTCTCACGGAACGGTATGAGAGCAGGATTTCCAGCTATCATTATGATGTTCCTGAGCCCCGCAAGGAGCATTCCCTTAGTCAGCTCATACGAGCCTTCGGCAAGATCCGCCATGACTGCATGGAAAGGAATCTCAGGATAATACCCGGTAAGGAATACGAGCGGGAAATCATGATTGAGGAGATTCCTGATATGCGACAGATCGGGTTCGCTGTCCTCTGCAGGGATGATGATCAGCCCATCGACGCCCCTGTCCAGGAACTGGTCGACAATCTTCGCCTCCTGCTCCGTGCTGTCATTCGTGATGCCGAACATCAGGCTGTTGTTCCTCTCCTCAACCGCAAGCTGCAGCGCCTCCGCAACCTCACCGAAGAACGGATTGCGGAATCCCGGAGCCAGGAAGCCTATCGATCTCGAGGATGAGAGGCTGAGCGATCTTGCATAGGGATCACGGCGGTATCCGAGCTTCTGGACCACAGCCATCACATTCTTCTTCGTCTCCGCGGATACCTTCGGAGAATCATTGAGTGCCATTGAAGCGGTTCCTACGGAGACGCCGGCAAGAGCTGCGACATCCTTGATGGTTATCTTTCCCATGCAATCCTCCTTTTGAACCGTTTCAATCAAGATTTTAAACCACCTTTTCCACCTGTCAAGCAAAAAAAACAGAGCTGCCTTCCGCAGCTTTCTCACAGCAGCTGATATCCTGACTCTGCCACATGGCAGGAATCCTGCTATCATTCTCATATGACCGATGCCCAGCGCAGCTACAACATGTCAAGGATAAGAGGAAAGGACACGTCAATTGAAAAGGCCCTCTCCCACGCTCTCTGGCACAGGGGTCTCAGGTTCCGGAAGAACAGCAGCTCCGTTTACGGGCATCCGGATATCTCCGTGATGAAATACAAGGTCGCCATCTTCTGTGACGGGGACTTCTGGCATGGCTATGACTGGGAGAACAGGAAGGACAGCATAAAAAGCAACCGAGACTACTGGATCCCGAAGATTGAGCGCAACATCGTCAAAGACATCGAAGTGAATCATGTCCTGAGAAGCGAGGGCTGGACTGTGATAAGAGTTTGGGAGCATGAAATCAGAAAAGATCTCGACGATACTGCTGACATGATCATGCGGATCATAAGCGAGAAGAAAGCTGACTGAGAAGCAATCCGGTTTTCTGAATCAGTTTTTTCTGAATCAGTTTTTTCTGTATGGATTTTTTCTGTAAATGAATTCAGAAAAACTGCGCTTTATACCAAATGTTTCTGAAGCCCGTCCGGATGGACAGGTTCAAATAAGATACGGGTTGATTCAGAGTGCCTCAAAGAAGGAATCATCGACCTCAAAGGCTTCAACAGGTTTTATGCCTACCCCGGCTTCCTTCATTCTCTGTATCAGCTCCTCTCCGTCGAGAAGATCTATGTGCCGCTTCCCTTCCTTTGCTGCCTCCTCTATGGCTGGTTTTGAGAATGTACCCGTAGTGATGAACAGAGCTCTTTCTATATCAGAACTGAGAGCACCGCGGAAATCACGTATTGCTGCTGCTCCGACAGCCCCGCTGTACCTTTTGCACTGGAATGCAACACGGAAACTGAATAGACCAAGCACCTTAAGCTCCCCGAAACCATCGATACCGCCATCACCGCTTTTCTTTGTCACTGTGACAGACGAGAAACCGCATTCGCGGAGAAGTCTCTGTATCAGACGCTCAAAAGCATAGGGATCCATGGAATGCAGACGATCACTGACCTTCGAGAGCCAATCCTGCTCAGTACGCATCTCTGCCTCCGTCTCCTCCTCGGCATCTTCATGGTCCATGAGCAAAGAGACCGGAATGTCCTCGAGTTTTCCATACTGCTGGAACTGCGGAAGGATGGACCATACGGAACGCATGCTGTTCGTGATGATTCCTTTCTTTTTCAGCTTAGTCCTTGCCCATGCCACGCGATACGAAAGCTCTGTCTGTGTGAAGCTTCCAAGATGTGAAGCACTCACAACATCATCAGGAAGATCCAGGATCCTCTCAACTGCAGAATCAATCTCCTTATTTGCCCCTGAACCACCGAGATTCTGAATAGCCCTGAAGACATAGTCCATAAGCGCATCAGCTGACGGCAGCATGTCAGGCTTGCTCCCTTTGCTTTTTTTCATAGGAAGATCTTACCATACTCTGTTGCAGGTATCTCAGATTTCATATTCTGGATGCTTCTTTATCTCCTCCACGACCTTGATATCCGCAGGAAGCCAGCCGACAGAATCAAGCTCTCCGATTCCTAGCCATCTGGCATCGCTGTGCTCCGTGAGTGTCAGGCGGCCCGCTGATACATTGGCCAGATAGCAGTCCATCGTAAGATGGAAATCAGGGTAATCATGCTCGACAGTGCACAGAAACCTCTCAATTGCTATTGAGGCTCCCAGCTCCTCTCGGATCTCGCGGACAGCGGCAGCCTCACCGCTCTCTCCTTCCTCCTGTTTGCCGCCAGGGAATTCCCAGAACCCTTTCCACTCACCTCTGCCGCGCCTGGTCGCGTAAACCTTTCCTCCGCTGTGTATCACAGCAGCACTCACCCGGATATTCCTCATGGCAGTATTCTAGCTGTTTTCCCCGGTGGAACAAAGCATTCGCCCGGAGTATACTCGGGGCCATGCGCGCAAGCAGGAACCATGATCTTGGAAAGGATGATCTCTGGAAGCTCGTACTGAGTCTTGCAATCCCTACAGCACTCGGTCAGGCAGTGAACGTTCTGTACGCTATCGTCGACAGGATGTACATCGGTCATATCGCAGGCTACGGGGATATAGCCCTTGCAGGTGTAGGCGTAGCCTCCCCTATCGCAACATTCCTCTCCTCGTTCGCGACGCTCATAGGCATGGGCGGTGCTCCGATCATGGCAATGAGGGAGGGCCATGGCGATCATGATATCGCCCAGCGCATCCTTACGACAGGCTTCTATCTGCTGATCGCGGCATCTGCTGTACTGACGCCAGTATTCTTCATATTCCGCACGCCGATGCTCCTTGCATTTGGAGCCTCGGAGATAACGCTGCCATATGCCTCCCAGTACCTTGGCTGGTATGTGCTCGGAACACCTTTCGCGCTCCTTGCCACGGGACTCAACAGCTTTGTCATAAACCAGGGGCTGTCGAAGGAAGGCATGCTGTCAGTACTTGCCGGCGCTATAGCAAACATCATCCTCGACCCTGTCTTCATCTTCCTCTTCGGCATGGGCGTCAAAGGCGCGGCAATCGCAACGGTCATCTCACAGATGGTATCGATGCTGATCGCAATTGCGGCCCTCCGCGGCAGGTCAGCCTCCATCAGGCTCCGCTTCAGGGGATTCATGCCGGATCAGATCATGCGCATCGTGAAGTTCGGGCTATCATCATTCATCATAATATCCACCGACAGCCTCCTGCTGATCGTCCTCAATGCGATGCTGCAGAAATACGGCGGACCTGGATGGGGAGATGTGCTGATCACGTGCTCAACGATCGTGCAGAGCTACCACATACTCGTCACCTACCCGATGAATGGCATGACAGCAGGATGCCAGGGTCTCATCAGCTACAACTACGGAGCTGGGTTCACGGACAGGGTCAGGAAGGGAATCAACAACCTGCAGCTCCTGATAACAGCATACACTGTCGTGATGTTCATCTTCACGATCTTCGGCTCGAGGCTCTTCGCTTCCCTCTTCTCGTCCGATGGTGAGATCCTGACGCTCTCCGCGAAATACATGCTCATATTCGAATGCATGATCATTGCGCTCTCGTTCCAGTACATCAACGTGGATATGATGACAGCACTCGGGCAGATACATATATCGCTTCCGCTGTCCCTGACGAGGAAGATCACATTCTTCATCGCCTCCATAACGCTGCCGATGTTCTTCGGAGCAGAAGCCGCCTTCTTCTCAGAACCCATCTCAGATATCATCTCGGGACTGGCGGGAACGATAATAATGCGCCATCAGCTTGGCCCGATCCTCTCGAAGAGGATGAAAGAAGGCTTCCGCATCTGACCCCTGCTGACTGACACCCCGCTTTCGGGATATCATCAATGCCGGAAGGACTTATATGCGGAAAACAAAGATAATATGCACACTGGGGCCAGCTGTCGATTCAGACGAGATGGTGCAGGCACTGATTGAGAACGGCATGGATGCCGCACGTCTCAATTTCTCCCATGGATCCCATGAGGAGCATCATGCAAGAATCGAGAGAGTCAGACGCGTTGCCGGGAAGCTCGGCGTCAATATCCCGCTCATACTCGACACGAAAGGCCCGGAGATAAGAACGAAGGAGTTCCAGGATGGAGCTGTGATCCTGAAGGAGGGAACCGAATTCACGCTCTCCCCGAAGGACAGGATCGGCGACGAGACCGGGGTGGCTATCACATACCCGTACCTTGCGGAGGATGTGGAAGTCGGGACCTCGATACTCATCGATGATGGACTCTGCTCGCTGACCGTAACGGCCATCAACGGCGGTGATGTTGTCTGCCGGGTGAACAATACATCACGTATATCGAACCACAAATCAATCAATATACCCGGCGTGGATATCGATCAGCCATTCATCTCCGAGTCCGACAGAGCTGATATCCTCTTCGGAATACAGGAAGATGTCGATTACATCTCAGCCTCATTCGTCCGCACCGCAGACGATGTGAAGAAGATGCGCAAGCTCCTCAACGTCAACGGCGGGGAGAAGATAAAGATCATCGCCAAGATCGAATGCAGAAGCGGAATAGAGAATCTCTCCGAGATCCTGAAGGTTGCCGATGGTCTCATGGTCGCACGCGGTGACATGGGCGTCGAGATACCGTTCAAGGAGCTTCCTGTCATACAGAAGATGATGATCTCCGAATGCTGCAGGTCGGGGAAGATCGTCGTTACGGCAACGCAGATGCTCGAATCGATGACGGAGCATTCCCGTCCGACGAGAGCGGAGGTTTCCGATGTCGCGAACGCCATCTTCGACGGCACGACATGCACGATGCTCAGCGGAGAGACCGCGGCAGGAAAATATCCTATCGAGGCCGTAAGGACCATGGCGGAGATCGCTGAATACACGGAGAGGCAGATCGACTACCGCAAGCGCTACTTCGAGAATCAGGCCAGCACCACGCTGGATATCCCGGGAACGATCTCAAGCGCGGCTGTCGAAGCCTCCTTCACGCTTGGAGCGAAAGCCATCATCTGCATGACTGCAACAGGACGCACAGGCTGGCTCACATCATCATGCCGCCCGGAGTGCCCGATCGTAGTCTGCGTCACGGATCCGAAGGCTGCGCGCCAGCTGAGGCTTGCCTATGGAGTGCTTCCGCTTCTTGCGCCTTTCACCGAGGATCTGGACCAGATGCGCGAGCAGTCGCTCAAGCTAGCCCGCGGTGCGGGAATGGTCAGGAAGGGAGACCTCGCCGTGATAATCTCAGGTTCCATCCCTGGATTCAACTACGCGGACGCAATGCAGATATCGAGAATATAAAAGAAGAGATGGGGAGAGGCTGGCCCTCTCCTCTTTCTTTCTCAGGTGCTTTCCTTTGCCATCGCACGGAGCTCCGGGAAGACGAAATGCCTCATTGAAAGATATGTGGCAAGACCTCCGATGACATTGCTGATAGGTTCTGCAAGCATGACGCCGTTCACTCCGAAGACATACGGAAGGATGATGGTCAGAGGGACAACGATGATGACCTTTCTGAAGAGCGAGAAGAAGATTGCCTGCTTAGCCTTCCCGAGAGCGACATATGTCTGCTGCCCGGATGTCTGGAATGCCATGAAGAAGAAACCGAAGAAATAGATCTTCATCGCTGCCGCAGCAGCATCTATCATCGCAGCATCCTGCGTGAAGAGCATTGCCATGCTATGCGGGAATATGATGATCAGGCTCCAGGCAGCAATCGCATAGACGAATGTGCAGAGAAGCGTGAAATTGCTCGCTTTCATCGTACGCTCGCCGTTCCTGGCACCGTAGTTGTAGCTCATCACGGGGCTTGCTCCGCCGCCGATGCCATTCATCACGGTGTTATAGATCTCACGCACAGAGTTCATGATCGTCATCACGCCGACATAGAGATCTCCGCCCCAGATGAATGCGCATTTATTGCAGACAAGCTGCACGATGGAATTCGTGGCACCCATCGTGAAGCCGCTTGTGCCGAGTGCGATGATCCTTCCAGCACGCCTGAGCCCGATGCGCATATCCGAGAGCCTCAGTCTCAGCTCAACGCTCCGGCTGCAGAGGAATCCAACCGCGAAGACACAGGAAATGGTCTGGCTGAATACGGTGGCAATGGCTGCGCCTTTCACGCCCAGTCCGAAAACGAATATGAGGATGGGGTCAAGGATTATGTTGATGACAGCCCCGATGATGACCGTGAGCATGCCCATCATCGCGAAGCCCTGGCTGTTTATGAAGGCATTCATGCTGAGCGTCACAAGCACGGGAACGGTTCCGAGCGAATAGATCATCAGATAATCGCGCGCGAACGGATATGTGGCATCGCTTGCGCCGAATGCATAGAGGATCGGGCGGTTGAAGACCAGGACGATCACCATCAGCACAACTCCGGTGACGATTGAAAGCGAGAATGAGTTTCCCATCACAAGCGATGCTTCCTTATTGTCACCGCTTCCCCTCGCCATAGCACAGAGAGGCGCACCTCCATTCGGGCCGAAGAGCTTTGCGAACGCACTTATGAGGGATATTACCGGGAAGCAGAGGCCAAGACCTGTCAGGGCCAGCGATCCGTTCTCCGCAAGATGGCCGATATAGATCCTGTCGACCATGTTGTAAAGCAGGTTCACGAGCTCCGCCACAATAAGTGGGAAGGAGACCTTGAGAATCAGAGAAGATACCTTGCCTTTCGAGAAATCCGCCTGATGTATGTGCATATGATCCGAGTATAGACACAATGCGGAACAGCAACAATATACAGTCATTCTCCGTCTTCTGCTGCAGGAAACCTCAGGAAGCCCCCTCTTCCGCAAGCGGTTTCCCCGGGAGCCCAGATCCCGGCAAAGCATTTTCCATGGATTCATGCACCGGATTCTTCTTCCGGCGTGATTTTCCATCAAATTTCGTTACAGGACTGCTCAGGATGTTCCTATCGGAACAGGAACTCGTTATATACTGTATATATTTCCATATGGGGAGTCTGACGTGGCAAAGATAAAGAAAATAGTAGATGAAGCTTATGATTATCTTCTGAGCAAAATAACGTCAAAGGAATGGCCTGAAGGCACAAGGCTTCCATCTGAGTACCAGATTGCAGAGGATCTGGGGATCAGCCGCGTCACGGTCCGCACCGCGATAAAGAAGCTCTGTGCGCTTGGACTGCTTGAATCAAGGCCCGGAAACGGGACATTCGTCATCGGTTTCGATATGTCGAACTACCTCGAGGAGCTTATACAGCTGGATATCGTGAAGGATATGAAGGATATCCTCCTTTTCAGGAACTTCATGGAAATAGGCAGCATCCGGATGAGCTTCAGCCTTGAGGATTTCGATGACAAGATCGCTCATCTGAGGAACCTATACGCCCAGATGGAGGAAGCTCTCAGGGCAAACGATCTCGATGCATTTGCCTCGATCGACAGGAAATTCCACACCTTCATCGTCTCGATGTCCGGGAATAAATTCATACTCATGGTGTATAAATCCCTCTACAAGACGCTTATGGATACCATGGATATGGCGGCATGGAACATGTATGACCCGAAGAACATCTCCGTCCTCCTCGATCCCCACCGCATGATCATCGATGCGATGGAGAACCGTGATATCGAGGGATGCTTCCAGGCCAAGTTCGTGCATATCGATGTTGCCACCAAAACGGGCAAGGACAGCATCAGGTAGGATCAGAAGATAGCGGCAAGCAGCAGGTAGTACAGGACTGTTATCACCAGGAAGCAGAGAATCGGGAGCACTGTCTTCTTCACTATGCCGACGAAATCAGCCTTGAAGTAATCGAGTGCGACGAATATGCAGTAGTGCGTGGGCGACAGCTGCATTGCGGCGTATGTGAATGCCATCAGGAGGATTGCGAACGGAAGCCCGCCATCAGGCACCGTCGTGAACGCCAGCGTCGTCGTCATTGCAACGATAGCGTTGTTGCCGATCATAAGGGCACCGATGAAGAAGATCAGGGCGAATATGATCGGAAGCGGTATGGGCAGGAACGAGAGCGCCTCAGGCAGCGCTGCCATCGCGCCGGATTCCTGGATGAATTCGCGGAACACCATTACCAGCGCTGAGTTGAGGAGCATCTGGAATTCGAATGCCGTAACGACGAATCTTCCGAGCTCCTTGCCTTTGAACCTATAGACTATCGCAGTGAGCACGATCGAGATCGCGACCGCGATATAGATTTCCATATTCAATGCGATGATGAGCACCACGATGAGGAAGAGCGGCCAGAGATGGGAAAGCAGGCTCAGCCATGCCTTGCCTTTGCTGACGCTCGTATCAGCTTCCACGCCATCATATTTCTTCGGGACCTTCCTGAGATAGAAGACGTAGCCGAGCGCGAAGAGCGCGACTACAAGAGGAAGCATTCCGACAACGAAGCCGGACATGGCAACACCGCTGAGTCCTACGAGAAGAAGGACTGATGGGTATGTCGGCAGGAATGATTCAGGTATATGGCGGAAATAGCTTGTGACGAAGGATTTCTCCTCCTTGTCCAGGCAGTCCTCAGCTGCCGCTTCAACGATATCCGCGCAGATATTGACTGCTGCTGCAGACGGCAGAAGCCCGATGAAGATAGGCGCAAGCGATGCATTGATGCGCCTGTTATGGAATATATCATCAAGATCCTGCTGCGCCATCCTGAGAAGATTGCGCGTCTCAAGCATGCGCTGGAGATAGGTGATGGTATAGAGTCCCGCAAGTACGGTGAGGGTCTCCGGATTGGAGAACCCTCGCCATACAAGCTCGAGCGATGTGCTGATATCTATTCCGAACAATGCCATTGAAACCAGGATTCCTGCGATGATAGCTATATACAGGGGTTTCCGGAAGCAGAGAATGGCAACAATGACGACGAGTATTGCGGCTAGTTTTATCAGCACCATGATACTTAGTCCTCCACAGTGACTTTCTTGAGAGCAGTCTTGATAGCGAACTCAGAGAGCTCCTGTCCGATACCAGGAAGATCAGGGCACTTATACTTGCCGTTGACAGGCTGGTAATCATACTTTCCAAGCACTGTGATAGCAGGCTGCGTGCTCCTGAAGTGATGCTCATGGATCGAGAAGTTCGGGATAGCCGTCTCAATCTGGAGAGAAGCTGCTGTAGAGATCGGGCCGCCGGCTACATGGACCTGCACGCCGCAGTCATAGACATGAGCCATATCGCAGACCTTCTTCGTCTCTGTGATACCACCGCAGTTGCATGCATCAGCCTGGATGAGCTGGATCGTGTGCTGCTCGAAGAACGGTACATAGCCCCAGCGTGTGAAGATTCTCTCGCCTTCTGCCTTCGGAGTCCTGACCTTGTCATAGATGTCCTTGTGGAGCCTGGCGTTGAGCGGTCCTGTCGTCTCTTCATATGCATAGCAGTGATACTTGTCGCAGAGCTCGCCGATCCTGATAGCGGAAATCGTGTTGGTCCTGTCATGGTTCTCTACGATGATATCGACGTTGCCGCATTCCTCCCTGATTGCGCGCATTCTTTCCTCTACCATCTCATACAGCTCAGGAGAGATGAATCTCTCGGTCTGCTTGAGCGATGTCGGCTGTGCGTTCCTGTCATAGGATACGAAGTCGATCTTGACGGCATCATAGCCTTCGCTCATAGCGTGCTTTACGATCTTCACATAGTCTTCCGTCTTTCCATAAGGGCCGATCTCAGTCGTCCAGCCGAACTGAAGCTGAGAGGCATAGCATCTGAGCTCGTCATTCTGCTTTCCGCCGATAAGCTCGTATACAGGAACTCCGAGAGCCTTGCCCTTGATATCCATGAGAGCGATATCGATAGCGCTCATCGCAGCATAGAAGATAGCTCCGCCGTTGAGACCCCAGAACGTCTCCCTGAAAAGCATTTCCCAGATCTTCTCGACTTCGAACGGGTTCTGGCCGATAACCATATGAGCGAGATCCTCAAGGCATCCGAATGCACCGGTAGCACCTACTCCGTATGCGACACCTGCCTCACCGTCGCCATAGATGCCCTCGTCCGTGTAGATCCTGCAGCAGACGGGTTTCCTGCTCTTTCTCTGAGCTCCAGCATCCAGCATGAATACATCAATCTTCGTGACTTTCATTGACTCCTCCTTTAAAGTTCTCTGTCAGTCTTCAATTCTAACGATCTTTCCGCTCTTGACCTTATAGAGGCCAAATCCGATAGCAGCTGCAAGTATTATGAGATTTATCACTGTAAGCATCGGCGTGAGATTCCTGAGGGAATCGTATACGATGTAAGCCTCGAAAATCATCGAAACAGCCATGATCGCATAGAATACGCCATTAGGTATGTGGAGCCACGATGCCTTCCACTCTTTCTCGAACTTCTTCGGCATCACGATGGCAGAAACGATGATCATCACGTTCTGGATTGCCTGGATGATGAGAACGAAGTTCGTGATCTGTGCAATGGACATGCCCGTGATGATCGGGAACATACCGAAAACCCAGATGCAGAGGTAGTTGAAGAACGGGACGCCGTGCTTGTTGAGTTTGCAGAATATGCCAGGCAGCCATCCTTCCTTAGCAGCGACGGTAACAGGCTTGGCATTTGCGCTGATACCTGAGTTGCAGGTTGTCAGGAGCGCCATGATAGGTCCGCCGATTATGAAGAAGATGAAAAGCGCTGTCGGGAATATGGCCCTTGCGGTTCCTGTAAGCGGCTGGCCTACGATCTCTGCAAGAGGCAGGACGTTGGAAGCTGCGAAGCCGACTGCTGTATAGACGACGAAGATGATTCCGGTTGCGATGATCATCGTAAGCGGAAGATCCCTTGTCGGATTCTTTGCTTCTTCAGAGTAGTTCACGACCATGCTGTGTCCCGTGCAGGAGTAGACGAAGAGAACGATAGCTGAGAGGAATCCCTGCACGCCGTTTGTCATGAATTCGGGGTTGTTGAACGGAAGGTTCTCCGGCGGGATCTTTATAGCACCGACGATTGCGAAGAGCATGAGCGCTACAAGAAGGAGCGGAGTGGCGAAGCTCTGGACGAGCGCCATTGCGTTGACTCCGAAAAGGTTTACGAACACGAGGATTGTCCAGATGACTCCTGCTGCCAGTCCTGCATTGATTTCCGGGAAAATCGAATTGAAGTAGACACCAAGAGCGAGAACAGCCGTGCCGCGGACCGTCCACTGGGCAATCGATGCGATAGCGAGGAGACCACCCCACCTGTCGCCGAGCGCCCTGGTTACGATTCCATAGTTTCCACCATGGATCTTCATGATCGAACTATAGAACATGATTGGAACGACCTGCGTGAAACCAAGCAGAACCGCCAGACCATATGCTATATAGGCCGATCGTCCTGTAGCTGCGAGCGAGGATCCGATGATCGTGACAACGCCCGCACCTATGACCTGACCCACTGCGATCCAGACAAGCTGAATCAGGGAAAGGCCTTCGCCGGTATTTGATTTCTTCGAGCCCATACAACCTCCTTTTGTTATATGTTAGCTGTTATACATCTTACTTTTTGATAGCACACGTAATATCGGAAGTCAAAGAAAAAAAGAAGGAAACTGAAAGATATTTTGCAAGCTGCAACTGGGTTCAGAAGAAACAATCGCAAACATACAAAGCAATTCTGTATTCTATTTTGCAATATATTACGCAGCAATGAAGGCAATGAAAGAACGGCATTGCCATACAGCAAATATTTCTGGCGCAAGAACATGCAGGAACGTATCAGCATATGGGACAATGAATGACCGGCTTGAAGCCCCACCCCATCTGCATTAGCATCGGACTATGGAACGTACGCTCAGAATCTCAATCGGCAGCAAATGGAATGACAGATACACAAGGCACCTCGGCATAGTGGACCACATACATGAGCTTGCGGCAATAGACGATGAGATCAGAAGGGAGAAGAACAGAGGGACACCTGGCGAAGCGCCAGATGCGGCCGTGCGCAATCTCGAAGCTCACTTCCGGCAGGAGCTTGCCGATCTGATGCTCATAGCCCTGAACGAACTCGGTGATGACGAGATCGAGGCACGGAGAAGGAAATTCCTGGAAAAGGATGCATCTCCCGCAATGCCTTCTGCAGATGAGGCAATCAGCAAGCTATACAAGGATCTTCTTGCATCAATGCCGGACCGGAAGGCAGCGGAAGAGGCAATGGAAGCTATGGAAGAGAGAAAAGACTGATACTGTCCGGCCGTTTTTGTTTTCAGTTTTCTGATTTTTGATATCAGAATGCTGAATCTGATATCGTTTTCCTGATTTCTGATAATGATTTCCCGGTTTTGATAGGAAAAACACGATTTTTGATAGGAAAATCAATTTTTTGATACAGTATATCAAAATCATCGGAAAAGAAACCGGAATCTTAACGCCGGCATGCTTTCTGCCGCATAATCAGATCATGAGGAAAACCATCACGGCCATGCTGATGCTGCTTCTCCTTGCATCATGCACTGCTCCCGATCCAGAATCAGAGGAAGAACTGACAATGATAACAGAGGAAGAAGGGAGAAGCATTGCTGCCGAAGCGATGAATTATCTCGGGATTCCATATGAATGGGGAGGACAGAGCTTCTGGTGGGAGGATAATCCTTCCGTAGACTGCAGCGGTTTCGTGATCAATGCATACAAGACAGCACTTGAACCTTACGGGAAAACCCTTCCATTCAGTGACGCAACCGTCCAGGGAATATACGAAAGCTTCAGCGAGAAAACGGATAGTCCTATCATGGGTGACCTCATCTTCTTCACGAACGGAGCAGATACCATTCCCGATCACATAGCAATCTACCTGCATGCTGAAGACGGCATCGTATATTTCATCGATGCCTCATCAAGAGAAGACACGATGAAGGTGCTTGTACGGAGCTACCCTGCCTCTGAGCCGATGATCCTCTCCTACAGAAGAATGCTTTGCAGAAATGCATGAGCATCCTTATGCCGTACAAGCTGTGCATGCAGACACGATAGCCAGCAATGATTTCACAAGGAAAATAAAAAACCCCATCACGGACAAAAGGAGGTAAACCGTGCATGGGGAACAAAAGGAGGTTAGAATGGAAGTTCTGCTTCCACTTTCTGGCCATAATATAGCGACTTCATCAGAGTGTGAAAAGAGGGTTTTGAGAAATTTTTCAAAAATTTTAGACTTTTTCGGAAC
>CALXKY010000038.1 GCA_944389055.1 uncultured Spirochaetaceae bacterium | reverse complement strand
AGGGGTATGATCTTGAACGTTTCTTTGCAGATGGGGAAGCGGAAGCCATCTATACGTTCCGTGATGACCAGAAGGATTACTGGGAAACAATGGAAAAGCTTCAGAAGGAGCATGGATTCCGTCTCATGTGGGAGATAAATGCACGCATATGCGTTCCTGAGAAGCTTGATGAAATCAGGCGTCTGCTTTCGTTCTGCAGTACATTCTCCATAAATCGTGCTGAAGCCTTTTCTCTCTTCGGTACAGATTCAGAGGAGGAAGCCATTGGGTGCCTGAGAGATCTGGGCATGGAGATGACGCTTTTCAGGACAGGCGCAAAAGGATTGTACGTAATCCTGCCTGAGAACGTGAAGTTCTTCCCGAGCATCGAGAAGGACAGTTCCAGGGTCATTGATGTCACCGGCTGCGGCAATTCTTCCACCGCTGCCAGTTTCTGGGCATGGAATGAAGGGTATGGGATAGATGGAATAGGGCATGCTGCGAATATCGCATCATATCGTTGCCTTAAGGAATATAGTGCAATGAACATCGGAGAAGAAGCCAGGCAAGAGGCTTTTGCTCTTCTTCAGGATCTCTGCAATGGAGGAAAAGAATGAACAGGTTGGATTTTGATAACCCGATGAGGCGCAATGTCTTCGATCTCCCCGGGCTGTGCCGCAGCCAGGTAACCGCGATTGAAAAGGCTTCAAGGATGGTGTTCCGCGATGAGGAGGTCTTCGGTCTCAGGCGCATCATAATAACAGGTTGCGGCGATTCACTTGCCGCAGGAATGGCCGGGAAATATGCATTTGAATATCTTGCAGGGATTCCCGTCGAGGTGATTCACAGCCTTGATCTTTCCCGGTTCCTCTCTGCGGATCTGCTCAATATGCAGAAGAATTCGACGCTCGTTATTGCGGTCAGCAATTCTGGCGGGGTGGCGAGGGTTGCAGAAGCTATTGACAGGGCCAGGCGTTTCGGCTGCCTTACGCTTGCTATAACCGGAAATCCGGAGTCTGCTCTTGCTTTAAGCGCAGAGAAGATAGTGAAGCTTGCAATTCCTCCATTCGAAAGCGCAAACGGAGTCAGATCGTATCTCGTTTCAGTTCTTTCCCTGATTTCCGTTGCGATTAGATTCGGAGAAATCAAATGCCGCTATCCAATGACTGCCGCGGAAGGTTACCGTAAGAGCATCTGCAATTATGCTGATGATGTAGAAGCAGTTCTTGAGCCTCTGGATGAGAAAATGTTCCGGATTGCTGAAGCGAATACCGGCAGACGTATGTATGATTTCATCTCTTCCGGACCAAGCTATGCGACAGCATGGTTCGGCCATGCAAAAATCATAGAAGCTACCGGAGATTACGCTTCTTATTCCGGTGTAGAGGACTGGTTCCACCTGAATTGCTTCCTGAGAGAAATCCCAGAGATCTTCACGATGATCATTACACAGCATGGCGGGCGAGAAAAGAGCCGTGTGCAGGAGCTGCTTGATGCCCTGCATGAAATGGGCAGGGATATCTGGATTGTGACAGAGGATGAAGGCTATGCCATTCCTGATGGAGCCGAGGAAATCAGACTGCCGGCATCTCCGGAATGGTGGATGTCTCCTCTGTTCAATCAGGTGCCTGTATCGCTTCTTGCTGGCTATATGTGTGAGCTGAGGCATGAGGCATATGGGCGAGGAGTTAAAGGCCCTTGGGCCGTCTGCGGTACGACAGACCTGCTGACAAAGAGTGTCAGGGAATCATGGGACTGAAGGAGTCGGTTATGATACATAGAATAAATCTCACAACAGAGAAGAATGGAGTTCATTCCATTACTGATGAAGTCGCGGCAATCGTTGAAGCTTCTGGTGTAAATGAAGGAATATGCGTTATTACGATTCCTCATACAACAGCTGGAATAACTGTAACATCGAAATGGGATGAGACAGGATTCCAGGATATAAAAAGCGAGATGAGGCGCATCGTTCCGACAAGAATTGATTTTGCCCATCAGTTCGACACTCCTGAGGATGCGGCAGGTCATATCAAATCGATTCTCATCGGTCCTTCACTCGTGCTGATGGTAAGTGGTGGAAAGCTTGATCTCGGTTCATCCCAAGGTATTTTCTTCCTTGAGTTTGATGGTCCCAGAGAAAGAAGATATTCAGTGAAAGTAATTGAATGCTGAGGAGGTAATGCAATGTCTGACAGAATGAAGCTGATTTATGATTGCGATCCAGGAACTGATGATTCTGTTTCCCTTATCATGGCTCTGACTGATCCGCGTGCTGAGCTGCTTGCTGTTACAGCTGAAAGCGGCAACTTCCCATCGTCCATAAGCGCTGATCATGCGCTGAGGGTGCTTGAGTATATAGGAAGGACGGATATCCCGGTTCATGCCGGGATGGATCATCCGCTTGTCCGTGAGTACCCATCTGATCCATACAGCCATGGGCAGGATGGCCTGGGCAATCATTTCTTTCCGGATCCTGTGACGAAGCCTTCGGAGAAACATGCCGCATTGGCAATAATCGATCTCGTGAAAGCAAATCCTGGGGAGGTTACGCTCGTCTGTTCTTCTGCTCTTACGAATGTTGCAATGGCCTTCATGCTTGCCCCAGAGATCATTCCGCTGATAAAGAGGGTCTATCATCTTGGCGGCTCCTATGGTTTCAGCGACTATGCTTTCACAAATGCCACTGGTGACAATCCCATGAGCGAATGGAATGTATATGTCGACCCAGAAGCGGCGAAGATCGTCTATGAATCCGGTGTGGATCTCGTGACAATCGGCCTTGATGTTGCTTTCAACCCGCGTCTTGTGAATATAGAGCCATGGGCGCTTGAAAAGCTGCAGGCAATAAACACAAAGGCAAGCAGGTATGCTCTCGAGATCATCGATTACATCGACAAGAACAATACCGTGAAGGAGATAGATCTCTTCATAAATGGTCCTATCGATACGACGCTCATGTGTACATTCCTTGAGCCGTCCCTTATCGAGACCGAGGAGATATCAGTAGCAATAGACACTAGTGACAGTCAGCTTACAAGGGGGATGACAATCTGGGATAGACGTGATCACTTCAGATGGGAACATCTTGCAAGGATAAAGACAGCCACAACGATTGATTCCAGGAAATACCAGGAAACATTCATTAAAGCATTAGGAGGCTGATATGTCGACAATCCATAATAAAGCGGAGAAGGGCCAGATAGCAGAGGCCGTTCTGATGCCTGGAGATCCAAAACGGGCTGAATATATTGCCAGAACCTATCTTGAGGATGCTGTTCTGGTCAATGATGTCAGATGTGCTTACTGTTTTACCGGCAGCTATAAAGGCAAGCGTATTTCCGTAATGGCCAGCGGAATGGGAAGCGGAAGCATGGGCATCTATTCCCATGAGCTTTTCCATGATTATGGTGTGGAGAGGATAATCAGGGTTGGTTCGGCCGGCGGGATCTCTCCTGGGCTGAAGCTGAATGATATCGTAATTGCTTCTGCTTCATGTACTGATTCAGGATATATTACGCACTTTGGACTTCCTGGCACATTCGCTCCAGCTGCCGACTTCTCTCTTATGAGGAAAGCAGCTGAGCATATGGAAGCGAATGGCATATCTTATCAGGCTGGGCTTGTTTTCTCCGGTGCAGCATTCCATTATCCCGATGGTTTCTTCGGGAAATGGGCCGCGATGGGTGTCCTTGCCGTTGAGATGGAATCAGCTGCACTTTACATCAATGCTGCGGAAGCTGGAAAAAAGGCCCTTTGCCTGTGCACTATATCAGATAATCTTCTTGATGGTGGAAAGTTTTCCCCCGATGAGAGGGAGACTGCATTCGGCAGAATGATAACGACAGCATTGGAGATTGCCTGAAGTAAACAATCCGTAGTCGGAAGATAAAATTGCATGAGGTTATAGAACCTGCTGGAAAAGGAGCTGTCAAGAAAGTCCAGGCTTTCAGTACAGCTCCTTTCGTTTTCCTAGTTCAGAAGATGGTAATCACGGTATTTTCTGGAAAATCGCCGAGTGAATATCTGCTGCATGCCCGTATGATGTGAACCCATACGGACCTGCAGCAATAATGCCATGGAAGCTGTTCCTCGATAGCCTCTGGAACGGAAGCATCATCTGAGCAGGGCAGTGTCCCTGCTCAGCATATTGTGATGTTTCACTCCTCCGGCCAGAGCCCGAGCTGCGGAGCTATCTTCGTCATCCCGTCTATTGCCAGCTGGATGATGTCGGCAGTATCCATGCCGAGCATCTCCGCGCCTTTTGAGATGACCTCCCTGTTCACTCCTGCTGCGAAGGACTTGTCCTTCCACTTCTTCTTGATGGATTTCACGGAGATTCCCTTCATCTTCTCCGGTCTCATGAGCGCCGTTGCTGTTATAAGTCCCGTGAGCTCGTCGACAGTGAAGAGCATCTTCTCCATCATCTTCTCCGGCTTGACATCCGTTACGAGTCCGTACCCGTGGCTGCATACGGCATGCACGAGCTCCTCCGGTGCATCGATCTCCGCAAGAAGCTCAGGAGCTTTCCTGCAGTGCTCCTCCGGGAACATCTCCCAGTCGATGTCATGGAGGAACCCGACGATTCCCCAGAATTCCTGATCCTCGCCGTATCTTGCTGCCGCTTCACGCATGACTGCCTCCACGGACAGCGCATGGTGGTAAAGGCTCTCGGACTTGTTGTACTTCCTGAACAGCTCCTCTGCCTGTTCTCTTGTTACTGCCATATTGCCTCCCTTGATCATTCCTGCTGATCGGCCTTCATATCTTTCAGTGCCATCCTCAGCGGTGCATTCTCCGCCTTGAGCAGGCCTCTGTCCTCACGTACGATCCTCTCCGCCTCGTTCCTTGCCTCCTCCACGAGCTGGATATCACCGGTAAGGGTGGCGAACCTGAGGTGGAGGAAGCCTGACTGCTTCTCTCCCATGATCTCCCCCGGACCGCGTATCTCGAGATCCTTCTCTGCGATCCTGAAGCCATCCGTGGTTTCCTTCATGATGGATAGCCTTGCCTTCGCCTCTTCCGTGATAGGGCTTGTGAATGCAAGGAAGCAGTATGATGGGAGCGTGCTCCTGCCGACTCTTCCCCGCAGCTGATGGAGTGCTGCCAGCCCGAAACGCTCTGCATGCTCTATCACCATGCATGTGGCGTCCGGGATATCTATGCCGACTTCGATGACCGATGTCGCTACAAGGTACATCAGCTTCTTCTCCCTGAATGAGCGGAGAATGGACATCTTCTCGTCATCTGGAAGCCTGGAGTGTATGAGTGCTGACGGGACGTCCGGATACTTCTTCTTCAGGAAGTCATACATCGAGATGACATCCTTCAGATCGCTTTCTCCCTCGTCTCCGATGCGCGGATATACGAAATAGGCCTGATGTCCTCTCTGGAACTCCACTCCGACGGAACTGTACATGCCTTCTCTTCTGCCTTCGCTTACGAGGTATGTCCTGACAGGAATCCTTCCCTTCGGCATCGAGCGCAGCACCGATACGCTGTAGTCTGCGAAGAGCGTAAGCGCCAGAGAGCGCGGTATGGGCGTTGCCGTCATGGAGAGAATGGCTGCATTGTTTCCCTTCTTCCTGAGTGCTTCTCTCTGCTGCACGCCGAAGCGGTGCTGCTCGTCGATGATCACATAGCCGAGATTGCGGAATGAAACATCCTCGGAGAATAGGGCATGGGTACCTATGACGAGGTCTGTGGTGCCTTTCCTCAGGGATTCCAGAAGAAGCCTTCTGCTTTCGCCCTTGACGCTTCCCGTTATGAATGCGATACGCACCCCCAGCGGAGAGAGAAGCTCTGCAGCTCCATCCGCATGCTGGCGTGCCAGGAGCTCAGTAGGAGCCATGAATGCGACCTGCTTTCCCTTGTCTATGGCATGGAGTGCCGTAAGCCATGCGACAAGAGTCTTGCCGGATCCCACATCTCCCTGGAGGAGCCTGTTCATAGGAACGCCGCCATCCATGTCCTCGCGTATCTCATCAGCCGCCTTCATCTGATCCTCGGTAAGCGTGAACGGAAGCGACTGCAGAAGCTGCAGTTCCTTCCTCGAAGGCTTTGATGGCGTCCTGCGTGCTGAGGATGGCCTTTCCCTCAGTACCGAAAGCTCCATCAGCAGAAGCTCCGTGAATGCAAGCGTGCGAAGTGCCTTCTCTGCCTCTTCCGGCGAAGATGGGAAATGGATGCAGCGGTATGCTTCATCGTGATGCATCAATGAAAGGCGGCGGTACATCTCATCAGGCAGGGCATCCGGGATAGGGGAGAGCGCTTCGAGCGCAAAGGCAGCGGCACGCCGCATCAGCTTTTCCGTCAGGCTTCCCGAGAGGGGGTATATCGGCAGTATCCTCCCGATTCCCGCCTCTTCGCGCGTATGCTTTATCTCGAATGAGGATATCTGATAGATACCTCTGTTCTTCATCACCTTCCCGTATATGTACCAGACAGAGCCGGGGACAAGCTGGCTCTTCAGGAAATATCTGTTGAAGCAGAGGATCTCGAGCCTGACGCCATCATCATCCTCTGCTGTCACCTTGAGCGTCCGGCCTGACCTGGAGCTGAACTCGGAGCGTCCGAGCAACGTTATGCGGCAGGCAATCGAAGGATCTGAAACCGTTGCATCCGATAGAAGACGCTCGCTCCTCCTGTCATCATATGCCCTGGGGCGCAGATGCACCATGTCGGAGAGCGTTACGACACCAAGGGATCGGAAATCCGCTTCCGCCTTCTTCCCAGCTCCGGGTACCTCGGTGATCCTTCCGGCGCGGTCCATATCAGACAGGCAGCTCCAGCGCGAGGGCAGCAAGCAGCATGAATGCTCTCTTCAGGACGAAGTAGAGCGCGATGTTTATCGCAAGCGAGATCAGCGCAATCGTGCTGTCGCTCGGGATGCGCGTGGTGAAGCAGCGGCGCACCATCGTCGTTATCGGGTCCGAGAACTGTCCCTGGATCCCATACATCATCGGATTATGGGTGAACGCGGCAATCGTGCGGAATATGAGCAGCATGATCGAGAAGAAGAGATAGATGGAAATCCCGTATGACCAGAATGCTGATATCACATTCGCGAGTATTATCCCGAGCGTCAGGAATCCGAATGTCCCGAATACCGACAGCAGAGACTGGACGACAGCAAGGAGGCCGATAGCTATGATCGGAGAGAAGTCGAGCATTCCCATCCTTGCCTTCTGCGATCTGAAGAGGGAAAGATATGGATCGACTATGCGGGCCATGTAGTATGTGAATGAGCCCGGTCTCGGATATGGCCTGAACCAGGATACGATGATCCTGATCCAGATTATGAATGAGTATATTTCCAGCAGCCGCGCCAGGAAAAGCGCAGTTTGCATCAGTACGCGCATATCAGCCTCCATTCTGAAATTAAGAAATCCAGACCTTTCTGACCAGTGGTATCTCCTCAAGTGCTCCGAGAAGTTCCCTTGTGTAATTGACCTGGTACATTCCTCCGGCCCTGAGCTCTTCGCCTCTGTTGCCCTCGATCGTGAAGGAGACAGGGGTGAATCCTTCGTGGTCATGCAGCATCCTTCCGATCTCCTTCAGCTCATCGGGACGGCAGTCCATGCCGTTCCTGAGCTGGATGTGCACCATCGAAATCGCCTCTGGCTTCAGCTCGTAAGGAGAGCATACGGAAGAGAGGGTGAATGATAACCTTGTGTCGCCTTCCTTCTTCCTGAATGTTCCGCGGAAGCCGTAGATGCCATCATCCTCGATCTTGTCGCGTATGGATTCGTATACGGAGGGGAATGCGACAGCATCCACATCGCCTTCCTTTGTCTGGAGTGCGTAGATGCCCATCTTCTCCTTCTTTGCCTTCGTTATGACCTGACGCGAGGAGGTGACGAGCGCTATCAGGGAGGTCTCGTCATCATAGGGTATCGTATCAGGGTCCGAGAGGTCGGCTCTCACGCATGCTGCGATCTCATCCGCATAGGCATCGAGAGGGTGGCCCGAGATGTAGAAGCCCAGATACTCCTTCTCCATCTGCAGCTTCTCCGTCATCGGCATCGGCTCTGCGCTCCTCATCTGGAATTCACCTATCACTGGATCATCGGAGCCGAAGAGCGAAAGCTGGCCGTAGGCTGTGGCTTCCTTGGATTCCTTATCGAATCTGATGGCATCCTCGAGGTTCGCAAGAAGCGTTGCCGTATCAAGCCCGAGCTCATCGAATGCGCCGGCTTTTATCAGCGACTCGACTGTCTTTGAGCTCATTCCCTCGCCCTGGCGCGAGAGGAAATCCATGAAGTCCCTGTACGGGCCATGCTCCTCGCGTTCCCTGATGATCTCCCCGACGATGTTCTTACCGACATTCTTGATGCCTGCAAGGCCGTAGATGATATCGCCGTTGACGACGTTGAAGTGCTTCTCGGTCTTGTTGATCGAAGGCGGAAGTATCCTCAGCCCGTATTTCGGAGCGAGATTGAGGTACTCTGTGAACTTCGCCGGATTGTTCATTTCGTTCGTGAGGTTCGCTGCAAGGAATTCCGCAGGGTAGTTTGCCTTGAGGAAAGCTGTCTGGTATGCAACGACTGAATAGGCAACGGCGTGGGATTTGTTGAAGCCGTAGCCTGCGAACGGCTCGAGGATGTGGAATATCTCCTCGGCGTGCTCCTCCGTGAAGCCGTTCTTCACGGCGCCGGCCTTGAACTTCACGAGCTCCTCCGCGAGCTTCTCCTTCTTCTTCTTGCCCATGATCCTGCGGAGGATATCTGCCTGTCCGAGCGTGTATCCTGCGATGATCTGGGCGACCTTCATGACCTGCTCCTGGTAGACGATGACGCCGTATGTCTCCTTCAGGACATCCTCGAGACATGGATCGGGGTAGGTTATCTCCCTCCTGCCGAGCTTTGAGTCGATGAACTGGTCGATGAACTGCATCGGGCCCGGCCTGTAGAGCGCGTTCAATGCGACAAGCTCCTCGATGGTCTGCGGATGCTCGCGGCGAAGGATGTCAGCCATGCCGTCGGATTCGAACTGGAACACGCACTTCGAGTCTCCGCGGCACAGCATGTCGAATGTCTTCCTGTCATGCTCATCGATCCTGCTGATATCGAAATCGGGAACGGTCTTCCTTATAAGCTCCACTGTGTGCTTGATGAGCGTGAGTGTCTTGAGTCCGAGGAAGTCCATCTTCACGAGGCCGCAGTTCTCGATCTGAGTCATCGGGTACTGCGTCGATATGGCTCCTGTCTTTGGGTCAGCATAGAGCGGTACATACTGGTCGAGGTTCTCGCGCCCGATGACGACGCCTGCGGCATGGAGCGATGAATGCCTGTTGAGTCCCTCAAGGCGGCGCGCAGTATCGAAAAGCTCAGCATAGAGCGGTCCCTTCTCCTCGATTTCCTTCAGTCTCGGCTCGAGCTCGAATGCCTTATCAAGCGTCATCTTCAGCTCGTCGGAGATGAGGGAGCAGATCCTGTTCGATTCCTCGTACGGAATGTCGAGGACGCGGCAGACATCCTTCACGACAGCCTTCGGCTTCAGCGTTCCGAATGTGATGATCTGTCCGACCCTGTCCTTGCCGTAGTGCTCGGTTACGTAATCGATGACCTGGCTGCGCCCTTCGAAGCAGAAATCCACATCGAAATCAGGAAGCGAGACGCGTTCCGGATTCAGAAAGCGTTCGAAAAGGAGGTTGTACTTGATCGGATCGACATCCGTGATCGTCGTTGCATATGCAACGAGCGAACCTGCACCGCTTCCGCGTCCGGGCCCTACAGGTATGTTGTGCGTCTTCGCCCAGTGGATGTAGTCACGGACGATGAGGAAGTAGGCAGGGAAGTCCATCTGGATGATGATTCCCAGCTCGTAGTCAAGCCTCTGCTGGAGTTCTGGAGTAACAACATCGTACCGCTTCCTGAGTCCCTCGTTCGCGAGGTATGTGAGGTATTCGGCATCGGAGCTGAACTCAGGCGGTATGGTGCACTTGGGCAGGATCGGGCCTGGGAAGTTTATCTCGAGGTGGCAGCGTTCCGCCACCTTGCCTGTGTTCTCCACCGCTTCTGGGCACCAGCTGAAGAGCTCGGCCATCTCCTCCGGGGTGCGGAAGTAGTATTCGCCTTCCTTGTATCTCAGCCTGTTCTTGTCGGTCTTCTTCGATGCCGTGCCGATGCAGAGCAGCGTGTCGTGCGCGTTCCAGTCATCCTTCTCGATGTAGTGGATATCATTGGTGCAGACAGGCGGGATATCAAGCTCACGCGAGAGCCGGAGGATCAGCGGGAGTATCTTCCTGTCCTCTGGAAGCCCATGGTCCTGCATCTCAAGGTAGTAGCGGTCGCCGAAGACTTCTTTGTACCAGAGTGCCTTCTTCTTCGCCATCTCGTAGTTGTCATGAAGCAGCGCCTGCGCGATTTCGCCCGCGAGGCATGCGGAAAGGCATATGATATCCTCGCTGTGCGCCGCAAGCGATTCGTGGTCGATCCTGGGCTTGTAGTAGAAACCTTCCTTGTATGCGATCGAGTTCAGCTCCATCAGGTTGTGGTAGCCCTTGTCGCTCATGGCAAGGCATATCAGGTGGTAGTATCTGTTGCCATCGGCTGCCGGAGTGCGGTCATGGCGGTTGTCCGCGATGTAGAACTCGCACCCGACGATCGGGTTTATCCCTTCCTTCCGGCATGCCTCATAGAACGTGACTGCGCCGAACATGTTGCCGTGGTCGGTGAGGGCAAGGGAAGTCATCCCGCATGCCTTTGCCTTCGCCACGTATTTCGGTATGGATGCTGCTCCGTCGAGGAGCGAGTAGTCGCTGTGGTTATGCAGATGTACGAAGCTCATTGGAACGATTATATGCCATGACAGGCGGTTTTGTCCCGCCCGTCATCTGCTTTCAGGGGAGATCGTGAGAGCCTTCTCATTCAGGTCATCGACGATCTTCCGGATTATGCCGCTGGTCCTTGTGCGCTGCAGCGGAGATATATCCTGGAATGATGATTCGACGAATGTGAATATCATCTGCTCAAGGGTGGAGAACTCCGCATCATCGAGCGGGAATCTGAGCGATGAGAAGATGCTGTCGATATCGCGGGAGTAGCATACGCCATGGGTGGGGTATGTGAATGCGATCTTCGGGTTTATGAGTATGTCCTGATCGAGCGTTGCCGTGAAAGCGGCCGCCACGGAATTCTCCGGATCGAGCATGAAGGAACCGACCTCGTCGAAGTACTGGCAGTTCTTGTCGGTGAAAGCGATCCTTACCCTGGATATCATGCCCTGCTGCGGAATCGCGATGCGTCCTGCCTTGTCGAGAAGGCGGGTGATGGGCATCCAGCGTGAGTGCAGCCTCCTTTTCCTGATGAAGCGCACTTCCGCCGAGGCATCGAGCGTTATGAGCGTTCCCGGGAAAGATGTCGTGAAATCCTTCGTGGATATCGTTCCCCCGACGGTTGCCCTCCGTGTTATGAGACGGCTTCCTATGGTCTGTATGTTGTCGATGAGTACTCTCGGGAGCACTGCCTTGCCCGTGCTGAGGATGCCATCGAGAGTGACCATTGCGCCGAACTCGGCTGACCTGTCATTGCGCTGGAAGCGGTGGAGTTCCTCGATGTTGCCCAGGTATATGATCTCGGCATTCATCGTCCGGGATGGATAGGCTTCCGGACGCGTCATGATGAATGTGCCGCCTGCCCATAGCGTGGAGGATGGGTAGTGGAGGATCGTAGAGGCGTATTCGCTGAGGTTCGACGGAGTGTGGATATTAGGTGAGCTGAGGCCTTCGTACATTCCTCTTCCTCCTTATCTCGATGCCGCGGCGGACGATGTTCACCGCATCGTCTGGATCCATGCATGGGCATTTCACGATCGTGAATTCCTTGAGGATCTCCTCAGGATCGGTGATGCCTTCATCTATCAGGGATTCGAAGATCAGGGAGCGTGATGGGAAGCATTCCGAGCAGGGATAGCGCCCGACGCTCTCATACGCCTTTTCAATATCCTTCATGTTCCTTGTCTTACGGAAGCTTGCGAACGTCGTCACATTCCTGCCCCTGATCTCGAAAGCGGGGACCATGCATGCAAGCATCGCCTTCCCGTCGACAAGCACTGTGCAGAGTCCGCACATCCTTCCGCTGCAGTGATTCAGCGCGCTGTCCTCTCCCATGTTCTCGCGGAGTATCAGCGAGAGCGGCTTGTCGGAATTGAGCGAGAGCGTGAGCGTCTTGCCATCTATTGTGCAGTCTATCTTCATAAGCCCTCCCCGAATGCCATGTTTATCTCCTCAGCGCTCGTCGGCAGCGATGATATCCTGTCGCCGGTTGCCTGATGCAGCGCATTTGAGAGCGCCCCGAGCGTAAGGCCCCTTGCGAGCTGCTGCACCGATGAGATCGTGTCATCCGTTCCTTCTTCCGAAATCCTCAGGTCGATCCTGAACGAAAGGGGGATGTGCATCCCATTCTCCTGAAGCGTCATCATGATAGTGCGCCTCAGCGCATTCTCCAGCGAAGTGCGGTCCATGATCGTCGGGAATGAGAAGGAGGCCCAGACTCCGATGACTGAAGGAATCATCGTCGCCTTCTCGATCATTATCTCGCAGACAACGGCACCATAGCCGGAATTCTCGAACTCGCATGGATAGTATGTGTTCTCCGCATCGAACTTCAGCGATACGGGAAGCTTTTCCGTCTCCTTCAGCACAGCAAGCCGCTTTGACGCGCTTTCGAGCTGCAGCGTGAACGAGCTCACGATGCGTGCGAGGACATCCGGGCCTGTATCCAGCGTGTCGGGACCAGGGTCGAGGAACATGACGCCTTCCGGCCTGTCCGGCGTGAGGCGTGAGGCGATGCGCTTCTTCCAGAGCTTCTGCGTTCCCGGGTGGTTAAGTGCCGATGTGTTGACCGTGACGTTGTGCTTCTGCGTGTAAGTCATCATGGCAGAGAAGCCCGTCTCCTTCGAAAGCGTCGTGGAGAATCCCGCGATTCCGGCACCTTCGGCGATTCCTATTCCCTTTATATAGCCGAGGAGCCCGAATTCCTCCTTCTGGAACGCATTTGCAGACCATTTCCTCTCATATGATGAGATTGATGCGACTTCTGCAGAACAGCGCTTTACGGGTTCGAGATCGAATCCCGGAATGAAATCGGTGAATTTCCTCTTGTCCTTCTCTATCGCAGCCCTGTAGAGCCCTGGTGTGGTGCCTGCCTGCTCGGCCAGCCTCGAGATGTGGTACTCGGTTGAGGCCAGAGCCTCACTGTAGCCGAGGGAGCCGCAGAAGGAAGCGGGATGTGCTGCCGATGAAGCTATCCTTACCGTACCGCGGAATCCCTTGAGAGGGTATGGGGGGATGAGCCCTGTCATGGCCTGCCTCTGGTATTCCTGCGGGGCAAATGCGAAGGCCCCCTGATCCACTGTCATCTCAGCTGTCTCGAACACAGGCTTCATGTCGTCGTCGAGAAGCGCAGTCCTCTTCACCGTTACCGCGGGCCTTGAGAAGAAGCCCTCGGTCCTTATCTCCGATGGCAGCCCCGTCCTGATCGCTGCAGTCGCTGCCAGAGCCGCAAGCATCGCAGGCTCGAAGAGGAACTCATCATGCTTTGCCGTGTATGGCAGTATGTGTACGATGATGTTGCGCCTGGGGTATCCCGTTGCACGCTCGACAGTCTCGCGCACGAGCTCCACCCACTGCGTCGGGGCTTCTATGTGCATATTGGAGCCTTCCATCCATGCCGTGACCGTATAGACCCTGCGGTTGTGCCTTGTCATTCCTGTGAGGGTGAATACCGTCTCCGCGCTCCTGTATTTGCCATCGGCATTCTCATCCATCTCGCCCCATCCGTATTCGAGACTGTCGGGAAGAGTCACAGGTTCTGCGGGCTCGGAAAGAGGTTCTGTCTCAAGACGCACCTCACGCATCATCAGCTCTGCGGATTCGTAGTCTGGGGCAAAGAGCGCAAGCACTATCTGATCCGGATATGATATCGTTTCCTTCGCGATGAGCGGCATCGTGCGGCCCAGGAAGCTTATGGAGTTCGTGCCTGGAAGATCGCTTCCCGTAAGCACCAGGTATCTCGCATCGAGATCCGGCAGCTTAAGGTCAGAGATCCGCCTAGCGCCTTCTTCTGCATGCATGAGTATTCCGCAGCGCATATTGTAGCGGGAGAAATTCTTGCGATCTGCCATGTAGGAAAGGATACCATCTCTCTCTGGCCAGTGCAATGAGAGTGCGGCTCCGTTCCCTCTTGTGCTATGATTCGGCATATGAATGCAAAGGAAGAGATAGACAGGCTGACCCAGGAACTCAGGGTTTATCAGGATAAATACTACAAGGAAGGCATCTCGCTCGTTTCCGACAGCGAGTATGACAGGCTGACTGACCGCCTTGCTGCGCTTGAGCGGGAATATCCGGAACTGCAGCATCCGGA
>CALXKY010000037.1 GCA_944389055.1 uncultured Spirochaetaceae bacterium | reverse complement strand
ATATCATCGCTTACGGATAACCAATGAAAGGTCTAGATCAGTCACGTCCGCTGTCTCTCTACATACATGTGCCGTTCTGCACCCGCAAGTGCGATTACTGCGCATTCTACTCGATTCCGCTCAGCGCTGCGGAACCTGGCTGGATCGATCGCTACGTATCCATGATCCTTGCAGAGATCGGGGCATTGTCAGAGGAGTGGGGAAAACCATTCCACACCATCTTCATCGGCGGAGGCAACCCCGGCATCCTCGGCTATGCCAATCTCCGGCGCATACTTGAGAAAGCTGAGGAGAACGGCATGCCCGAAGAGGTGACGGTGGAGATCAATCCGGAGAACATCACTCCGGAGCTCCAGGGGCTCTCGGATGTGCTTACCCGCGTCTCCGTCGGCATACAGAGCATGGATGATGAGGTCCTGAGGCGCCTCGGGAGGAATGCTTCCCGGGCGGATAATATCCGTGCGCTTGAGCTTCTTTCGTCGATGCCTTTCAGGTGGAATGCGGATATCATTACGGCGGTACCCGGCGAGAGCATCGGTCGCACGCTGAAGGATATAGAGGAGGTTGCCTCCTATAACCCGGGGCATATCTCATTCTACTGCCTTGCATTCGAGGAGGGGACGCCCCTCATAGCGCGTGAGACGCCGGTGGGCGAGGAAGCTGAGGCTGAGTTCCTTGAGAAAGGCTGGCAGCGCCTCAGGGAGCTTGGCTATGAGCACTATGAGGTCTCCAATTTCGCTAAGAGCGGAGAACGATGCCTCCATAATCTCGTCTACTGGAACCTCGGGCAGTACATCGGATTCGGCCCCGGATCGGAAGGCTCTGTCGGCTATTCCACTGTTACCTCGATGCGTGATACCCCTGAGATCGGGAGATTTCTTTCTTCACCTGAGCTGGAATGCACGCCTCTTTCCTCCGCGGAGACGGAGGAGGAATTCCTCCTTGTCTCGCTCCGCACTTCCGATGGGATCCGGAAGAGCGGATACAGAGAACGCTTCGGCCGTGATTTCGATTCTGTCTACGGCGGGCAGATTGCCTCCATCCCTGATGGATGCTTCACGGATTCGCCTGAAGCTTTTGCCCTTACGGAGAAGGGTTTCATGATGCTCGACTGGATCATCCTCCATCTGGCGATGGGAATGTAGTGCCCGTTGACACCTCTGATGCCATTGTGGTAATTTGAGTCGGTATTCATTAGATAGCTTAATAATAAGAAGAGGTATTTATGTCTGGCCATAGCAAATGGGCAACTATAAAGCACAAGAAGGGAATCGCTGACGCAAAGCGCGGACAGAAGTTCACGAAGCTTATCAAGGAGATCACAGTAGCTGCTAAGGACGGCGCGGATCCGGAGGGAAATGCACGTCTCAGGACAGCAATCCTCAAGGCAAAGGCTGAGAACATGCCTAAGGACAACATCGACCGTGCTATCAAGAAGGGAAGCGGCGAGCTTGCCAACGCAACCTACTACGAGCTCACATATGAGGGATATGCTCCAGGCGGAGTCGCTATCATCATCGATACCCTCACCGATAACAAGAACAGGACCGCAGCTGATGTCAGGTCAACGCTTACGAAGCTCGGTGGCTCGCTTGGTGCTACAGGATGTGTCAGCTACATGTTCCAGACGAAAGGAATCATCACATACGATGCATCCAAGTACACCGAGGACCAGATCTTCGAGGCAGCTCTCGAGAATGGCGCAGAGGATGTCTCCGCTGAGGATGGCGTGATTGAGGTCACGACGAACCAGGGCGATTTCTCGCAGGTCCTTGAGGCTATGCAGGCTGCAGGCTTCGAGCAGGACAGCGCGGATGTCACAAGGGTTGCTGACCAGATGGTTGCCCTCGATAAGGAGAAGGCCCAGAAGGTCATGAACATCGTGAACAGGCTCGAGGACCTCGATGATGTACAGCAGGTCTCCACGAACCTTGAGCTCCCTGATGACTACGAGGAAGAGTGATCGTTCTCGGAGTTGATCCGGGGCTGGCGGATACAGGCTGGGGTGTTGTCGAATTCGATGGGCAGCATTACCGGCCTGTTTCTTTCGGTGTCATAAAGACACCCGCCGGCGAGGACATGCAGCGCCGCATCTATACCATCGCAGCGGATCTTGGGGAGGTCGCTGTGAAGTATGGAGCCTCCGTCGTATCGATGGAGGATATCTTCTTCACGAAGAACATCACCTCCGCAATCCCCGTAGCAAAAGTCATCGGCGCATCGCTGTTCCGCTTCTCCGAGATGGGGCTTCCCGTCCATCTTTTCTCGCCGCTGCAGATCAAGACGGCGGTTACAGGCATGGGAAGGGCCGAGAAGGCGCAGGTGCAGGAGATGGTCCGTGTGATCCTCCGCCTTAAATCGATACCGAAGCCCGATCATGCAGCCGACGCCCTTGCAGACTGCATCTGCTATTGCTCTACACTCTCCCTCAAAGGTAAAATCGAGGTATGATCAACGCAGTCCATGGCCGGGTCGCAGAGATAAAACCCGACTATATCACGATACTGACGCCCGGCGGAATCGAATACCGCCTTGAGGTGTCGCGCAATACGTCTGACAGGATCGCAGCCATGAGCGCTTCCGACAGGGAGCATGTGAGGATATTCGCCTATCTCCAGCATCGCGAGGATGCGATGACGCTCTTCGGCTTCTATTCGGAGGAGGAGCGCTTCTGCTTTGAGCAGCTTCAGACCGTGCCCGGCATCGGTGCCCGGCAGGCTCAGAAGATCCTTTCAGGAATCACGGTCGCCAACCTCATAAAAGCACTGGACGGACAGGATGTGAAGACTCTTTCCAAGGTTCCCGGAATAGGAGCGAAGACAGCGCAGAAGCTTGTCCTCCAGCTCCGGAACGTGCTTGTCCTCGAGGATGAGGAAGAGCCGGCAGGGAAGGATGATGCCATGCTTCCGGGTCAGGAGTACCGCGATATGGTGGAGTCTTTCGTCGCCATGGGGCATGACAGGCGCATCGTTGCCCGTACTCTCGGCGAAGTCATCAGGGACAATGAGGAGAAGATAAGAGGCAAGGACTACAGAACGGTTGAGCCCATGATATTCTCCGTAATGCTTAAGAGGCTCTCATGATCTACGATAAAGCCGATGAGATGGAAATCGAGGAAGCTCCGCTCTCCCGCCCGGTCGATGCCGTCTTCCAGGAGGAGGACAGGCAGGAGAATATCCTGCGCCCTAAGTACCTTGGCGACTTCCAGGGACAGCAGTCGATAAAGGATAATCTCTCCGTATTCATAAAGGCAGCGCGCGACAGGGGTGATGCGCTGGACCATACATTCATCGTAGGCCCGCCAGGACTGGGAAAGACGACCCTTGCGTCGATCATCGCGAATGAGATGCACAGCGAGATCAGGATGACGAGCGCTCCGGCTCTCGATAAGCCCAAGGACCTTGCCGGGATACTGACGAACGTGGCGGAGAACTCAGTCTTCTTCATTGACGAGATCCATCGTCTCAAGCCCGCGCTTGAAGAGATGCTATACATCGCTATGGAGGACTTCGAGATCGACTGGGTCATAGGGCAGGGACCAGCTGCCAGAACGATGCGCGTTCCTCTTCCTCATTTCACGCTCATCGGGGCGACGACGAAGGCCGGTTCGGTCTCTTCGCCGCTTGCCTCGCGCTTCGGGATAAACATCCATATAGATTTCTACAGCCCGGAAGAGCTTGCTACTATCATCGCACGCTCTGCGCGCATCCTCGAGACGAAGATCACGCCGGACGCTGTCATGGCTCTTGCGCGATGCTCGAGGGGAACTCCCAGGATTGCGAACAGGCTTCTCAGGCGCCTGAGGGACTTCGCTTCCGTGCTTGGCGACGGAACGGTCACTGAAGCGATCGTCACTGAAGGGCTGGGACGTCTCGGAATCGATGAAAACGGTCTGGAGAAGATGGACAGGAATATCCTGAGGACGATCATAGATTTCTACGACGGAGGTCCTGTCGGGGCGGACACCCTCTCGATTTCGGTCGGAGAGGCAGTCGAAAGCCTTGAGGATTACTATGAGCCATACCTCATACAGCAGGGATATCTCAAACGTACTCAGCGCGGAAGGTGCGTGACAGGGAAGGCGTATGAACTTCTCGGAATCAGGAATGGAAGGAAAGCCGATGCTGACCAGGGACTACTATTTTGATCTGCCTCCTGAGCTTATCGCCCAGGAGCCTTCGGAGAGGAGGGGCGCTGACCGCCTTCTCCTGATAGACAGGAATACAGGTGCATTTACCGATCATATGATGAGCGATTTTCCCTCGCTCCTGCATCGTGATTCCGTCATTGTCGTGAACAACTCGAAAGTGCGTAAGGCCAGGGTCTTCGCCCGTTCATCCACCGGCGGCACAGTTGAGTTCCTCTTCCTCGGGAAGGAGGACGATGGTGCCTGGAAGTGCATGGTGTCAAAGACGAAGAGGCAGAAGACCGGGAAGGAATATGAGTTCATCCGCCGTGATGGCAGCTGCGATATCCGCGGTGTGATCATCCGTGAGAACAGCGATGGCACGAGATCCGTTAAGCTCTCCGAGGATATCGATGAGACATTCTTCGCCCGCTGCGGCCATGTGCCGCTGCCTCCCTACATCAGAAGGGAGGATAGCTGGAATGATGAATCGAGGTATCAGACGGTATATGCGAAGAAGACAGGTTCCGTCGCATCCCCTACAGCGGGACTGCATTTCACCCAGCCGCTTATGGAGGAGGTGAGGTCGCTCGGCATCCCGATCTATGAGGTGACGCTCCATGTCGGGGCAGGTACATTCCTTCCCGTGCGCACGGAGAACATCGAGGATCATCACATGCATACAGAGCACTATGAGATTGACACGGAGACGGCGGCGGCCCTGAACGAGGCAAAGGCTTCAGGCAGGAGGATCGTTGCGATCGGCACTACATCCGTGAGGACGCTCGAGAGCGCAGCTTCGGAGTCGGGCAGGCTTGAGAAGCTGACCGGGGATACCTCCATATTCATCCATCCTGGCTATTCGTTCCGCTTCATCGATGATCTGCTCACGAATTTCCACACGCCGGAGTCCACGCTCCTGATGCTTGTCTCCGCGCTTGCCGGCAGGGAGAATATGCTCCGTGCCTACAGCCATGCAATAGAGGAACGCTACCGTTTCTTCAGCTATGGCGACGCGTGCTTCATCAGAGGCTGAAGGAGGAGAGGTACATCCTGATCTCCTTCTCCGTATCCTCTATGGACTTCCTGCCATCAACCACGAGGAGATTCACCCCCTCAGGCAGGCGTTCCAGCTCGGCAAGATAGTTCTTCCTGACTGCGGTGAGGAATTCAGCCCTGTCGAAGAGCTCCTTCTCCTCTCCGCGCTTGTCGATGCGGCGCATGCAGTCTTCGACAGGCGTGTCGATGAAAATGAGGAACTCCGGGGAAGGGAAGCTGTTGATCGTCCTGATGAGCGACGGGTCGCATTCCACGCTCTGATAGGCTATCGAGGAGTAGAAGTATCTGTCGGACATGACGATGCGGCCTTCCTCGATAAGCCTTGCGATTCCATATGATGGGTTGTAGAGATGGTCGCTGCGGTCGGCTGCATAGAGGAAAGCCAGCGCTTCCGGCGTCGTTTCGACCTTCTTCTGGAGCACTTTCCGCACAAGCTCGCCTATGGGATTGGATGTGGGTTCACGCGTGATGGTATACTCACGCTTATTGAATTCATAGTATTTTGCGAGATTCCTTATCTGGGTTGTAGTGCCAGCGCCATCGAGGCCTTCGAAGACGATGAATGACTTAAGTATGCTCATTGCCTTTCTCCATTTTCCCGCAGAGGGGAATATGCTATCCTGTCGTAAGGAGTATGATAATCTCAATTTGTTTTAGATGAAATACCATTCGCCCGTCTCGACAGTCATCATCTCTCTCGTAGTGCTTCTGCTCTTTGCGTCAGTTGCGCTCTTTGCGGTCTTCTCCATCGGGATGACTTCTCCGACGCTCATCGCTGCGGACAGGATCATGGATGAGCTGGAGTCGATGGGAGGCAGCGTGTCCGTCTCCTTCGATTCAATGGAGCGCAATCTCCGCGACGGGGTCTTCATACATGGCTTTTCCGTAAGCTATGAAGGGGAGGAAATCATCTTCCTCGACACGCTTACGTTCAGGATGGGGCTTTTCAGCCTGATACGCTATGCAGTTCTCGGTGATGCCCGTCTTGAGGCAGAGGGCAGCGGCGGCTTCATCCGGATTCCTGATATTGAAAACGGCGGCAGCGGCCAGGGCGGAGGAACGCTTTCGCTCCCTTCCTTCCTTGATAACCGCGGGATATCGCTGAGAGTGCATGATGTCTCATTCTCCGGATTCGGCCTTTCATCTCCGGATCTGACGGTCTCCGCATCCGCCGGTATGGGCAGGATCAGCGCATCAGTCGGGATGGAGAGCGCTGCATACTCATCTGCCGGCATCTCTGCAGAAGCTTCTTCCCTTACTGCAGGCCTTACCTGGGATGGGACTGTGACGGTATCTGCATCAGCTGGGTCGCTGAGCGCCGGCAATGAGGATTTCTCTTTCCTTCTGTCGGACGCAGTCATCAGGGGGGATATCCCGGATGATTTCGATCTTTCCGGAGCTTCAGCTGCGCTCTCGTTCTCATCTCTCTCAGCTTCCTATCTTGGGGTGGACCTCTCTGCGGGGGCTGCTTCCGTTTCCTTCTCTCTCAGCAGTGCGGAAGCTGTCGTCAGGGATATATCCGCAGCGTACGATGGCATCGTGGCAGAGGCAGGGGAGGCTGATATCCGCATCACCGATATGGAGAGAGCGGAAGCCGCGCTCGATGATGTCTCGGTGACTAGGGATGGCATGCTCCTCTTCGCAGCAGGACGGATCGGTGCCGCCGCTGCCACCGATGGCTCCATTACTGCTGATATCCCGTCATTCGCGTCCGAGGCGCTCTCCCTTGTGCTTCCCGGCTTCACCGCGGATGAGGCCTCGCTGTCTCTCTCCGCTGACCTTTCAGGAACGGCTTCTGCCGAAGGTACGCTTGTCCTCGGCTCCGATGAAGCTGTCTTCGATGGCGCTTCCATTGCTTTCTCCGCATCAGCCGATGCTTCAGGCGGAATGCTCAGGAGCGCGGACATCTCCCTTGGCCGCATTTCCCTTCCTGGCATCGCTGATACGGCGGCTCTTCATGCCTCGTATGGAGAAGACGGCTTAGCCGTGGATGGCTCATTCGGAAGCTACCTTTCATTCACGGGTTCGCTTGCCAGAGAGGATGCCCATCTCAGGATGCTGCTTTCGTCGATGCCTCTTGAGAGCCTCATGCCGCTGATCATGCATTATGCGCCTTTGGCGAGAAGCTACATCAGCAGCGAGACAGCGGCTTCCGGAAGCGTATACATTGATTTCTCGGCAGATGAGGGCGGCTCGTTCGCAGGCCCGGCGGGTTTTGCCATCTCGCTTTCCGGCATACAGTTCAGCGGGAACAGCATCTCCCTTTCCGCTTCAGGAAGCGGCGCGCTGGAGCCGGATGCTGTGGAGATTTCGCAGCTTTCGCTCATCACCGATATCGTCAGGGCATCCTATACGGGCCGCATCGGTTTCCGGACAGGGCTTCCTGAGGGACGCTTCACGCTTGAGATGACGGATTCAGGCTATGAGCTTTTTGAAGGATCCCTTACGCTGGAGAGCGATGAGGAGTATTACTTCTCCGCGGAGATCCCGTACTTCAGTTCCAGCTGGCTCCGCGGCAGCGTTGACTGGTCCGAGGAGAATCTCATCTCCTCATCGGCTGTGCTCAGAAGCGGAACCACGTACTATCCGTTCAGCATCATCGTCGACACTGGGAACAACCTCATCACGCTGGATAACGACAGGGCGCATGCTTCTGTCTCATTCGGAGAGGATATAGAGGGAACGCTCAGCTTCGACAGCTTCCATCTCCCGCTGCGTGATGATGGTACGGCTTCCGCGTTCCTTGATGGTACGGTGAGAGCTGATTTCGGTTTCTCCGACCAGAAGCTCAGCATCGTTTCCGATGGCTTCAGGGTAGGGAATCTCTCCCGTCTTCCTGGTTCTCCGGAGATCACATTCTCAATACGCGGAGACAATGATTCCCTGTCATTCACATCGATCAGGGCTGCGGCGGAGGGCTTTGAGCCGCTTGAGGGATCTGCCGTCATAGCCTACGGTGCCCCATCCGTAGCCATCAGTCTCAATGCCGCCTCATCGGAGAGCTTCCTTCTCTCCATCGTGCATTCTTCCGATGGCATGTATTCCGGCATCCTCCGTGCTGACGGATTCGATCTCGGCCGCTTCGGTGCTGATGATATGATCGCTGATGTCAGCCTCAGCGCGCGTGCAGGAACATGGGAAGCACTCTCATTCTCCGGAAATGTCAGTGCGCATAGCCGCGATATGATCAATGATCCGGTTTCTGCAGAAGCTATGATCGTCGTTGACCGTGATGACATCAGGATCTCATCGCTTTCCTACAGCACGGGCAGCCTTACGCTGACATCCGAGAGCATCGGCTTCTCTTCCGGAACAGGCATTGCATCAGGCAGCGTCTCCGTGTCCACGTCTCTGCCGCGGGCGGATGGCCCGCTGCCTGTCTCTGCGTCGTTCGGAATGAGCGTGAATCTCCATCGCGGTGATAATCTTGCAGAGGCGATCTCCGGAATTGCCGGGGCGGGCCTTGACGGCATTTCAGCGGATATCATGCTGAACGGTGCGGATATCGGAGGGATGTTCAGCATTGGGGAGAGGAATCTGCATCTCCTTTCCTCTGGTGGAAACATCGATGTCTCAGGTTCCCTTGCCTCTGGCTTTGCGGACCTGGATGCCGGATTCCTCTCGCTCTATATCGATCTCATGCCTGTCGCAGCATTTGCCCTTGAGGGGAATATCGGGAAGAGCGGGAGCAATACCGAGCTCAGGTTCACGATTGACAGCTTCGAGATAAGCGTTGCCGATCTCTTCCTCGATCCATCCGTCGTCTTCTACCAGCCATCCCCAGCCCATGGTGAGATCGTCGCAGTCTACAATGGTTCGCAGTGGGATCTCTTCGGATCGATCTCGGCAGAGGAAGTCCAGTTCGAAGTCTTCTGGATGCCAGATGAGCGCGTGATCCTCCATAATCCGTACTTCGTTGTCTGGAACAACCATTTCACATCGCTCATAACGGACTGCACCGTCCTCGACCTCAATACATATGAGAGGACACCTTCCAAGGTCTCTCTCGATATATCGCTATCCCCATCGCTGGTATTCGAGGGGTGGGATGTTGATGTCTATGCTTCCGAGAAAGTCGGGATAAGGCTTCCGATAGAGGCTTCGAATATTGATATCGTCGGAGATGTGACAGGCTATCTCAATGTCGGTCAGGGGGAAGACGGAGTGCTCTATCTCATCGGAAACCTCGCAGCATCGGATCTGACGATGTCGATAGGCATGCACCCTATACCTGAATGGATGAGCAATGTTGAAGGAAGCGGCCGCACCATAGCTGATCTCGATCTGCTGCTTACGGAGAACGTGAAGTTCCTGCTTCCGCTTACGGGTAATCCGATTCTCCGTGCTGATATAGCTGAGAATCAGAATCTGCGCGTGCGTGTCCATGAATCGGGAGAGCTGGATGTGTCCGGTTCTCTTGATCTCAGGTCGGGTGAGATCTTCTATTTCCAGAAGAACTTCTACATAACTGAGGGAAACCTCAGCTTCCCGACCGATCCGATGGCCTCCGCAAGCTTCAACCCTGTCCTGAGCCTCAGGGCCCGCCTCAGGGATTTCGACAGCGAGGGCAATCCCGTGGATGTCTACCTGATCCTCCGCAACTCGACGCTTGACAGCATCAACCCATCGTTCGAGAGCTCGCCGTCCAAGAGCCTCAGCGAGATCATGCAGATACTGGGGCAGTCGATCCTTCCGAACTCGATCTATGGTGATATCTCTCTGTCGTCGATGGTTTCGCTCGTATCTGCATCGATGGATATCCTCACCAGGATAGGCATCATCCCCGGTCCTCAGGAGAATACCCTTGAGCAGTCGATACGCTCGACGCTCTCTCTTGATACATTCTCACTCCATACGAATATCTTCGAGAATATCATCTTCGATACCGTATCGTATGCTTCCTCGAATATAGAGAATGAATCGCTCTCACCTGTTGCACGCTACCTTGACGGTACCACGCTCTATATGGGCAAGTACCTCTCTCCGGAGCTTTACATCGAAGCGATGATGCATCTCGCAGCTGAGAGCAATCCGACGGAGACGAAGCATACATTCCTCTCCGATGACCTCAATCTCGATATAGAGGTCTCTCTTGAATGGGATAATCCGCTTGCCGTATTCACATTCTTCACGCGGCCGCAGAACATAACAGTCTACGACATCCTCGATTCCTTCGGATTCGGATTCTCGAAGCGTATTGTCTGGTGATTCTGTGTTTGTTTGGTGAAGCAGGGCCTCCGGAGGGCATCCGGGACCACTCGGATATGGAAGCAAAGCACTCAATCTGATAGTATGCACGGAGGAGTATATTGCCGATGAAGATTCTAGCGAGGACGATCCTTCTTATCCTTGCAGCAGCTTTCCTTCTGATGCCTCTTGCGGCTGATGATGCAGGAAGCGGTGTCTGGTGGGAAGGGATGCCTATGACCGCTTTCAGATATGAAGGGCTTGTCAATGTAAGCGAAAGCACCGTTGATAAGCTTCTCGCCCCATACCTCGGAGAGCCTTTTTCAGATTCGCTCTTCTCTGAGATGAACAGCGTGCTTTATGCGCAGGACTGGCTCAGCTATGTCTCCGCTGAGGCCCTCAGGGAAGGCGAGGATGAGCATCTGGTCATTCTCTTCAGTTTCGAGGAGAACCCGATGATCTCCTCCGTTGACATAGAAGGAGAGTCCAGGATAGGGCAGAACCCGCTGCTGCGGTCGCAGTCTCTGGCGTCAGGCGGCTACTTCACCCCTGGCATGATTCCAGTGAACGCATCCTCGATCCAGAGCTATTACCTTGACAGGGGCTACAGGGATGCCACCGTGGAAGGCAGCTATGCCATTGATGAGGCGACGAATACCGTAAGCATTCTCTTCACTGTATCCGAAGGCAGGCAGTACAAGGTACGCGACATACTTTTCCAGGGCATAGGCGGACTGACTGCTGATGATCTCAAGGGTGTCATGACGCAGAAAGCGCGCTCATTCTTCAGCTCAGGGAATCTCGTCATGGCAGATGTCGAGGCCGACAGGAACGCGATCATCCAGCTCTACGGCTCCGAGGGCTATCCTGATGCGAGGATAGACTCGGTTGATGTCGTTCCGACTGGCGAAGAGGATGATAAGGTCGTTTATGTGAATATCATATATACGATCACGGAGGGTGACAGGTGGACCATCGGTACGGTTTCCTTCTCCGGCAACAGCGTATTCTCCAATGATGAGATCCAGTCGCTTATCACGATCCACGAGGGAGATGCCTATGACTCGGTGGATATAGCGATGCAGCAGGAAGCGATCAATTCGCTCTATTATGATAATGGCTATATCAGGGCAACCGTGAACTTCATGCCGATCCGCGATGAGGAGAATCACACGATCAGCTATGACATCTCCATCACCGAGGGCAATCAGTCGGTTGTCGAGGCCATAATCATCAACGGCCTCACGAAAACCAAGCCATATGTGCTCGAACGCGAGATCACGCTCCGCGTGGGAGACGTATTCTCCCGCTCTGCGCTCATCAGAAGCCAGCAGAATATGATGAATACCGGTCTTCTCTCCACTGTGAGGGCAGATCTCCTGTATGGCGATACGCCTGATGGTGTCATCATCGAGTTCAACGTGGAGGAGGGAAACCAGATGGAGCTCCAGTTCGGAGCAACGTTCGGCGGTACCGTTGACGGGTTTCCCATCTCCGGATTCCTTCAGTGGGCTGACAGGAATCTGGCGGGAACTGGCCGTGATCTCTCCATCTCCACAACGCTATCTCCCGATACACAGTCTGTTTCTGTATCACTCTCTGATGATTGGGTGGGTGACAAGCGCTGGGCTAACTCAATCTCCCTCTCAGTAGAGCGGAGCTCAAGGGATGATACGCTGCAGAAGAATCCCAATTCCGCCATGTTCGACGGACGCGACGAGGACAAGCTCACGTTCCCGCTCGGATACAGCTCCCCCGAGGAGTGGTATGCAACCGATAATCCGCTCTATCCGTCGGATGCATATCTCATGACATACGATTACTACCGCATAGCGCTGGGATACACGACGGGCTACACCTTCGCATTCGATCCGGGATCGCTCACGCTCTCGGCCGGCATATCGCTGGGTCTCAATCATGCTGTCTACGATGATACGATGTATACGCCCTACGAGGAGCTCATCTACAAGTATCATCAGGCATGGCAGTGGTCCAACAGGCTTACGCTCTCCATCACATGGGACGGGCGTGACCTGAGGCAGAATACGACAAGGGGCTATGTGCTCAGCGCATCGTATACCTATGCGGGCGGTATCCTCGGAGGTCTTTCGAACTACAACAGGCTGTCTCTCTCCGGTTCCGTATTCCACTCGCTCTTCACGTACATCGATGAGGAGGAGAGGCAGAGGAGCCTTGTCCTGTCATACACTTCTTCCATATCGTTCATGTTCGACCAGTACTGGAAGAATGACGGGCAGTGGGGATGGTACAATGCCAAGGAAGGCGCAACGAGATATGAGATGCTCTACATCGATGGCATGAACATCGGACGCGGCTTCGATGTCGTCTATGATAAGGCCTTCATGTGGCACAACCAGATCGATCTCACGTTCCCCGTCGTTTACCAGATGCTTGCCGTCGAGGCTTTCGCTTCGGCTACCGGTGTCACCGGAGATATCTCTGAGCTTTCGGAGTTCAGCAACATCGACTGGTATATCGCAGCCGGAGCCGGCGTGAAGATGCAGATCCCCGGATTCCCTCTCGGCCTCTATCTCGTCGAGAACTGGACATGGGACAGGAACCAGGGCATGCAGTGGGATCCGTCGGGTATCTTCAATAATTCCGGTCTGAAGCTTGTCCTTGCCATCACGACATCATATTATTGATACGATGGAAAGGAATGACGGACTGACGCCGATGATGCGTCAGTACATGGAAATAAAGGAAAAGCATCAGGATATGGTGCTTTTCTTCCGTCTTGGGGACTTCTACGAGATGTTCGGCTCTGATGCCGAGGAAGTTTCGCATCTGCTGAACCTCACCCTGACGCACAGGGCCAGAACGCCCATGTGCGGCATCCCGTATCATGCGGCACGCAATTATCTCAAGCGGCTTCTGGATGCAGGGAAGAAGGTTGCGATCTGCGAGCAGCTTTCGCTCTCGGACAGTCCCCGGGAACTTGCAAAGCGGAGCGTGACGGAAATCTATACCCCTGCAACCGTCGTGGATGAGGAGTATCTTGACTCGCTCTCTTCTTCGTTCGTCCTTGCAGTGGAGCAGAACCGCAAGGGAATCCACGCAGCCTGGGCGGATATCTCAACGGGCATATTCCGTGTACGCACGCTGCCGGCCGAGAAGGACAACGAAGCGCTGGAGTCGCTGCTTTCATCCGTCGCCCCGAAGGAGATAATCGTTCCTGATGACCTCTATTTCACCGAGAAGCCGCTGAGGGAGGTCCTGGACAGGACCGGTGCGATGATAACAAAGCTTCCATCATGGTATTTCTCCGTCAAGGAGGGAAAGAAGGAAGCTGAGAAGCAGTTCTCGCGCTCCGCTCTCGGACTGTTCGGAATCGGCGAAAGCGATCCGCTTCTTTCGCCGATCGGCGCTATCCTGAAGTATATCGCAGACAATACCAAATCCGAGATGCCGCAGCTGAGGGCTATAGAGAGGATCGAGGACAGATCTTATCTTGAGCTCAATGCCGCAGCTGTGAGGAATCTTGAGCTCACTGCGTCGCTTTCGGATGGAAGGGCAAGGGGATCGCTTTTCAATACGATAAACAGGACGCGCACCGCTTCGGGCGGACGCTTTCTCAAGGATGCGATCCTCCATCCGCTTGTCGGGAAGGCGGATATAGAGAAGAGGCTGGACTGGGTTACGATGTTCTATTCCGACAGGGATGAGCTGAGGCGGGTGAGGGATATCCTTTCCTCATCCTCCGATCTCGAACGGCTCTCTGCCAAGGCTTCGCTAAGGCGCCTGACTCCCCGGGATATGATAGCCATCGCAGATACTTCATCCTCCTTCTTCGAACTGATCAGCGGACGTGATGAGTATCTCGGGCTTTCCGATGGATTCTCATCGGCATTCGATACGATCATTGACTTCTCCTCAGATATCCTTCACGCCGTGAACCGCGAGTGCACGAACGTGCAGAATGAGGGTACCGTGATACTCACGGGATACGACAGCGAGCTGGATGAAGC
>CALXKY010000036.1 GCA_944389055.1 uncultured Spirochaetaceae bacterium | reverse complement strand
CCCTGCATCAATCCGAAGCTCGAAAACCATATCACCAACAGACTTCGGATCTCCGAAATTTCCCTGTTCAGGTCTTTCAATCCTGCGTACTATTGCAACCTTAGCTAAATCATCCTTCAGCTTTCTCAGCCATTTTGCAAACCGCTCTGTCTGCAAGACCTCTTTCATACATATGATGAAATCTATGGTTCACAATCAGTCAACATGATGCAAAAAAAAAGCGTTTTAAGCCCATTTGCATTTTTTTTATCCTGTAAGTACTTATTATCTGCACTTTTTCATATTATGCCAGGAATAAGATATTTTCCATAAAAACCACACACGGTCAGAAAATATAAACGCAGCATCATATATTGACCATATTATAACTGTGTTATATAACAGTGTTATCCATGAGTGAGACTGAAAGAAGAATACTTGAAACAGCCAAGAAGGAATTCCTTGAAAGAGGATTCCAGGGAACATCGATGAGGCGCATTGCCTCTCTTGCTGGCGTAACGACAGGAGCCCTTTACGGTTATTTCGATTCAAAGGAGAAAATCTTCGATTCACTCGTGGAAGATTCCTATAACGCTGTAATGAATGCGTATAAAGATGCTCACGTGGAATTCGCGGCCCTCCCCTATGATACTCAGGTCTCAGGGATGGGAGACATAACAGCGCATTGCGTTGAGTGGTGCCTGGAATATATCTATGATCATCTGGACGAGTTCCGTCTGATCCTGATGTGTTCTGAAGGCACCCGTTATTCCAGCATGGCCGACGAGATGATGAAGGTCGAAGAGGAATCCACGGAGGAATTCATCGCCCTCATGCGCAGAAACGGAATGGAGATACCTGAGATCGATCCCCTTCTTGAGCATATGGTCACATCGGGCTATTTCACCTCCTTCTTCGAGGTGGTGAGGCACTCTGTCCCCCGGGAGGATGCGAGGATCTATATCCAGAACCTCCAGGCCTTCTACAAGGCTGGATGGGAGCGTCTTTTCGGAATGAGGCTATGATGTCTCTTTTTTTTGAACATATTGGTTAGCTTAAGCTAACTCATTTGGAGGTTCTATGAATCAGAACAAAGACCTTGAACGCCTGCTGCGATATGCGGGCAGACATAAGGCTCTGACGTATCTCTCGTGGGTGCTGTCAGCAATCTCAGCGATACTGGCTCTGCTTCCGTTCATCTTCATCTGGCTGATCATCCGTGATGTGCTTGCATCAGACTACGGGATGATAGCCCGCTATGGCGCTTATGCCGTGGCGCTGGCAATCATCTCGATGCTTGTCTACATCGCAGCCCTGATGTGCTCGCATGTGGCCGCATTCCGCGTTGCGGCGAACATGAGGAAGGAGATGCTCTCCCATGTCATCAGCCTGCCTCTTGGAGTGGAAGACCGTTTCGGAAGCGGGAAGCTGAGGAAGATCATCAACGACTCAAGCGCTGCAACCGAGACATATCTTGCACATCAGCTTCCGGACAGGGCTGCAGCAATTGCCACTCCGATAGGACTCATCGCCATGCTTCTCTGGTTCGACTGGAGACTCGGGCTTCTTTCCCTTCTTCCTGTCGTGCTTGGCTTCCTGATCATGATGAGGATGACAGGAGAAAGGATGCAGGAGAGGATGAAGCAGTATCAGGATGCGCTTGCGGATATGTCGAATCAGGCTGTCGAATATGTCAGGGGAATCCCCGTCGTGAAGACTTTCGGTCAGACCATTTACTCATTCCGCCTCTTCAAGGATTCAATCGACCGCTATGAGAAATGGGTCATTGAATATACGAAAGAGCTGATGAGGCCGATGATCATCTACACGGGAGCGATAAACAGCTCATTTGCTTTCATAACAGCCGGAGCATTCATGCTGGCATCTGGAGGAATCACTCCGGAGATCATCCTGAACGTGCTTTTCTATGTGATCATCACGCCTGTAATCTCAATAACCCTGACGAAGATCATGTTCAAGAGCGAGGAGGCCATGATTGTCCATGATGCTCTCATGAGGGTGGATACCATAATGAACGAGAAGCCGCAGAGCGATGCACATAACGGACTTGCTCCTTCTGACAGCTCCGTGAAGCTGGAGCATGTGACATTCAGCTATGATGGCAAGAAGGATGCCGTCCATGATGTATCAATCAATATCCCATCGGGTTCCCTAGTCGCCTTCGTCGGGCCTTCTGGAGGAGGAAAGACGACGCTTGCCTCCCTCATTGCCCGCTTCTTCGATCCGCAGGAAGGAACGATCAGGATCGGAGGACTGGATATCCGGGATATCCCGAAGGAACGCCTCATGCAGCATGTATCATTCGTCTTCCAGGACAGCCACCTGATAAAGGGAACGATAAAGGACAATGTGAAGCTGGCAAAGCCTGATGCAGGCGACGATGAGGTGCTTGAAGCGCTGAGAAAAGCTGAGTGCATGGATATCATCGAGAAGCTTCCAGATGGCATAAACACAGTGCTTGGCAGCGGAGGGATATACCTCTCAGGAGGAGAGACACAGCGCATAGCGATAGCCCGCACGATCCTCAAGAACTCCCCTGTCATCATACTTGATGAGGCGACGGCATTCGCTGATCCCGATAACGAAGTCAAGGTCCAGAAGGCATTCTCATCAATGCTTGATGGCAGGACTGTCATCATGATTGCCCACCGCCTTTCAACGATTGCAGATGCCGGCAGGATATATGTGCTGTCCGACGGCGAGATAAGGGAAAGCGGGACATTCGATGATCTTATTGAGAAGAAAGGACTCTTCTGCCAGATGTGGAATGATTATCAGAGCTCCGTGGAGTGGAAGGTCGGCAAGGAGGCAATGTGATGATAAAGAGACTTGAAAGAGCATTCGCACTCTCTGAGAAGGGTGCAAAGGATCTGGTAAAGGGCTTCATTGCCTGCGCCGTGCATAATCTGACACTCTTCGTGCCTGTCGGTATTCTCTATCTTCTTGCAGCAGACATGATGATGAATACCCTTTCAGGACGAGGATTGTCCTACGCTGCATTATGCATCATCTCCGTTGCCCTAATCATGATTTCTTACCGATGTGTCTATAAGGCAACCTATTTCTCAACCTACGTTGAAAGCGGCGTGAGGAGAGTGAGCCTTGCCGAGAAGCTGAGGAAGATACCCCTCTCCTACTTCGGCAAGAAGGACCTTGCGGATATAACAAGCACTATCATGGCTGATGCCGCAACGCTTGAGACAGGGCTCTCGCATTGGGTTCCTGAGCTTATTGGAGCGGTTATCTCAACAACGATTGCAGCATTATCAATCATGTTCTTCGACTGGAGAATGGGACTTGCAGCTCTCTGGCCGATTCCTGTCGCCATCCTGATAGTCATCCTTTCCAGAAACGTGCAGTACAGGCTCTCAAGACGCTCGATGGATGCGAAGATGGAAGTAGCCGATGGCATCCAGGAATGCATAGAGACGATGAGGGATCTCAAGAGCTGCAATGCAGAGCGGCAATATCTCAACGGACTCTTCAGGAAGATAGACAAGGTTGAGAAGAGAGCGATCATCTCGGAAGTCGGCACGGCTGTGTTCGTCGTCTCCGCTTCCTTTATTCTGAAGATAGGAATCGGAACCGTCGCACTAGCCGGATCCATTCTGCTTGCTGATGGCGAGATCGATGTGCTGACGCTCTTCATGTACCTTCTGATCGCCTCCCGCCTTTACGATCCTCTTCAGAGCTCTCTGCAGAACCTTGCGGCAGTGATCTCATTGAGAACAAACGTCGAACGAATGGATGAGATACTTTTCCATCCCCTGCAGGAAGGAAAGCCTGAGCTTACGAATAAAGGCTATGATATCGAATTCAGGGATGTGCGCTTCGGTTATGGCAACGGCGAGGAAGTCCTGTCTGATGTGACATTCACAGCAAGGCAGGGAGAGGTGACAGCGCTTGTCGGGCCATCGGGTGGTGGAAAGACGACAGTCTCAAGGCTTGCAGCCCGCTTCTGGGATCCTGATTCAGGGAGCATAACAGTCGGAGGCATGGATGTCACAAAGGCAGATCCGGAGTCATTGCTATCACTCTATTCAATCGTATTCCAGGATGTGACTCTTTTTGACAATACCATCATGGAGAACATCAGGATAGGACGGCGGGATGCGACAGATGAGGAAGTGATGGAGGCCGGAAGAATGGCACAGTGCCTTCCGTTTGTTGAGAGGCTTCCTGATGGATGGAACACGATGATCGGTGAGAACGGATGCGAGCTTTCAGGCGGAGAGAGGCAGCGCATATCAATCGCCCGCGCATTCCTGAAGAACTCTCCGATAATCCTTCTCGATGAGGCTACAGCATCACTGGATGCTGAGAACGAGACCGAGATTCAGAAGGCACTCTCGAAGCTGATCAGGAATAAGACTGTTCTTGTCATCGCACACCGGATGCGGACAGTCGAGAATGCGGACAGGATCGTTGTTCTCTCCGGAGGCCATGTTGCTGAAGAAGGCAGTCCTGAAGAACTGCTTAAACGTAATGGAATCTTCTCGCATATGGTTGCTTTGCAGAAAGAAAGCAGCGAGTGGAAGATCTGATCATATTGGGAGCAATCTGCATTTTCGCAGGTCGCTCCCTATCTTTATGCTTGCCCGCAATTCCTATCTGAATTCAATCTTCAAAAAGTCATTCCGGATACAATCATGCATGTACCTGACAAAGGAATTGCTACAGCTTGAATAATACATATAAATATGTTATTTCATACTTATATGAATTTTTAGGAGGCAATCATGGAGATTCCCAAAGGCCATTATATTTTCGGTACCGTGAAGGTCGGAGAACGAGGGCAGATCATAATCCCGAAGGAGGCAAGGGAGACTTTTGATATAAAAGCCGGAGATACCCTCATAGTCCTCGGTGATGAGAAATGGGGCATCGCTGTTACGAAGTCCGATGTACTGCAGAGATACGCAGCCGATGTGTTTGCAAAGATTGCGGGAGAGAAGGAAGATGAGGATAAATGAGACTCCTTTCGCATTCCTTCCTGATGACTGCATAAGAGAATTCGGAGAAGAGAAAGGCAGGAAGATCTATCTTGAGGCCGATGATATATTCTCAAAGCTCGAAGCAGAGGCTGATTATAAAGACAATGAAGCAATCAGGAATCATATGCAGATGAAGCTCCTTCCGCCGATGGCTTATTACAAGGCACTTCTTTCTGAAGGTTATGACAAGGATACATCACTGGATTCTGTCAGGAAGGAAACCCGGAGGACAGCGGAGAAGAAGAAAGCCTCACTATCCAGGATGGCAAGATTGCCGTTTGCATATTCAATCTATCGCATGTGTGTCAGGAATTTCATGGCAAAGAACTTCCCCGCTATAGGCTGGAAAACAGAATGGGTACGGTGCGACGGGAAGGAGATACACTTCAATCTCCATAGCTGTATTTACTGGGATATGTGCAGGAAATATGATTGTCCTGAGCTTTGTGCTGTCTACTGTGAGAATGATGATATCTCGTTCTCAGGGCTCCTTCCCAGAATCCGATTCAAGCGCAGCGGCACACTTGCTTCTGGAAAAGGATACTGTGATTTCAGCTTTTCGAAGAGCACGCCATCTGGCAGGACTGTGCTGCAATGATTGATAAGGCATTCGATTCTTTTGATGATTTACTCGGATTCTGGCCGCAGCAGGCTTCAGACTCATCGGAAGCCCTTTAGCTTTATCCAGCGCTTCACGGACATCGTTGCACAACGTCCAGGAGTCATCATCAGAAGGAAGCTGCCACCATTGCATCCCTGTTTCACCATACCGTCACTCGCAATCCTCGGAGCAGACGGTCAGTGAGATATCCGACAGAGGATGCCCAGAAAAAATATTTTCTTCGCAATTCGCACCCTTCCAAGACTTTATCAATATCGAAAGCCGCGCTAGAGTCTCCCGTATGAATACTCTTGCAATTGTTCTGATCACCGCAGTGTGCCTTATAGCAGCTTATATGCTCTATGGGCGCTGGCTGGCAAGGAAATGGGGAATCGATCCAAAAGCGAAGACTCCTGCCGTCCTCCACAATGACGGACAGGATTATGTGCCTACTGATGGCTGGACGGTGTTCGCGCACCAGTTCTCATCGATCGCAGGCGCCGGGCCTGTCACAGGTGCGATCCAGGCAGCTGTGTTCGGATGGGTTCCTGTTCTTCTCTGGATCGTGATAGGCGGTATCTTCTTCGGTGCCGTCACGGATTTCGGTGCGCTCTATGCAAGCGTGAAGAATGACGGGAAATCAATGGGTCTTCTCATCGAGAAATACATCGGAAGGACGGGAAGGAAGCTGTTCCTCGGCTTCTGCTGGCTGTTCTGCCTGATTGTAATCGCGGCATTCGCAGACATGGTTGCCGATACATTCAACGCATTCACGGTCATAGATGGAACGGAAACGCTCTTAGAAGGTGCCAGGGTGAATGGTGCAGCAGGCAGCATATCCATCTTCTTCATCATCTTCGCAATCGTTGTCGGACTCATTCAGCGCAAGGCGAAGCTTACAGGATGGAAGGAAGCTGTGCTTGGACTGGCATTCACGGTGCTCTCGTTCGTCTGCGGAATGCTCATGCCGGTCCTGTGGGACAAGGATGCATGGGTGCTCTTCGCATTCGCATTCATATTCATCGCAGCAGTCCTTCCGATGTGGCTTCTGATGCAGCCAAGGGATTACATGTCCACATTCATGTTCATCGGCATGATCGCAGGAGCCGTCCTGGGCCTCATATTCGCCCATCCGGCGATGAATCTGCAGCCATTCACGGGATTCACGAATCCGCAGCTCGGAACGCTCTTCCCGATTCTCTTCGTGACCGTAGCTTGCGGAGCGGTATCAGGCTTCCATAGCCTCGTCTCCTCCGGTACATCCTCCAAGACGATCTCAAATGAGAAGGATATGCTCAAGGTTGGTTACGGCGCGATGCTGCTTGAGAGCCTTCTCGCAACAGTCGCGCTCTGCGTTGCAGGTGCTGCTGCCGCAGCAGACGGGACAGCTGCCGCCGGCACGCCCTTCCAGATTTTCTCATCCGGAGTTGCAGGATTCCTGGAGATGTTCGGTATACCTGTATATGCGGCACAGTGCTTCATGACCATGTGCGTGTCGGCCCTGGCATTCACAACGCTCGATTCCGTTGCAAGAATCGGAAGGATGTCATTCCAGGAGCTATTCAGCGTCGACGATATGGCCACAGCTGCCGTATGGAGGAAGGTACTCTGCAACAAATATGTCTCCACACTCATCACGCTCATCTTCGGCTACATCCTCACCCAGGTCGGATACTCCAACATCTGGCCGCTCTTCGGAAGCGCGAACCAGCTTCTCAGCGCACTTGTGCTCATCACGCTCTGTGTGTTCCTGAAAGTCACAGGAAGGGAGATGAGGACGCTCATCCCGCCGTTCGTCATCATGCTGATCGTGACATTCTCGGCACTCATACAGCGTTTCATCTCGCTTGTGAAGGCCTTTTCAGCCGGAACCGGTGCATTCATGGTCGAGGGACTGCAGCTTATAGTGGCTGTCCTCCTCGTTGTCCTTGGCATAACCATCGTCGCAACATCCGGCAAGGAACTCATAAAGAAGAAAGCCGGCGAGCATATCTGATATCTGACTGAGACGGAGGCTCCCACCAGGGAGCTTCCGCAATCAATCGGGAGAACAGAACGCGAACTTACAAGCCCTGTGCGTTCACCTTGCCTCACATGGACTGCTCTATCATTCCCATATGGAAAGGAAGTCCATGAGAGCTGAAGCAGGATATATGATCGGAGCCGGGATGATCAGCAGCCTGGTGCTCTGCCCTTGTTTTCTGAAGGTCTTCACAGGCCTTGCCAAGATGATCATATTCATCTTCACCGGAGCCGCGATTCCCATCTCATCCATCTCTTCGATATGCTATAGTGCAGAACAGAGGTTCAGAAAAGATTATGGCAACAGTGCTTGTCGTTGATGACGAACGCAACATGAGGCTCCTGACAGCGGCAAGGCTCGATGGGCAGTATAAGGTGCTGACAGCCAAGGATGGAGAGGAAGCCCTGGAGATCATCCACAAAGGCGGCGTGGATCTTGTCGTTGCAGACATCATGATGCCGCATATGGATGGTTATGAGCTTCTCCGGAAGCTCAGGGATGAAGGCTATTCCATGCCGTTCCTGTTCCTCACGGCGAAGGAATCGCTGGAAGACAAGGAACGCGGATTCAGCCTCGGCACTGATGACTACATCACCAAGCCATTCAGCAGCGATGAGCTTCTATGGCGCATCAAGGCGCTTCTGAGGCGCGCGGAAATCGCAGAGAGCAGGAAGATAAGGATCGGCTCCGTGACCGTTGATTCAGAGAAGTATGCCGTATACAGCGATACGGAATACATCGAGTTCCCGAAGAAGGAGTTCGATCTTCTCTTCAGGCTTCTCTCCTACCCCGACCAGATCTTCTCAAAGGAACAGCTTCTCGAGAATGTATGGGGCTATGACTCAGCAAGCGGCGAGGACACGGTGAAGACGCACATAAGCAGGATACGGAACAAGCTCGCAGGCATCAGGGAATTCAGCATCATAACCATCAAGGGCCTCGGCTACAAAGCCGTCATCAATGAGGGCGGGCGGTCATGAGAAAGAGAAGGAATGCCCGGATCCTGCCGATGCTGCTTGTGCAATCCATCGCAGTCATCATCATCGCCCTCTCATCATTCACGTTCATGACGTGGCTGGTGACCGATGTGTTCGGTGTTGATAACACATATGCGGCAGCAGGCTACGAAGCACTCGGCACGCTCATCATATTCATAATCATCATGGTCCCGCTCAACACGATCCTCTACAGGAAAAGGAGCAAGGAGCTCTCCACCCTCTCGGATAACATCCGCAAGGTCGCAGAGGGCGATTATTCCGTACGCATCACATACCGGCCAAGCGATCCCATGGCTCCGATCTACGAGGACTTCAACAAGATGTGCGCGGAACTCGGGAGCGTACAGCTGCTCCGCAACGACTTCATCAACAGCTACTCCCATGAATTCAGGACGCCCATCGCCTCGATAAACGGCTTCGCGTCGCTTCTCCTGGATAAGAAGCTTACGGACGAGGAGCAGAAGGAGTATCTGAGGATAATAGCCGATGAATCAAAGCGCCTTTCGGATCTGGCAAGCAGCACGATACTCCTGTCCCGCCTCTCAGCACAGCAGATCGTGACGGATGCGGAGGACTACGACCTCTCGGAACAGGTCCGGCAGTGCTCCATAATCCTTTCCAAGAGCTGGATGGAGAAGAAGATCGAGTTCAGCGGGACATTCTCGCGAGCGCTGGTTCATGCAAGCCGCGAACTGCTGCAGCATGTCTGGATCAATCTCCTCGACAACGCTGTCAAATACACGGCGGAAGGCGGGGAAATATCTGTTTCGGTCGAAGAGAAGGATGGTATTGCTGAAGTCGTCATATCCGATACGGGAGCGGGCATGGATAGCGGTACGCTCCAGCATCTCTTCGACCCGTACTACCGTGGAAGCAGCAGCCGCTCGTCTGCCGGGCTCGGGCTCGGGCTTGCAATCGCGAAACGCGTCATTGATCTCTCCGATGGCACGATAGATGCAAGGAGCGAGGAAGGAACCGGCACGGTCTTCACCGTCAGGCTGCCCGCCAATGTAAACCACAGGTAAACAACTCCGCTGCAGCTCTTAACGCATGGTGGACCATCGGTTGATAGCTTTCTCTATGAAAGGAGAATCAGAGAATGAGGAAGCTATACATAATAACAGGTGCTGCTGGACACCTCGGAAGCACGATCATCAGGAAATTCTGCAGTGAAGACTGCATCATCCGTGGCCTCATACTGCCGGGAGAGAAGGAAGAGTTCCCCGGAAGGGTCAGCTATTTCCACGGTGATGTGACTGTCCCGGATTCTCTGGAGCCGATCTTTTCCGGTACGGATGGCTATGAGACATACGTCATGCACACGGCAGGGATCATCAGCATCGGAGGGAATGATGGCAGCAAGCTGTATGACGTCAATGTCACAGGCACGGAGAATATAATCACGAAATGCATAGAGCATGGCGTAAGCCGCATGCTCTACGTCAGCTCCGTCCATGCGATTCCAGAGAGGAAAGGACAGGTGATCTCGGAAATCTCATCATTCCTGAGCGATGATGTAGAAGGAGGCTATGCGAAAACGAAGGCTGCGGCAACCGAAGCTGTGATCGAAGCAGCGAAGCTCGGGCTGCTTGATGCAGTCGTTGTCCAGCCATCCGGGATCATAGGTCCATATGACAGCGGGCACCACCACCTCGTGCAGCTGGTGAAGATGTACATCGGAGGGAAGCTCCCTGCAGGTGTCGATGGCGGCTATGATTTCGTAGATGTCAGGGATGTGGCAGAGGGATGCCTGAAAGCCCTCAGGAAAGGACGTACGGGTGAATGCTACATACTTTCAAACAGATATATAACGATCCGTGAACTGCTTGAGAAGGTGCGTGAGAAAACCGGAGGAAAGAGGAAGATCTGCCTCCCGTTATGGGTTGCACGGCTTTTCGAACCGCTTTTCCGCCTCGTCTCGATGCTCACTCACACACGTCCCCTCTACACCAGCTATGCACTGAGCACCATCGCCGGTAACGTTCACTTCTCCCACCTGAAGGCAACACGGGAGCTGGGATACAAACCCCGCGATTTCAGCATGACTCTCAGCGATACGGTTGCCTGGCTGAAAGGAGAAGCATAGAGAGTATTCCCGGTCCTCGATCATGGGAAAAATGGCACTGTTGCATCCAATATGTTTCCCATGGCATCATGACGCGCAGGGGATCGGGGGTTATCCAAGGCGGCAATACGGGAGCAATCTGCAGCTCTGCCGCAATACGCAGGCATGCCTGCGCTGGAAGGAGATGACAATGAAGAAGGATATAATCACATTCAGAAGCTGCCGCAGCATACAGAGGCAGGATGGGCTGAAGATGAAGACAGTGAGGGAGTACACATTCCCTGCCCTGCTCGAGGCAGCTGCCTCAAGATACGGAGAAAGATGCTGCTACAGCGTATTCCACACGGATATATCATACACATACAGCAGGCTGAAGGAATGCTCCGGATCCGTTTCGGCATACCTCATGAAGCTCGGGATCTCCAGAGGAGACAGGATTGCCATCATCGGAGAGAGCTCTCCGATGTGGATGATCATGTATCTGGGAATCGTCTCGATCGGGGCCATCGCAGTCCCCATCCTGCCGGACTTCCCTGAGTGCGACGTGGAATCCATCCTTGCATTCAGTGAGGCAAAAGGCGTGGCCGCCAGCGTCAGATGCATGGACAAGGTTATGAAGGCCAGCATCCAGCATCTCTTCAGGCTTGATGATCTTACGGAGATCAGGACCTCTTCCGATGGTTCTCCGGATACGGTGATCTCATCGCTCATCGGCTGCAGCATCGAGCCCGAGGAACTCTGCAGCAGAAGGCCTTCAGAAGAAGATACCGCTTCGCTCATATTCACATCGGGCACGACAGGATCATCGAAGGGCGTCATGCTCTCGCACAGGAACATACTCCGCTGCGCGGATCTTGCTACGGATCAGTATGTGAAGCTGAAACCCGGGATGAAAGCGCTCTCGATCCTTCCGATGTCCCATACATATGAATTCACGCTCGGACAGCTTATTCCGCTGATGATGGGCATGGAGATCGTGTTCCTGGGCAAAACGCCAGCTCCGACTATCATCATGGCGGCACTCAGCGAAGTACGTCCGCACGTGATGTTCTCCGTTCCCCTCCTGATAGAGAAAATCCATCGCTCGGCGCTGCTGCCGCTCATCGATAAAAGCAGGGTCCTCTCATCAATGATGGCGAACCGTGCAGCAAGACCGCTGGCATGCCGTCTCATCGGCCATGCGCTCAGGAAGAAATTCGGAGGCCGTCTCATATTCTTCGGTATCGGAGGAGCTGCGCTGGATAAGGAAACGGAGAAATTCCTCCATGAGATCCATTTCCCATATGCGATCGGCTATGGCCTCACCGAGACAAGTCCGCTCATCGCAGGCTGCAAACCTTTCCGCAGAAGCCAGAAGCCCGGCTTCATCGGCAGCATCGTCAAGGATGATGATGTCATCCTCCTGAACAGGAACGAGGAAGGCATCGGAGAAGTCGCGGTCAGGGGGCCTAATGTGATGCAGGGGTATTACAAGAGGCCAGACCTCAACGGGGAAGTCTTCACGGAGGATGGTTACTTCCGTACAGGAGACCTTGGATTCATGGATGAAAAAGGAAATCTCGCGATACGCGGAAGGGTCAAGACGATGATCCTGGGCCCCTCCGGGGAGAATATCTTCCCTGAGGCTATCGAATCGATCATCAATAATCAGGCATATGTCGATGAATCGCTTGTGATACCTGAAAACGGCGGCCTTGTCGCGCTTGTGCGTCTCAACCTCGAGCAGATGCAGAAGAACCTGAACATGCCGCTGGAAGAAATCAGGAAGCATGCAATGGAATATCTCAAGGAGATGAAGAATGAAGTCAATTCGAGGCTTTCATCCTTCTCAAAGCTCACGGGGATAAGGGCACAGGAAACGCCATTCGAGAGAACGCCCACGCTCAAGATAAAGAGATTTCTCTATGATGGTAGCATGCAGGCCCCTGCCTTCACGCTGACGTAAAGGACCTGGATCGCTGCAGGAAGCCTGAAGCCTCCTGCAGCAGATGCTCAGCAATAAGAGACAATCTCCTCCAGCGCCTTCCTCTTCTTCTGTCCTGGTTCATGCTCTCCGGAGGCATATCCGAGATCAAGAAGCATGACCAGCTTCTCATTCTCCGGAAGCCCGAGGGCCTCTGCAGCTTTCTCAGGATCGAAGAAATTGACCCAGCAGCTATCGACACCCTGATCTGCTGCGGCAAGCATCATGTGCGTTGCCACGATCGAGGCATCCTCTGTGCCCGAGTCACGCTTCCCTCCCGGATACACGAATACATTGTTCCTGTCATACGCGACAGCGATCACAGCTGGCGCACCATAGCGGCAGGGAGTGATGGAGTCCACCTTCTTCAGTCCCCCATCGCTCTCTATCACATATATCCTCTGCTCCTGCAGGTTCTTCGCCGTAGGAGCAAGCCTTCCTGCTTCAAGGATCGATTCCAGCGCCTCCTTCCGGACCGGACGGCTGGCATCGAAAGCCCTGCATGAATAGCGTTTACCAATGATTCCGGTAAAATCCATGACAGCACCTCCAGATGCAATATAATACCCGATCAGCTAGATGGACAGATGCATTGATGAGACCAGAAGCGGATGATAATCTTCATGGAACAGAGAAGGAAAAATTGCCGCAGCATATAACGATCAGTGAATATACCCCTGCCTGGACTATGATGTACGATGAAGAGAAGCGCCAGATCATGGAAATCCTTGGTTCTGAATGCATAACGGTCTACCATATCGGAAGCACCTCTGTTCCCGGCCTTGCAGCAAAGCCAATCATAGACATCATGGTCTCTGCCAGATCCCTCAGCGGTGCAGACAGCTGCAGATCCGGTTTTGAGGCAATAGGCTACGAATGGCTTGGAGAGTTCGGCATCCCCGGACGGAGATACCTCCGCAAAGGCGGCGATGAGCGCACCCACCAGATCCATATATTCCAGTGTGATGACCGGGAAAATATCGAGCGGCACCTCGCCTTCTGCGGCTATCTCAGGAAGCACGCGGAGGCAAGAGATGCGTATGCAGGACTCAAGAAGGACCTCGCGGCAGCCTTCCCATATGATATCAAAGGCTACTGCAGCGGCAAGGATGCGTTCGTGAAGAAGATGGAAACGAGGGCCCTGGCTGAATATGATCCTGCATGGGACAGGCTATTCACCGCAGCACGCAAGGTGCAGGTGGACAGACAGGTTTCCCCTCTCATGGAAGCAGGTGCTGTCGGCGCTGCGCTCATCACAGAAGAAGGGAACATCTACTGCGGTGTCTCCATCGATACGGCATGCTCTCTGGGCATGTGCGCGGAGCGCAATGCAATATCCTCGATGATCACAGCAGGTGAAAGCCGCATAGAGCGGATTGCGATAGCGATGCCGGATGGCAAGGCAGGGATGCCATGCGGAGCGTGTCAGGAAATGATGATGCAGCTCTCCCCTGACAGCGGCAGCATCAGGATACTCACTGACAGCGAGAGCGAAGCGGAAACAAGGCTCTCGGAGCTTGCAGGCCCGTGGTGGGGATACGCGCGCATGAGGCAGGAATGAGTTCCTGCCATCTGCATGACATAATCAGGAGACCAAGGAGACAGCTATGCTTGAATACTCGATGCTCTATCCGGAGAATACGGAGACGAGAACGGCAATAAGACTCGATGGGATGTGGAAGTTCCGCATCGACTGGGATGGCAAAGGAAGCAGCGAAGGCTGGGAAAAAGGATTCCGGGACATGAGATGATACCGGTCCCGGCAAGCTTCCAGGATTTCTATACGG
>CALXKY010000035.1 GCA_944389055.1 uncultured Spirochaetaceae bacterium | reverse complement strand
AATGCGGAAATAGCTCAGTGGTAGAGCTCCACCTTGCCAAGGTGGATGTCGCGGGTTCAAGTCCCGTTTTCCGCTCTGGCTCTATTTCCTTCCGCTAAAAGGGAATAGAGCTTTTTATTTTCAGTGTTGTTTTTCTCTTTTTCAGGGAATTTGGATTCAGAACTGAGTCCAAATAGTGCCTTTGGATTCAGAAATTTTGGAAAAGGAGAAAGCAATGATGCACAAAACCGGAAGATGTTCAGCTCCATTCCAGCGGAGGAGCGGAAAGAGGATCACCTACTATTACTATGCCTACGATGGGAACGGAAAGCGGTTCCGTCGGTCTACTGGGATGCACTCCAGGAGCGCTGCCATGGAAGTCATCCAGGATCGCATCCGCACCGGGACGCTGTTGACTGATCTGCCGAAAACTGCTGCATGTGGCTCCTCGATGCTTTTCTCTGATCTGGCAAAGGATATCTTCATTCCTGGTTCATGTCCTCTCGAAAATGACAAGGTCCTCAGAGGACGGCCATATACAGCAAGGGTAATGAAGGAGAACAGGCAGAGACTGGACCGCTATATCCTTCCGTTCTTCGGGAAGATGAAGCTGTGTGATATCAATGTCCGTGCTGTGAAGAATTGGCAGAGCTGGCTCGTCTCCCATGATCTATCGAATGCGACAGCGAACCGTGTGAGGACTACAGCCGTCCCGATATTCGATTATGCCGTTGAATGCGGGCTGATGAATGATAACCCGCTGAAGAAGGTGAAGCCGCTGTACGTCTCAGCTGTGAGCACCCGCCAGGCTTTCACAGAGGAGGAGATCCAGAAGTTGTTCTCGGTTCCCTGGCTGAGCTCTCTTGCGAGGCTTGCGTGCCTGTTGTCTGCATGTACGGGAATGCGGCTCGGAGAGGTCAGGGCGCTTAGAGGTATGGATATTCAGCAGGGTGCAATCGTGATCTCTCATTCGATCGCAGGTGACGGCAGCCTGAAGTCAACGAAGAGCGGAAGAGTGAGGATCTGCCCGCTTCCTGGATTCATCCTGGACGAGATACGGGCGTTCATACGGGATGATGACGACTTCATATTCACGACAAACGGCACAAGACCGGTTTCGGGAACTTATGTGAATGGGTACCTGGAAAAGGCTATGGCCGATGCGGACATCACGAGAGAGGGCCTTACTTTCCATTCCTTCCGCCACTTCTTCAATTCGCAGCTTGTTGCCTCGGGCGTTCAGGGTGAGCTGGTGAGGGCGGTAATCGGCCATGAATCCGAAGCGATGACTGAAAGATATCTCCATCTCCAGGCAAGCCAGATGAAGCCGATCATGCAGGTGCAGGAAGCCATCGGAAGAATGATATGAGTTTATAGCAAGAATAATCAGAGCCGGGTTCGCCCGGCTTTTTTCATCGAGGATTGATAACAGTGTTACCAATTCAATAAAGCTTGTTCATTGCTGGTTCTGCAAGATTCCAGTTTTCTGGAAAATTCTACCGGGTCGTAATCGAAATCGATGACAAAGTCTTCAATATAGAATCGCGTTGTACCTCTGTTCCTTTGCAATATGCTTACCAAGTAATCATAATCGACACCGCTTATAGACAAGCTGTTGCTGCTTTCTGGTGATACTATTGCATTGATTGATTTAATGAATTCTCCGTCAAATATATCATCTGTGGTCGTTGTGAATATTGTTTCATAGGGAATTTCAAAATTGACAAATGAAACTGAATCATCGTTTCTGTACCCAATTTGAATTGCGCAACTGTCTCCCAAGCTGTTGCTGCCTGGAGTAAAAGCAAAAACAGTAACGGTCTCTTCTTGATCTGCAATATCGCCCGACACATCATCAGTGATTAATGAGAGAGACCAGAGATCCTCCGCGATTTGAATTGGCCCCTGAATATAAGAGCCAGCAAATACTGTTGCCCCAAGAATCAGAGCCAGTACTATCATGAAAAACCTTTTCATTCTCCATCCATTCATACGGATATCCCCGCACCAAGTATCATGAGTATAAGTACCCATATCGTTGTAACAGGTCCCAATACATTTTTGTCATCAATCATCTCTGGTCGTCTCGGCCCAGCTTCTCGGCTCCCTGGCAGATTGTGGTCCCACTTATGTTTTTTCTTTGGATATATCCTTGTGTTGTAATACCAGACATACCCCTTATAACAGACCAGAACTATAGGATATGAAGCAAGAGCAATCAGGACAATCATTACCATGAACTTTATCTCCCCACATACAGCACCACGCCATTACGCAAGCGCACTGCTGGACTCTCTTTTTTGCTCACCGGCAAAATCATTACGACTGACCAATACTGAATGAGTTGGAAGCCCCAGTATCTTTTCTATGAAGAACAGCTGTTCTTCGTTGGCTGTATATTCGCACCTGTTGGCTATCATCTCAACGCGCTTTGAATAAACCGACCTGTCATTCTGTCCAGTCAGCAATGATTCAATTGTATGTTTGGTGCACTTTGAAAGCTTCAGCAGATCTTCTGGCTTAGGCATATATCCCCGGGATCTTTGCTGTGTTAGCCTGTGGTAATCTATGCCGCTGGCCTTGGCTAATTCACCAAGGGTGCGATATGGATTGATCTGATCGATGTTGTTCCAAAACTCGTGCACCGTAAGCATGGCTAAAGTATAACTGCATTCAGAAAATGATAGTACAAATACTTAAAAAATACCTTGACTTTTACTACTACTACTACTATCAGGCTATCGATTTAGTAGTTCTACAAAAAGCGAGGGAATTAAAGAACCATGAAAGACGCACTGATGATGGCGGTTCAGATCACGCCTGAAGAGCGTGACAGATTCAAGAATCTTGCCAGATCGAAAGGCATGCTGATGCAGGGTTACCTTGCCGCCCTTGTACGTCGAGAACTCAGGGATTCCTCCGGGCCAGAAATTGAACCCACCTCCTTTTCCGGTACCGGTTCAAGGGACAGTGCACTCTGACCAGCACTCTTCTGAGAGGCTGGCCACCTCTGTCCCGCAACGGCCGCTTTTCCCAAGGAGGATGCCATGAACACCAGAAGAAGGAAGAACATCAGCAAGGCCTTAGAGGCCTACCTCAACAAGGAGACGGTAGCAAGGGATGAGCTTCGCTGCTCTCTGGAGATGATCAGGGACGAGGAATCGGATGCATATGAGAACCTTCCCGAATCCATCCAGGATTCAGAGAGGGGAGAGGCCATGGAGAACTGCATCGATGCACTCGATGATTTCATCTCAGAGCTTGATGACGATCCGTATTACGATGCCATCTCCGATCTCAGGGAGAGCATCGGAATCGTGGAATGAGTGAGGAGGAGACGGATGAACAGACTTCTTACAGCGCCAGAAGCAGCAGAGGTTCTCAATATCTCCTACTCATATTTCAGGAAGCTGATGATGAAGGGAGAATGCCCTCCGTACTACGACTTCGGACGGAATGTCCGCCGCTTCGATGAGCATGATCTCCTCCTATGGAAGGAGTCTAGGAAAAGGAATGCTATCGGCACTGAGCCGACGCAGAGATAGGACATCCCTTTTAGCGGAAGGGATTCGCAGAGAAAAACAGCACTGAAGGATGTCGCCTCGGACTGGAGAGGGAGCAGGTGTAAAAAATGCAGCTCTTGCCGGAAACAGGAGCTGCGCATTTCAGGGAGGGTGCTATACCCCTCACAGACTTACTACAGCAAGTATAGCAAAGGAGATCGGATGCCGGCAAGGATTTCGGAAATCATCATTCTGGCTGCAGCAGCAATAGCTCTGTCTGCAGCCATGTTCATTCTTCCGCGTATCGAGAAGAAGGAAGCGGAAGCAAGGCATGGCCGCTGGATGATCATCGACAGGGAATTCATCGACTTCCAGGAGGATTGCAATGGGTGACGCATTCATACGCAAGTCCTTCCATGATCGTGAGGACTGGCTCACCGAAAGAAACAAGCATCTCCAGGCGAGCGATGCTGCCTCCATTGATGGCTCATCGCCATGGAAGAGCGCGGCTGAGCTCTATGACGAGAAGACCGGGATGTTCCCGGCTGAGGATATCTCGGGAAAACCGTATGTCCAGTATGGCATCAAGATGGAACCGGTAGCTAGGGAAGCATTCCTGCTGGATGTCCCTTACTTTTCCCTGGAGTATCACCAGTACGACATCCTCATCTCAGCAGGACGCCCATGGATGGGAGCCACGCTTGATGGGGAGCTTACTGTAAAGGATCCGATGAATCCCTGGGGCCTCCCAGTCGGATCCAGAGGCGTGTATGAAGGCAAGACCGGAAGCTGGACAAAGCAGCAGCATCTTTATGCCTGGGACGGCACACAGAGCTACGTTCCTCCTCACTACTATGTCCAGGGGCTTCATCAGCTTTCCGTGACCGGATGGGACTTCGTTATTTTCGGAGCCCGGCTCAAGAGAGAGCCGTTCAGAGAAGACGACCAGGGCTTCCCGGAGATCAAGATGTTCTACCGTATCGTCGACCGCAGATCCAGAGCTGTCCAGGAAGATATCAGGCTCCTGGAAGAAGAGGAAGAGACATTCTGGCACAAGTATGTGCTCGCGCATAAAAGACCACCAAGGAGGGTAGGTGTATGACAGAGCAGGAACAGTTCGATCTGATCGTTACGCCGGCAGCCGGCAGCGTAGCTTCGAATATCGCTGATCTTGAGGCTTGGATCAAAAAGGTATCTGAGCCTTACATCGGGCAGGTTGTCACAGAGGATCAGGTAAAGTTCGCAAAGAAGGACCTTGCAGCTCTCCGAAAACTGAAGACAGCGCTGGAGGACGAGAGAAAGAAAGCCAAGGCCATCATCATGGCTCCATATACGGACTTTGAGATGCTATACAAGAAGGCAGTCGCTTCGCTTGATTCTGCTATCTCCGGAATCGATATCCAGGTGAAGGAGATCGAAGCCGCCGCCAAAGAGAAGAAGCGCAGATCCATCGAAGAGTTCATAAAGACCGAGGCGAAGAACCTCAGAGGTGAATCCCTGCTTATCAAGATGGAGCGCGAGGATGTTATGTCGTGGTTCCTTGAACCTAGGTGGCTCAACGCTTCCGAGACTGATACCTCAGTACAGCTTGCTGTCCGCGAGAAGCTTGTGAGGGTGAGCCGTGACCTGGACTGCATCCTCAAGACATCGGAGCAGGGAATCGGAGGTCCCGCTGCATACGACGAATACTACCGCACCGGCTCCCTTTCCGCTGCCCTGGATAAGAAGATGCAGGTGGAAGCTATCCAGAAGCAACAGGAGGCGGAAGCTGCAGCAGCAAAGCAGGCAGAGACACCCATTCAGGCAGCTCCGCCAGCAGCACCGGCGCCTTCAGCAGTAATCCCGCAGCAGGTTGTATTCACCATCCCTGATGAACCAGAAGATCCTTCTCTCACTAAATGGTTTCAGCTTCCGGTTGTCCTTGTCTTCCCTAAGTATAAGCTACCTCTTATCAAGGATATAGCATCCAAACTAGGAATCAAGATTCTGAAACCTAATCAGAAGGAAGTTTGAGATGATTGTCGATTCCGTAAGTGAGATTAGAGGTGGGAGTACCGTCCCCAGAGGACACATCCATATTCGGGATCTTGGACAGGGGCACGTCCAGCTTGATGTGAACTGCAGTGTTGAAACGATTATTGCGGCAACCATCTCGCTTGCTTCCCAGATGAGTGACCGTGCCTTCGAGGAATTCCTGGGAAGCTGGAATGTCTATGCGGATCGCAGATTCAGGGAAAGACGGCTATCACAGGCAGATCTCATCGATGAAAACAGGAAGCTCAGAGCAGAGAACGAGAATCTGCGATTCGCTCTCGATCACATGGCAAAGGAGAAATGACATGGATGAAAGCATGATGGCTGATTTCCTTGCAGATATGCAGAAGCAGGGAGTGCGAGTGATGTTCGTGGATGAGGACGGGATTCATCCGGCAGATGAAAGAGATAACGAGGAGGAATGAATATGGCATACGATCCAAACGCAAAACAGGTTTCGGTTATGGCGAAAAATTCTGTAGCAAAGAAACCCATTGATGTATTCAAGGAAAAACTGAACAGCGCCGGCATTACAGCTCGGCTGGGGGAAATGATGAGCCCCCGGAAGATGGCACGCTTCAAATCCACGCTTGTCCAGGTTGTCTCAGGCAGCAATGATCTTATGGACTGCAATCCCATGAGTGTCATTTCTGCAGCTATGCAGGCTGCAAACCTTAATCTCGATATCTCTCCTTCGTTCGGATATGCAGCCATAGTCCCTTACAACAATACAACCAAAGTCTGGGATGAGGAACAGCAGCAGTTCGTCGACAAGACAGTAAAGACAGCGACGTTCCAGCTTATGGTCAACGGATGGAGGCAGCTTGCAGCCAGATCCGGTACATACGAGTGGATCAATGCCGGCCCCGTATACAGTGATGAATACAGAGGTTCAGATCTGCTCTCCGGAGAAATCCGTGTCGAAGCTGTGCCAGGAGGATTCCGGGATCATGGGAACAAGAATGAGATTGTCGGCTTCTTTGCCGCTTACCGTCTTCTTAATGGAGGCCATAAGGTTCTATTTATGACCCTCCGGGAAATAGAAGTTCATGCCAGGACTTATTCCAAGTCATATGGAAAAAAGCATCCTCTCCCGATTCCTGATACATGGAAAGGCCCGGATCTCTATTCTACCGGCGTAGGTTGGGAGAAGAACTGGTTTGCAATGGCCGAGAAGACAGTAACAAAGCAGCTTCTTAGGAAATATGGTGTGCTTTCCATTGAGATGGAGGAAGCCATAGAGAGTGATCAGGCAGCTTTCTCAAGTCCGGATAGTACTCCGATTTATGTTGACGGCAAGGATGATGTCTATACGGTTGAGGAAGCTGTTGACAGCCCTGCTCTTGAAGCACCAGCACCAGAAACGGAGATTCCTCAGCAAAAAAGGTCGAAGAAGACTGCCCCAATGTCTGCAGAAAAGCCGGCTCCTGCACCAGCTCCATCAGAAGCTGCAGCACCGCCTGTGCCGGATATCCCTGATGATGTCTGGAATGCCCCTGGCGGCGAGAAGGTAACGCCTGAAGGCGAGATCGTCGGAGAAGGCCCTGAATTATTCCAGGAAGATCTGGGGGATTTCTTCGATGAGTGACAAGAGAGTGATCATCTTCAATGTCCCTGGCGATGTCCGGGGACAGGGGCGGCCCAGAACGCAGATCGTCAACGGAAAGGATGGCAAGTCCTATGCACACATCTACCAGACGAATAAGGACATCGATGCAAAGCACAACATCCAGCTCTACGCGGGGGAGGCCATGAAGAAGAAAGGCTATGCCCATCTGGCGGAGCCGGATCCGAGGGGAATCACCATCGAGATCCTCTGCTATGTGAAGGTTCCTTCCTCTATGTCCAGGAAGAAGGCGGAGATGGCCTACAGGGGCGAGATAGTACCGATGAGAAAACCTGATCTGGACAACGTGATGAAGTCAGTCCTGGACGCGCTCAACAGCGTAGTCTGGAAGGATGACAAGGATGTGACCAAGGCTACGATCTGCCGCTACTACAGCGACAGGCCGAGGCTTTCTGTACGGGTCACATGGGAAGAGGAGGCAGGCTGATATGGGACGCATCGTATTCAAGGGAAACACAGGATGGGAAAAACCTTCTGCCGTAGCCCCGGCTGTACCTATGCTGAAGAAGAGGGCTGAACAGAGTGTATCTGAAATCAGGACGCTTCTCAGCTTCAGGGATACGTACATACTCGATACGGAGACGACCGGCATAAAGGGTGACGTGAGGGTTATCGAGCTCTCTGTAATAAATCTCGAGGGCCATGTCGTATTCAATTCGCTCTTCAATCCAGGAGTACCGCTTCCGGAAGAGATACCGGAGCTCACAGGAATCACAGATGAGATGCTGAAAGACGCTCCGTTCTTCTTTCAGAAGATAGGGGAGATCTCCCGCATTCTCCAGGGGAGCTCCGTAATAGCCTGGAATGCAGACTTCGATCGCAAGTGGCTCACCAATGAGCTCCTGATGGTCAGCCAGGGAATAACTGCTGCGAGCATATGCTGGTTCGATGCTATGGAACTCTGTTCATACGCCTCCGGGCGCACCAGGAAATGGTACAAGCTCATCGAAGCGAAGAAGGATCACGGGATAGGGGAGAACCAGGAGCACAGGGCTACAGCTGATTGTCTGGATACGCTCGCTGTCATGAGAAAGATTGCCGGCCTTGATTCAGGGGACGACCGCCTTGCTGGCCCGGCTGAAGGAAAGGAGGAAGGAACGGATGTACTTTGAGATGAAGGACAAGACCCTGGTGGATGTCACCAGGGCATCATGGGATGGGATCAATGTAAGCATCAGTCTCAGGAAAGGCGGACAGGATCAGATCATCACTGACGGGAATGCTCCGCACAGCGATTTCAAGGCTGCGCTGGAGAAGCTTGCGGGTATATTCATCTATCACATGGAGCTTTCTGGCTGCGAGGATCTTTTCCCGCGCATCAAGATCACAGGCGTCGAGGAGAAGACGACGAAGACAGGAAAGAAGGGATTCCGTTTCCATGCAAAGCTCAGCTGCCACAAGACGGAAACCAGGTTCAAGCTTGTCACAGCAACGCTGGAGATCCCCGGTGCTGGTTTCTTCGAGGCGGAAGACGAGTATGGCAACAAGGTCAATCCGCCGGAAGCGTACCTATATCTTCTCCAGGATGATGAGATCGAGCTCATCAAGGAAGCCTTCCACGAGGCATATCTGTATGCCATAGAGAACAAGACAGGCGCACCGGTGCAGCCGGATCTCTTCGACTCCGTCACTGCTGATGGTTCTGAAACTGCTACGGACTCTTCTGATGATGAAGATTCCGGTTTTGCTGACATGCCCTCTGAATTCCCCGAGGCCGGCGATGATCTCGGCGGAGGCTGGATTCCCCAGGAAGGACAGCCTGATGAAGATGAAGAATAGGAGGATCCATATGCAGACTTTTGATTTTGCCCAGCGGCCTGAATGCCACCGCTGTCATCATATGGTATCCGAGAGCCTCCTTCCATCCGGTGCATGGAAAGTCAGATGCGACATAAGGGACGAGAGAGTAGGGTCGGCACGAGTGCCTACATACTGCCCATCCCGCGATTACCTGCAGGGGAATAAGGAAAAGAGCTGATGGCTGAGAGAAGGATGATGGCAATCAGGATCATCGACGATGATGCTTTCCTTGATCTCCCGTCAGAAGCACGGCTGCTGTATTACGACCTAACAATGAGAGCTGATGACGATGGCTTCATCACCCCTAAGAAGGTGATGAGGCTCATCGGTGCAACGCAGAAGGATCTCAATGCGCTGGTAGCGTCAGGATTCCTCATCCAGTTCGAATCCGGAGTCGTGGCTATCACTCACTGGAGGACAAGCAACACTCTCCGCAAGGATAGATACACTCCTACGGACTATCAGGAGGAATTCTCTCAGCTGACAGTAATTAACGGCAGATACGAGAGATGTGTACGGCAACCATCGGTTGTCGAGGTCTCGGATTCTGAAGGAGAGCATGGCAACCAGATGGAAACCAGTGGTAAACCAGATGGCAACCATCCGGCATCCAACGGTTGCCAGAGTGACAGCCATGATGGCAACCAAGCGGCAACCACACGGCAACCAATGGTTGCCACAGGTAAGGATAGGTTAGGGAAAGAGAAAGTACTCACTCCCTTAACAGGGAGTTCGTACCAAAGAGAAACCGCCCACCCTGGCAACCAAGTGGCAACCATGGATAATCCTCCGACACTGGAAGAGGTGAAGGCGTATTTCCGGGGAAATCTCCTGAAAGGAGATCCTGAGAAATTCTACTACACATACCGGTCAAGGGGTTGGGTTGATGGTAACAGGGTTCCTGTAAGGGACTGGAAGGGAAAGGCGAGGCTCTGGTCCTGCAACGAGAACAACTACAGGAGTTCTTCAGCATCGCCAGGATCACGGCCACGTGATTATGACGGCTCGTATGACAGCCACGGCATGAAGGAGGAGAGCATATGACGGACGAAGAATTCAGGAAGCTATCGCCGTTCTACCGCGATCTTGTGCTTCGCCGCTGCAGCAGCCTGAAGCTAAGCCTTGCTGATTTCAGCATGGATTCATTCCAGGAGCTAAAGGGAAAGACCATCCGTCTGGCAAAAGCCCTGGGGAAGGACCCCGAGGCGCTGAAGGTCGAAGAGATTGACAGGAAGAACGAGGAGCTGCGTATCAGGCTGAAGACCTGGGAGAACACGATCCCGTCAAGGTACAGGGACGCTGACCTTGCCCAGGACTTCCATGCTCCGTTCATCGAACGCATGAAGAATGGGCAGAGCGGGGTGGTCGTAGGCGGCAACGGAATCGGGAAGACCCGGCTGGCCTGGGCGCTTGCCAGGTACTGGAAGCAGCAGAATCCTCTCTGCAGCGTGCAGATCGTGAAGGGAGCGGAACTGCTTTCCGAGGTCAAGGCCGTGGAGGGTGACTGGTATCGCTACATCCGCGAGCAGTACGGGAATTCCGAGCATCTCTTCATCGATGAGATCGATAAGATCAAGGGCTCAGAAGCTGACTGGATGCTGCTGACGTACCTGATTGACTACCGCTACGAGTGGTGCTGGCAGACAGTGGTTCTCGGGAACTGCGACAAGGATGAGACGATGAGGCTTCTAGGACAGTCATCGTACTCAAGGCTGTCTGGCGATGGTGCTGAGGCCTATCACCTGACAGGAACAGATAGAAGAAAGGAGATTGAAAGCAGATGAGATGGAATAAGGGAGGCACTACGAACTACACGCTGAAGGTGCCTGGGGAGATAGGGATCAAGGCGACGGTGGTAGTCCATTCTGAATCCATCGTCATTACGATCATCATCGGCGGTGAGACCATCCGGAAGTGGGGAATGCCGGCCTCTGAAGGCGCAGGCAAGGCAATGGATGAAGTCGAAAGGCTTCTCAATGGGTTAGCCCAGGGAATATGGGAGGGCTGAAAAAGGAGGAACCCAATGGCTGAGAAATACACATATGCAGATGTCATCATCGATCCAGAAGACCCGAGGGTGGAGATTGGGAAGGAATATTACTTTGGGGATTTTCCAAAAGAGGCTTTGGAATATGCAAACAAGAATGGAAGAGGAGCTTTACTTGAGGATATAGACCTCGTCTCCAACTTCCCTTTTTTGATGGAAAATTTTGATGAGAGTGCGCCCTGCATCATCCGCAAGAAGGAATACACAGAGAATGATATCATAACCGATGTTTCAGACCCGAGGCTTAAAGATGCTATTGGCAAGACCGTGTATGTAGCTCATAAGCTATATAGCAGTGTTGTTGATAATGCAAACAATAATGATTCCGCAAACAAAGGTGTTCTTGTAAATCTAGGATATGATCCTTCTCATCCTTTTGAGGTACATACGGAATTAGGGTTTCACTGGGATAGGATTATCCTCTCAAAGAATCAGCCGCCAAGGAAGAAGTATGTGCCTTTTAATCTGAGCAAGGAAGAAGACAGAAACTTCCTTCGCAATAAATGGGTACGCAAGAAAGATACAGACGAGTTGTGGGAAGATCAGATCCTCAGTTTCGGAAGCGATGAAGTGTTGGAAGAACCTTACGCTTCATTGAATATGGGATCCGAGAACGCAGAAACACTTTTCAAGCATTTCGAGTTTTTAGACGGTACCCCATGCGGCAGATTGGTGGAAGACTGACGTTTATAGAAATCAGCCCTTTTTTATAACAATCAGAGGAACGTTTATATGAAAGGCAAGAAAATTATAAAGATGGCAAAGGCCATAAGGAAATATGCCAGGAGATTCCCTAACTGCGATGATGGGGGCGTCTATGCTGAGAGCACATCGATTACCGTAGAGGCGCCGGATGATTGCAGCGTCATTATCAAATGCAGAGGACATGAGATATGAGCAAGGCTTACCGTGAGTGGCAGGTAGAGGTTATTGCCTATCCTAAGAGGAAGCGTAGCCTCAGATGCTACAGAAGCATCAAAAGGCAGATTCAGGCATGCGAGAAGAATGCAGCGCGCAGACGCCGGAACGGACTCTTTCGCGTGGGTGCGCGCGTTATAAGTGCTTTCATATAACCATAAGCCCCATGTGGGAATATATGTATCTGTAAGCACTTGAAATTATGTAAGAGGGAAACATCCTTAGCGTAGGAGAAGGGGAAGAAGGAATATGGCTGTTGTGAAGGCTCCCAGGAGTGTCATAGCTCCGCAGGTGCCAGTGGATATGTACAGGAACGGAAAGCTGGATAAGAGCTATGTGTCAGTCTCTGAGTGTGCTCGTGATCTCCATGTCTCATACCAGACGGTGAAGTATCTGCTTGCAACAGGAAAGGAGCTGTATACGGTTCCTGATTCGGTGACTCTGGATATACCTTCGAACAGCCCGTATTCGTACATTCTCTATTTTGATAAGGAGGCCGGGAGATATCTTCCGGCAGTGAAAGATGACAGGACAGGGGAAGTGCTTGGCTGCTGAAACATGCAGCGGGGCGTTTCCTCTTTTTCCTCTTTTTCATGATCATGACCATTCATGGTACAGGAGGCATCGCGCGTGGAAAGGAACATATACGAGAACCCGGTGAGGGCTGCAGAGGAAGGGAATACGCATACGGCCATCAGCGTGGATTCCTACGCATGGAGATACAGGGACAGGCCTGTGAAGGTGAGGATACTGTACAGGCGGGGTGATTATGAGCTCCGGTTCGCAGGATCACCGTCAATACGCGTTCCCGATGTCAATGCAGACAGGGCGCAGCTGATGGGCCTCATTGCCCGCTGCAGGAAGTGGAGGGCCGTGAACTGGCTATGAGCAGATACACGATAGACAGGCATCCCGACAAGCAGCTCATCATCCAGGACATAGCCTCTGGCATGTACTCTGATGAGAAGATAGCTGAGCGTTATGGTCTCAGGGACAGGAAGGCTGTAGAGCGTTATCGCAATAAGATCCTGCCCGAGATCATCAGGCTCACATCGTACAGGGACACAGACAGCCTTCTTGCTGCCATCACCAAGAACATCGTGAGGGTAGACCGCATGCTTGAGGGGCTTGAGAAGTGGGCTGTGGATCCTGAGGACCAGAATGTCTACGCCATGGACCCGAGGGCGGACGAGATCTCTGTGATCTACACGAAGCTCGTCACTCAGAAGTCTGTGAACGCTGAAGGCAAGGTCACTGAGAAGACCGTGCGCATAAGGCTCAAGGAGAACCTGCAGGATGTCATAGACCGCTGCTTCAGTGATTTCGAGAAGACAGGTATGCGCCTGGAGACTCACAAGGCTGACCAGCGCGTTGTGCTTCTCAAGGCAATGGACGTCATGGGAAAGAATCTGCAGCTCCTCATCAATGCCAGGGATGCTCTCATCAGGAAGGAAGGCAGCGATCCATCGATGGCTGGCATCGAAGAGCTGCTGCAGGTCATACAGGTTGCGCTCAGTCCGTATCCTGAGGCTATGGATGCCCTTGCGAGAGCTCTTGCCCCGGATGACGCCAAAGCGCTTCCAGCAGCCGACATCGCAGAGGAAGCATAATGCACTTCACGCCAGGGCAGCAGTGGTCATTGAGGAACCTGGGACGGGGAATATCACGCTCGGCCTATGCTGTCTCGTGCGGCTTCTTCCCATATCACTGGCAGAAGGCAGTCCTGGACTCACATGCGAAGTTCAAGATCATCGACGGAGCAAGGCAGAGCGGGAAGTCAACCATCGTCTCTGTGGTGCCTGCTCACAAGGCGAAATTCAAGAGCAGATCTCTGTCCCTGGTAATCGCACCGACAAGGGCGCAGGCTAACGAGGATATGCTCAAGATCAAGAACCTGATAAGCAAGGATCCTACATACCCATCGCTCACCAAGAACAGCGCATTTGAGATAACGCTCTCGAATGAATCCAGGATCGTAGTCGTCACCGCTACCGACAAGGCTGCGCGCGGATACTCTGCACCGGATATCATCCTTGTCGATGAGGCAAGCCGTGTGCCTGATGTTGTCTACTCATCAGCCATCCTTCCTATGCAGACGGCATCGCCGGATGACTTCGAACTCATCCTCATCTCGACGCCTTTCGGCAAGCAGGGCTTCTTCCATGACTGCTGGGCGAACAGTGAGGTCTATCAGAAGTTCGAGATCCGGGCGCCATGGAGCGTGGATGAGAGATATCCGACAAGGCTCTTTGATCCCATCCCTGAAGAGCGGTTCAGGAAGGATCGCGCAGCGCATGGCATTTTCGGTGCATACAGCCCGCAGCACAGGAGCTACGAGCAGCAGGCCGAGATACTGAGGCAGCAGGGAACGCTCATCTATGCCCAGGAGTTCCTGGGAGAGTTCGTTGACCGCAACGATGCAGTCTTCAGGCGGGCGGATCTCGACAGGGCATTCTTCCCGGAGGAGTATCCGACAGCGCTTGATCTCGCTGGCGATCAGTCAATCATCATGCCTGCACCGGAGGCACTGCCGCTGAAGAAGGTGGCAGGCGGAAAGTATTTCTGAGACCATAGAGG
>CALXKY010000034.1 GCA_944389055.1 uncultured Spirochaetaceae bacterium | reverse complement strand
CCACGCTCGACACCACAACCAGGTCGATGAAGCTTCCAAATGGGCAGAACGTGCTCCTGTCCGATACCGTCGGCTTCATCTCAGAGCTTCCGGAGGTTCTTGTTGAGGCTTTCTCCTCAACGCTTGAGGAGGCACTCTCGGCAGATGCCGTGATCATCGTGGCGGATGCTTCGCACCCGGATGCCCCTGGCTGCCTTAGGAAGACAAAGGAAACGCTTTCGGAACTCGGCGCGCTCGGCAAAGTGCGGCTCCTTGTGATCAGCAAGACCGATGACATCTCGGATGACATATCGTACGCTGCACTGAAAAGGGAACCTTACAGGATCGTTGAGACAAGCATGAAGGAAGGGAAAGGAATCGGAGAGCTTCTTAAAGCCATGGCTGACATAACCGACGAGAGCTTCATGGATATCAGGGTGACGGAACCTGCTTCCTCGGACATCGTCAGCCGCCTTTCCCGCGATGGAGATGTGAAAGCCATAGAATACGGCGAGGATTCAGTCACCGTAACAGCAAGGATAAGGAAGGAGCTTGCCCCTAAATACAGAAAAGGGAACGGATGATACCCCGTTCCCCTATTCTGTGATGGTTCTCTATCAGAACATCCAGAGAGCGCCGATCGAACCGGCAAAAAGCCCGCCGAGAGTCCAGTCCCCGACGATCTTCATATCGATACCGCCGCCGAGGCGGAGATAGAGAAGAATCGGTACTTCCGGGAACTGATACTCAAGACCAGCCTGGATGACAACACCGAGATTCATCGAGAAATTGTTTCCGAAGAAGAATCCCATCGGGACCATGAGGCCTACTGTAATCGGCATATGATGCTTTCCGCCGAGATCTATATCATAGACTTCGTAGCTGACGCCCACATCTCCACCGAGGCCAACACCGTCAGAACCGATGTGCCATGCATCAAGACCTACATCAGCAAAGATATCGAATTTACCCATACCGAACTTCAGACCGAGACCGGTATTGGTTCCAAGATTGATTCCGACACCAACAGAACCATCCTCCGCTGAACCACGGTAATCAGCTGCCATTGCAGGCGCTACTGCAAGAACAGCTACGACAAGAAGCACAAGAACTTTCTTCTTCATTGAAGTACCTCCTACAATACTCTGATTCCTATCGTAGCCGCCGTTTCCGAAAAAGTACAGGACAAGCATGAAGTGACGTGTATGTCTTATGCGACTTGTCCACAATGCGGGAGACAATATACAATTCCGGGCGATGAATGAAAGAAAATCACCCCTCACAGCCAGAGGCATAGCAATCGGAATCATAGGTCTCATAATCATCACAGCCTCAAGCATGTATGTTGCGCTCCGCATGGGCGCGCTTCCGTGGCCGACGGTCTTCGTAACCGTCCTTTCGATGGCAGTGCTCGGCAAGGCAAAGGGTTCAACTCTCGAGGAGATAAACTGCACGCACACGCTTATGAGCGCAGGAGCAATGGTTGCAGGAGGCCTCGCCTTCACGCTTCCCGGACTCTGGATGACGGATCCATCCGCTTCTATGCCGGCCATATCGATCATCGCAATCTCCGTGACAGGCGCGGTACTCGGAACGCTCTTCACAATCATATTCCGCCGTACATTCATAGAGAAGGAAAAGCTCCCGTATCCGATGGGAGAAGCGGCATACAACACGCTCATTGCGGGAAAGGAAGGCAAAGGCGCTCCCGTGCTCTTCACATCTCTCGGAGCTTCCGCGCTCTTCACGTTCATCAGGGACGGGCTCGGGAAGATTCCCTCGGTACTGAGCATCTTCGGTGGCTCGTCGCTCTTCCCTGCCCTCTCGCTATGGGTATCCCCGATGGCTCTCGGGATCGGAGCGATCATAGGCCCGGTACTTGCCCTTATGTGGCTTGGCGGCGCAGTCCTTGGCTACTTCATCATCACGCCTGCAGGCCTCGCTGCAGGGCTCTTCAGCTCGATGGCCGATGCAGATGCATTCAGAAGCAATCTCGGAATCGGGCTGATGATCGGAACGGGAATGGGAGTGGCCGTCAAAGCCATAATCTCCCTTTTCAGGAGAAGGAAGGATGGCAGCTCTCAGCGCCTGCCGGGGAATCTCATGATCTCGATAGCAGCGCTCTGCGTAATAGCGGTTGCCGTTCTCGCGGCAACAACCGAGATCACGATCCTCGAAGGAGTGCTTCTCATCGTAGGCGTATACCTCACGACCTATCTCTCCGGAATGCTCACCGGCCAGACAGGAATCAATCCTATGGAGATATTCGCCATACTCGTACTTCTCGGCATCTCAGCAGTCATGAGCCCGACGCTCACGGCAGCCTTCTCGATCGCAGGTGTCGTGGCGGTAGCATGCGGCCTCACCGGAGATGTGATGAATGATCTCAAGAGCGGCTCGCTCGTGGGTACGAAGCCACGCTATCAGATCATCGCAGAAGGAATCGGAGGCATCATCGGAGCCGTGGTGGCGGCATTCGCCCTCATCGTCCTGAGATCCTCCCTCGGAGGATTCGGAAGTGCTGAGCTCCCAGCACCGCAGGCTGCAGCTGTAGCGGCTATGGCCGGAGGACTCACCGATCCGCTGGCATTCTTCATCGGCGCGGCTGCAGGACTCCTGCTCTATGTGATCGGAGTTCCGTCAGCAACGCTCGGCCTCGGGGTCTACCTTCCTACATATATATCATCGGCCATGGCGCTCGGTGCTGTTATAATGGCAGCAGTCAAGAATGCAATGAAGAATAAGGCGAAAGCTGACGAGGGTGCAGCGCTCATTTCGTCTGGACTGTTAGGAGGAGAAGGAATCACTGGCGTGATAATCGCCATCGTTTCCATGTTCTGAGCTATGGAAAGAAGTCTTTTCTGCAGGAAGAACGAGGAGATCTGTTCGCTTCTGGGACTGGAGAAACCGTTCCAGGCGAAGATCATCTATCAGAATATGATCAAGGGAATCGGGAGCTTCCAGGAAATGACTTCCCTTCCGAAAGCTCTCAGGGAGCGTCTCGATAATGAGCACGGCAGCGCATTCTCCGGCACTGTCATCAGAAAGGAGGAAGCTGATTCCACAGTGAAGCTTGCGATCCGCTTCCCCGATGGGGACATCATCGAATGCGTGCGTCTTTCCGATGGAAGCGGACGATATACTGCATGCCTTTCCAGCCAGGTAGGCTGCGCGATGGGCTGCGCTTTCTGCAAGACGGGGACGATGGGTCTGGTGAGGAATCTCGAAGCCGGGGAGATCGTGGAGCAGTTCGCGCTGCTCTCCGCGCTCGGCGAGCATATCAGCCACATCGTGTTCATGGGCATGGGAGAGGCTCTGCATAACTTCACTGCCGCGCTCGACGCTGTAAAGGAGCTTCACAGGGAGGATGGCTTCGGGATCTCATACAGGAAGATGACCATATCCACATGCGGTCTTGTCCCCGGCATAAGGAAGCTCACCGAGCTGGATATCCCTGTGCGTCTTGCCGTTTCGCTTGTTGCAGCCGACGATGAGACGCGTTCAGGCATCATGCGCGTCAACAGATCGTATCCGCTCAGTGAGCTCAAGGCAGCGCTCACCTCATTCCAGCGCAGGCAGGACAGGAGGCTCACGCTCGAATACTGCATGCTCGGAGGTGTCAACACCTCCCCTGAAAGTGCCGATGACCTCGCAGCTTTCTGCCGCGGTCTCGATGTCCTCGTGAATCTCATTCCCTGGAATCCTGTACCTGAACTCGGCTTCAGGGCGCCTGATGAGAGCGAGATCTCAGCTTTCTGCCGAACGCTTGACAGGCTGCGCGTAAGCTACACATTCCGCCGTCCGAAGGGACAGAGCATAAGCAGCGCATGCGGCCAGCTCGCCTCGGAGAGCAGAAGGAAGGAAGCTCACTGAAAAAGCAAACCCGCGGGCCGGGTAAAGCCTGCGGGTAAAAAAGAGGGGATAATTCCCAGCTGCACATTACCATTTCCGGACAGGAAACACAACCTATTATGTTGTTTTCAGACGGATAAAAATAACTTTTAACTTAATTGTAGCCGCTTAATCACACATTTAAACTTCCTATTGTAATGAAAGATGACAGCCAGAGCCTTGCAGCCGAGGCATTCGGAAGGAATCTCCGGAAGCTGAGGAAGGACAGGAAGATGACTCAGGAGAAGCTTGCCGAAGAGCTTGGGATATCCACCAAGCACGTAGGGGACCTTGAGTCGGGCAAGTCCTTCACGACAGGGCAGATGATGGACAGCATCGCGAAATTCTTCGATGTCGGCTTCGATGAGCTCTTCCTCTCTGAAGGAAGGGAAAGGGAGCTCGAGACGGAAGCAGCGCGCATGGCATCGCGCATGCTGAGGAAGAATACCGAGGATTTCGAGAAGAAATACGGCGTTGAAATCAAGGTCATGGACTGATGCCACCTGAGAAAGCCCAGCGGCTTCCCGGGAATATCGTCCCATACGTACCGCACCGCGGGAACCGATTTAATATCGGAAGCGGCCTGCAGCGGGCAGGAGGCTCTGAGGTTCCGCTGCCAGGGGTATCAGAAGCGCATTGAGATGGGCAATCAAACATGATTGCCTGTTCTGAATATTGATTCAGCCGCGGACAAAAATATTAAATAAACTGATCATGAAGAAGAGAATCTACGGAAGCAATGTTCTTGTCACCGGTGCATCAAGCGGCATCGGGAAAGCCATCGCAGAAGCATTCGCACGCGATGGATACACAGTCTATGCTGTAAGCAGGCACATCGAAGAGGGAGAGAGGAAGCTGGGCTCTGGAACGATCATAGGCATGCAGGCGGATGTCACTGACAGGACCTCACTCGAGAGGATAAGGGAGATGATCGGCAGCCTCTCAATCCTGGTGAATGCCGCAGGTTCCGGCATCGCCGGCAGCGCAGAGGATATGGAAATCCAGATGGTGAGGGAGCAGATGGAGGTGAATTACTTCGGGCCGCTGCTCGTCGGGAATGTCTTCCTTCCCCTGCTCCGCCGCAATCCGCGCTCCCTTGTGATATTCATCTCCAGCATCGCCGGACGCGTGCCGATTCCCTTCCAGAGCCACTATTCATCATCGAAATACGCACTCGAAGCATATGCGGAAGCACTGCGGATGGAAGGAAAGCGCCATGGGCTGACGACCGTTCTCATCGAACCCGGTGACACGAAGACAGGTTTCACATCAATGAGAAGGAAATGCATCCCCGAAGACTCCGTATACAAAGCCGAAGCCGAGAAGGCGATAGCGAAGATGGAGAAGGATGAGATGAACGGGAAAAGCCCCGAGACAGTGGCGAAGGCAGCGCTTGCAGCCGCCTCAAGGAGGAATCCACCGGTGCGCAAGCCTGTAGGAGCTGAGTATTCATTCCTTATGATCCTTCTCCGCATCCTTCCGGACAAAGCCACTCTCTGGATACTGGGGAAGATGTACTGAGACAGCGAAGGGTCCCTCTCCGGGACCCTTCTCAGCGCTGTGCTATGGCTTATTTCTCGAGAACTGCCTTGATCCTTCTTATTCCGGCAGAGGATGACTGCTCCTTGAGGATATGGAAGTGTCCCATATCCCCAGTGTGCGTCACATGCGGGCCGCCGCAGACTTCCTTGGAGAAATCACCGATCGTGTAGACCGTGACCTTCTCGCCGTACTTCGAATCAAAGAACGCGATGGCACCAGCCGCCCTTGCTTCATCGAGCGTCATCGTCTCGACAGTCACCGGAAGATCGCGCTTTATCGCATCATTCACGAGATCCTCGACCTTCTGGATCTCCTCCTTTGTCATCGGAGCAGGATGTGTGAAATCGAACCTGAGACGCTCAGCCGTGATGTTTGATCCCTTCTGACCGACATGCGTACCGAGAACCTGGCGGAGAGCTGCATGCAGCAGGTGCGTTGCAGTGTGAAGCGCTGTCGTCTGCTCGCTGTGATCCGCAAGACCTCCCTTGAACTCCTTCTCCGCGCCGGCGCGGGAAAGCGCCTGATGCTTCTCGAATGCCTCATGGAAGCCCTTCTCATCGACAGTGAAGCCATGCTCTGCAGCAAGCTCCATCGTCAGCTCAATAGGGAATCCGTATGTATCATAGAGACGGAATGCAAGACGGCCGGAGATGACCTTGTCCTTGCCCTTGAGAAGATTGGGGAGCATCTTCTCGAACTCCTTCTCGCCCTTGGTGAGCGCGACGGAGAACTTCTCCTCCTCCTTCTCAAGTTCCTCATGGATGAAATCAAGATGCGCAGGAAGCTCCGGATACGGCTCCCTGTAGAGAGCGATCACTACATCGGAGAGTCCTGAGAGGAACGGATGATCGATGCCGATCTTCTTGCCGTGGCGGACTGCCCTTCTGATGAGACGGCGGAGAATGTAGCCCTGACCGACATTGGAAGGAGCAACGCCCTTCTGGTCTCCGAGGATGAACACCGATGTGCGGATATGGTCGGAGATGATGCGGATAGAGATATCGTCAGCCTCATTCTCACCGTACTTCCTGCCCGAGAGCTTCTCGATCTCACGGATTATCGGCTGGAAGACCTCCGTTTCGTAGACGCTCTTCTTGCCCTGAAGCACGGCAACAGTCCTCTCGATGCCCATTCCTGTATCGATGCACTTCCTTTCCATCTCATGGAAAGTGCCATCCTTCTCCTTGCGGTACTGCATGAAGACATCATTCCAGATCTCAAAGTACTTGCCGCACTTGCATCCGGGCTTGCAGTCAGGACCGCATGCTGGGCGTCCGGTATCGAAGAACATCTCCGAATCAGGTCCGCACGGTCCGGTCTCACCTGCCGGTCCCCACCAGTTATCCTCACGGGGCATGAAATAGATATGCGATCTGTCGATTCCGAGCTCCGCCCATCTGTCAGCAGCTTCAGTATCGCGGGGAACCTCATCATCACCTTCGAAGACGGTGACGGAGAGCCTGTCCACAGGGATTCCGAGAACCTTCGTCAGGAACTCGAAGCTGTATCCGATCATCTCCTTCTTGAAGTAATCGCCGAGCGACCAGTTTCCAAGCATCTCGAAGAATGTGAGATGGTGCGGATCGCCAACGCTGTCGATGTCTCCTGTGCGGATGCACTTCTGGTAATCACAGAGCCTCTTTCCTGCCGGGTGCTCTGCACCGAGGATATAAGGCACAAGCGGGTGCATTCCCGCCGTCGTGAAGAGAACAGTCGGATCATTCTCCGGAATGAGCGACGCACCCGATATCTGCTTATGTCCCTTTGAGACAAAGAAATCAATATACAGCTTCCTAAGCTGATCTGCGGTAATATCCTTCATAGCTTCTTCCTTACCCGCTATATCCTATTCAGCACACTTTCTATGGTCAAGAGAAAAGGTCGGGGACATCATCAGCGAGCGCCGCCTTCGGAAGGAGGCGCCTGAGATCGCGCCCGGATGAATATGTAAGCGCACCGCTCTCAGTTCTCTGCCTTGCCCATGTATACGACGGGACGCTGAGCATTGAGGCAGAGAGCATCGCGCGTCCGCCTGCGGCGAGGACCTTGTCGAACACGGACCAGGATGGACCGCCGTCCTTCTCCTCCGCAAGCAGCACCGAACCGGATATGGATGCGATGAAGCTGTTGCGTATCATCACAAGCCATCTCTCAATCTTCTGTGATGGCGGGAATACGGACAGGAGCAGTCCTGAGGCGAATATCCTTCCCTGTATCTCCGCATCGTGTGCGGACGAGCATTTCGAAAGAGGCCCCGATAGCACGGCAATGGGCTTGCCGCCTCCTTTGAGCAGCATCGAGACTGCAAGGGATGGGATACCATCATCCAGGGTTGTCAGCACAGCTGCATCATGCTCCATGAAATACGATACGGCGGCTGCAGCATCGCTTCTGCCCTGGAATGACGGCTTGAGCATACCTGTAAGCGTAATGCGCTGCCCGTCAAGGAGCGAAAGATCCCCAGCTGCATATATGACGGGGAAGAAATCACCGCACTCCTTCGGGAAACGGCGCGATTCAGGAAAGAGGACCTTCACAGGAAGCCTTTCCGCAGCAAAGGCCTCACCTATTCCGCGCCGCAGCATCCGGATTCTCTCACCAGGCACTCCCAGCGTCTCCGAAAGGACCGGGGCAGCATCGTAAAGGGGTCTCTCCGGATCCGGCATTGCCATCAGAAGCCTGTAGGACCTTGTCCTGTCCCCCGTGAGAGCTGCCAGTGTCTCATAGTTGGCAGCTCTCTCCTTTTCCGGCGCTAAAGACATCTGCGCTTAGCCTCAAGGAGTATGGAGACGAAATCGCAGAGCGGCGTCGGTATCGAATGCTTCTTCCCGATCCGCGATACGGCACCCGCGAAATACCTGTTCTCGGTTTCACGCCCGGCAAGCACGTCCTGCAGCATCGAGGTCTTTCCGTGATCGCGGAGCCTTGTCACGCGGCTGATCATCTCCTCGACGTCATCCTGGGTGAGCGTGATGCCTTCAGCGGCAGCTGCCCTCTGGACCTCACGCGCAACGAGACGGACAGCCCTTATGAAATCCTGATTACCGGATATCGCGGCATAATCGGCGATAAGGATGGCCGAAAGCGTGTTGAAGCAGGTATTGAGCATGAATTTCCACCACTTCTCATGGAGGATATCCCCGGGAATGAGATACTTCTGCGATGCTTCATCAAAAAGAGCTGCTATTGCCCTGACCCGGGCAGTCTCAGATCCATCCTTCTCGCTGAAGACAATCGTCCCGCCATCTGAGAAGCATGTCGTTTCCGTACCTTCATGGACAGAGGAGAGATCCGTTATGAATCCATAGAGCACCTTATCAGCGCCGAAAGCCTCCGAAAGCTTCGCCTCGGCCTCGATGCCATTGAGAAGTGGAAGAACAGCCGTGTTCTCCCCGACGAACGGTGCAGCTTCCGCTATAGCATCATCGAGCTGCATGTTCTTCACTGCGAATACCAGAAGATCCGCTGTATCAGCCTCCGCCGGCAGCAATGTCCTGAATGGTATGAGCTCGCCATTCACGGTAAGCCCTTTTCTGTATCTCTCCTTGCGCTCCTCATCAACGATGAATGCCGTGTCCGCATGCTTATAGAGCTTCCAGCCCAGAACAGCACCGACAGCCCCTGCGCCTACTATCCTTGCTTTCATATGCCAAGGATACCCCATGGACGGGACGCACTCAAGCCACACGGCTCTATGGAAAGCACATGAATTATGCTATCCTTCTCTCATGCAGCTGTTTCTTCATCTCATAATCTCGCTTATACTTGCATGGAATATCAGCGCTGCGATCCCCGCGGTCCTGCAGCCAAGGTTCCGCTCTCCTCTTGCAGGTGCGCTGAAGACACTCCTGCTCTATGTCATCTGCCTCTTCCCGATCATTCCGGACTTCCTGATGACATTCATCGCTTCATTCGTGGTCTTCATCATATACATATTCATATTCTGCAGGGACAGGAAGGAGAAGACTGCTGCATTCTCGGTGATATTCTTCTCGATCATCGGTTCATGGTCGTATCTCTCGGCATGGTGGATACAGCGCCTGAGCACGATGAAGCTCCCTGCCGGCCTTTCAGTACTGGTCGCGGTCCTTCTCGTGATACTCGCCGTACTCTACTTCAGCATCTTCCGTGCCTATTTCAAGCAGGTTGCGGAAAGCGATCTCCTCGGCTTCTTCACGAACAGGATGTGGTACTATGCGACAGTCGTGGCGCTTGCACCTTCCGCGCTTGTGATGTCGCTTGTATCATCAAGGGGCGGCAATACGTTCATACAGCAGCTTCTGGCATTCTTCTCCATTGCTGCCTCTACCGTCATATTCCCGCTGCTCTACCAGATGGGAAGGAGCGCCCGGCTATCTGAGGAAAACGCCAGGCTCAGGACGCAGAGCGAATACTATCATGGCATAGAGGCGCAGCAGCTTGAGATCCGCAAGCTGAAGCATGATCTCATGAACCACCTCACTGTGATAGCCACATACCTTGACCTCGGCGAGAATGACAAGGCAGTTGATTATCTGAAGGAAATCGGAACGAAATTCTCCGAACTCACGAAGCAGTACACATCAAGCCCGCTGATAAACGCGATCCTGAACTCAAAAAGGCAGAAAGCCGCAGCTGAGGGCATCGAGCTGACAGTCAAGGCGGACGTGCAGGGAGATATCAGCGCTGACAGCATGGATCTCTGCACGCTTATCGCGAACTCGCTGGATAACGCCATCGAAGCCAATCCGCCTGACAGGAAGATCGCGCTGGAGCTGCTTTCAGACGGCGAGATGCTCTTCTTCTCGGTCAGCAACCGCTACAGCGGAGAGGTGAAAGGCAGCAGTGATGGCACATTCATCTCCTCCAAGGAGGACAGGAAGAACCATGGCTTCGGCATAAGGAATATAAAGGAAGCTGTGGCACGGATGGGCGGAAAGACGGAAATCACGGCAAGCGGCTCCGTATTCCGGGTCTATGCGGAAGTGCCTATGAAGAAAATCAGGTAGTCTCCCTCAGCACAAGGGATGGCGTTACCACGACATGCTCATTATACTGCGGGTCGGCAATTGCCTTCTCAAGCATCTCAGAGCAGGCTGTCGACAGTTCCCGGAGCTTCGTGTCGATAGTCGACAGACGTGGATTGGAAAGCATCGAGAACGGTGAATTGTCAGTACCGATCAATGCGATATCATCGGGGATCCGCAGCCCCATATCGAGGATTGCGCGCGAACCGCTTACGGCAAGTAGATCAATGGCATAGATGATTGCGTCCGTCTCCGGATGCGCAGCAATGAGAGCGGCTGTCGCCTCTGCGCTTCTTTCAGGGGAATCCTCCGAAACAGCCACAAGCGCTTCCATGCCATGCTCAGCTGCTGCTTTCAGATAGCCGTCAAGCTTCTTCCTGTTCGAAGGCGTATCATTGCTGTTCATGTACGCTATATGCCTTCTGCCGCTGTCAAAGAGATAGGAGAAGGCTTCTGCTGTACCATGCACCTCATCGGCTACGGCAGATGACACGTTCGGAAGAGAGAATTCGCCGTTCTGGAAAATTACGGGCGTATCGGGCATATAGGCCTCGATTGCCCTGCGGACGGAATCATTCTGGAATGCCGAGCCTACGAGAACGGCGGCATTGACACGGCGCGAGGCAAGGATCCTTATGTAAGATGCCTTGCTCTCGTCGCTTTCGCCTGCATTGAGGATCAGGGAGCAGAAACCCTTCTGCATGAAGTGCTGCTCGATCATGTAGGCCCCCTCGATGTGATGCTGGTTCCTTATATCGGATACAAGGATCCCGATCATGCGGCTCGTCTGATTGACAAGCCCTCGGGCGGCCTCACTGACCGAGAAATTCGACTCCCTGAGAATCCTCTCCACACGCTCTCTGGTGGATTTCCTTATCCCGGGACGGGAATTGATGACACGGCTCACCGTGCTTGCCGAGACACCTGCTTCCCTGGCGATGTCATAGATCGTCAGTCCCATGACCGTCAGCCCCTCTTCACACCCTCAAGCGCATGTATAAGGGAAACTGCCATCTCATGATGCGGAACCGGTATGCCGAGCTCATGTGCCTTGGCCACGACAGCTCCGCTGATCGTATCGACTTCAGTCTTCCTTCCGTTCTTTATGTCCATCATGATAGATGTGTATCCGCCCTTGTTCGAAGCACTGGTGCTCCTCACCTTCTCCGTGACTGATTCCTCATCGAAATCAAGCCCCATTGCCTTGGCGACCTCCACCGTCTCATGGATGAGATGGCGGCAGACCGCGAATGCATCGCTGCTTTCGGAGACATAGTGCATATCGCACTGGAGTATCGCAGTAAGGACGGAGAGCGAGACATTGGTCATGAGCTTGTCCCAGATCAGCTGCTGGATGTTGCTGTGGATCCTCACGTCGAATCCGCACGCGTCGAATGTATCCCTGACTTCATTGAGGAACGGATCGGAGCTGCCATCGAGCTTGCCGATATTGGTCACGCCCTTCCCGCCATGATGGATCACACCCAGCGACTTCACAGCCCCGTTATCCTCGGTCGTGCCGATGATGATGTGATGCTCATCGGGAGCGAACCTGGAGAGGATCCTCTCATGGCCTGCTCCATTCTGGAGCGTCATGAGATACGTGTCCTTTCCGATAGCCTGCTTCACATTCTCAAGAGCGCTCACGGAATAGAGTGCTTTAGTGAAGAGGATCACGAGATCGGCTGTGCCGGCAGATGAGGCATCCGAGGCGATAGCAGGGTGGAATACGGTCTCCACCCCGCCCTCCTCAAGGATAACGCCGTCACGGCTGATTTTATCAATCAGGGCCTGGTTCGTATCAACGAGGGTGACATTGTTCTTAAGGCTCAGCCTGCCACCGTAGATGGAACCCATCGCCCCTGCTCCGATAACGACAATATTCACTTTTCAGCTCCTCAGTCCTGGAAGTCCGCAAGTCCCTCAATGGCATAAGCCCTTACAGGACATGAGTCGAGACCAAGGATCGGAAGCGGTGCATAGCTCATGAAGAATACATCCTTCTCGAGCTTATCGAGGTTCTTGAGGACCTCGAGGAATACGATGTTCTCAGCAAGAAGGATATCGTGGAACGGCTTTACATCCTCGTTGCAGTTCTCGATGGAAACGCCATCGCCGAAGCCGACGCATTTGGCCTTGTGATCCTTGAACCACTGGGCTGTCTCACCGTTGACGAAAAGCCTCTTGTCCTCAGCCGTGTTCGTCTTCGGAGTGAACGGAGTAAGCTTGTATGGGCTGTCGATGATCACAATCGTTCCATCCTGCATTTTGGGCAGGCAGTACTTGTCGAGCATCTCAGCTGTGATGTGCGCATTCGGCTCGGCATCCGGGATATTCACATAGATAGCCCTGCCAAAGAAAGTCGTAAGCGGAAGCTCTGCCACGCTCGGCCAGTTGTCATCGTGATGATACGGGCACTCGCAGTGTGTTCCGAGATGGCTCGTGAGATCCATGATCGTGTGGAAATCTGGAATCGGTCCGCCTGTGTTGAAGCGGTAGAGGTGGCATCTTCTCGTCTCCGTCTTCGGATCGAGCTGCTTCGTCAGGTCAACTATCCTGAGCTTTCCCATTGTGTATACACAGTCCATTTTCTCTCCTCTCCGGGAGCTTGCCCCGGTTCCGCATGAGGTCTTTCCCCATACGGAAAAACTGTTTTCATTCTTGCTGCAGACTAATGCTATTCCGGGATTTACTGTTTGTAAAGAAAAAATTGCAATCGATTTCAAAATTCTCTGCAATATTCTCATCAAGACCCCGGAATACCCTCACGAATAGATGATCAGGGCAATGATCTCAAGAGGCTCTGAGCCCTTGTTCTCAATGCCATGGCCGGTTCCGGACGGCGTGAACGTGACATCACCGGCGCTTATCGTGGTAATAGTGCCGTTGTCATTGTATTCAGCGCTGCCGGAGATGACATAGTAGATCTCCGTGTCTCCCTGATGGATGTGATAGCCGATGCCCGACCCCGGTGCAACGGTCGTATGCGCGAACACCCTTCCCTTGCCATTCAGCTCACCATCGTTATCGATGAGATTGCGTACGGTGATGAATCCGTCCGCACCGAACTTATGCTCGATGCGCTCAGTCTTCTTCTCTCCTGATCTTCTTATCATACAGGCACCTTCACAACGATCTTCTTTATCTCCATCTTCTTCCCTGCAGCGAGACGCGGCTTATGCGCATCCTCGGGGGAAAGGACGATGAAGTCCCCTGCACGGAGAAGCACCGAGCCTGAGAATTCCGGATTCTCATAGAATGTTATGTCATCGCTCTCGGAATAAGGCGTCCTGACGGCAAGCCCGTCCCGTGAGCATACACCGCAGTACTCCATGCCCTCGATCACATACTGTACATCGAAGAACTTCTCATGCGTCTCGAAGAAGACCTCATCCTCATTGAACGAGGTATAGCGCTGGACAGAAACCCTGACGCCGTTATCGAGATCAATCCACCCTACCGGGAGCTCCGCAAGATCCTTTCTCCTGAGGAACGCGAAGGCTGTCTGGAACTTAGGTGCCGTAAGATCGTACCTGTACTCGTCTCCAAGTGCTGTGCTGTACATTTCACAATCTCCTTTCTATTCACTCCGCCCTTCCGGGCTGTGCTTTCAGTACTGCTTCCTCTTTTTCATCGGTATCACCATCGAGATGAAGATGCAGATGAAGAAGAGCGCAGCGCATATGCCCATGATGCTTACGATACTGACACCGCTGTCGATCATGGAGCTCATCACGACAGGGGCGATGCAGCCACCGACGACCACGGAGCATCCGAGGATCACTCCATTTGCAGCTGCATGCAGATGCTCAGGAAGGAACCGCCTCGGTATCATGTAGACATATATCGTGACCGTGACTTCGGCAATCGCGCCGAAGATGGCGCGAACGTATGCGCTCGCCATCGCCCCTGCCGCCCCCCGACCTCTAGTCCGGCCTCCGCCTAACCCCCCCCCTCACCGCCCGCTGTACAATTTAAAGTCTAGCCAACCCCTTTACTTCTTATTATGAAAAAATAAACCAGACACCAAAAAAAATAAAAAATAAAACAACAACAAAAACCCAGAATAACGAAAACAGCCCCA
>CALXKY010000033.1 GCA_944389055.1 uncultured Spirochaetaceae bacterium | reverse complement strand
ATATAGCACACATCGCTTTCAAGGGACGATGGTGATATCCTCTTCCCATTGATCCTGATCTGGCCTTCCGTTATCTTCCTATGCCCTGCTATCGATTTAAGAAGCGTGGTCTTTCCTGCTCCGTTCCGGCCAAGAAGGCAGTATATCCCGTTCTTTTCTATCGATAGCGAGATATCCTTAAGGACAGCTTCATTTCCATAGCATTTGCTGACGTTCTTAAGTTCTATCATATGACCTCCAGATTGTGGCTTTCTTCTTCCGGTGATATGATTAGGTTTTGTGTTACACAAATGTAAAGGATGAACGGGAAAAAATATTATACAGTCGGTGAGGCTGCAGAAAAAGCAAATACGACAAGCGAGACGCTGAGGCATTACGACCGCATAGGTCTTGTCAGACCATCAAAGAAGGATGAGTGGACGAATTACAGGTATTATACGGATCCGGATATAGTGCGTATAAATACAGTCAGGCTTCTTCAGATGATGGACATTCCTCTGAGCAGGATAAAAGAGGTGCTTGAATATGAGGATCTTGAAAGCGTCATAGCCTTTCTGGAGAAGGCTGAAAAGCATGCGGATCAGAAGATCAGGGAACTGAGAGAGGGCAAGGCTAAGATAAGAAGGGCAATCAGTGACTACAGGGGCAAGCTTGCTCTGATGAGCGAACCGGCCGTGGGAGACCTGAGGATAATCGGAAAACGCATGATTCTCCTCTCTCCGACATTGAGCGAGCCTTCCCTCGACAATCTCTGGAATTATCTGGGTAATTTCGCTGACCTTATAAAAGGAAGGGAGGATGAGTTCTCTTTCATGGATCAGGCGGGAATCTATGAAAAAGATGGCATCAGGAGGATGTTCGCTATCTGTGATCGCTATGCTGATTCCGCTGATCTTCTCGAGCTTCCTGAAGGAAGATACCTTGTATCATCATGCATGGAAAATGAGAGAGAAAAGACGCTTGCCAGGCTTAAGGAAACAGCTGAAGAGGAATATGGCGTCATCCCATCATTCTCTGCTGAGATAATAATCATTTCCGGCATCCTTCACTGGAATTATGAGATAGAAGTGCCGCTGTTCTGAAACACTGAACAGCGGTTCTGGCCATCGCATGGGATCCTGAATATTCCTATTCCGTCCCGGACGTTCCGTGCAAGCGGTGTATGCGCAGCTATCCATAGTCCGATGTCCCCTCATGATCTGCTTCCGGTATATGATAGAATCTTCTCTATGAGCGACATTACCAGAAAAGCAATTGCCGATACGCTTAGGACGCTTCTGGCGGATCGTCCGCTTTCGAAGGTGACTGTCATGGACATCGCCTCCATCTGCGGAATCAGCCGCATGACATTCTATTATCATTTCCGTGATATATACGATCTCGTCGAGTGGATCATCTCGTCAGATATAGCAAAGGTGCTTTCGGGACGCAGGACTCATGATACCTGGCAGTCCGGCTTCCTGGCGCTCTTCCACGCTGTGGAAGAGAACCATGTCTTCATCTTCAACGTCTACAACTCCATGTCCCGCGAGCAGATGGAACGCAGCCTTTCAGGCCCGGTTGAAGAGCTGCTGCTTGCTGTCCTGAAGGAAGAGCCGCTGTCTGCGAAGCTGCAGCATGAGGAGCTTACGTTCATAGCTTCCTTCTATGCATATGCATTCATCGGCATCATGCTGGACTGGGTAGGAGGAGGGATGCGGGAGAAGCCTGAGAGCATGATAGAGCGGATCGAATGCGTTATGGATGGAAGCTTCGAGAAGGCGATAAGCCGTTTCATTTCCTTACACACCGCTCTCAATGGAAGATTTGCTGACATGAAGCCTGTTCTGTAAGTGCACTGCACCTTCCGATGCTTGTAGCTTCCGCATAGGAGGAATGAGCTTATGTATCATTCAAGCGGAAACTATGAGGCTTTCGTGAGACCGAGGAAGCCTGCGGGTGCAGACAGAAAATCTGCATATATCATCGGATCGGGGCTTGCTGCGCTTTCCGCAGCTGCTTTCCTTGTCCGCGACGCTTATGTCGATGGCAGCCGCATCCACATCATCGAGAAGGATCCTGTTCTCGGAGGAGCCTGCGATGGCTGGCATTATGATGGACTTGGGTATGTCATGCGCGGCGGCAGGGAGATGGATGACCATTTCGAATGCATGTGGGATCTCTACCGTTCTGTTCCCTCGATCGAGAATGAGGGCATGAGCGTGCTTGATGAGTATTACTATCTCAACAAGGATGATCCGAACTTCTCCCTGATGAGAGCGACGATGGATAGGGGAAAGGATGGCCGGACTGACAGGAAGTTCGCCCTTTCCGATAAAGCGCAGCTGGAGATTATGAAGCTGTTCTTCACGCCTGATGAGGATCTCTATGACAAGACAATCGAGGATGTGTTCTCCGATGAGGTCCTGCACAGCAATTTCTGGCTTTACTGGCGCACTATGTTCGCATTCGAGAACTGGCATTCCGCATTGGAGATGAAAATCTATATAAGGCGGTACATCCACCATATCGATGGCCTTCCCGATTTCACAGCTCTCAGGTTCACGAAGTACAACCAGTACGAGTCGATGATCCTGCCTCTGCAGGGATATCTTGAAGCCCATGGCGTTGATATCATCACGGAGACGAAGGTCACGGACGTCAGGTTCTCCATCGCAGGAGACAGGAAGAAGGCAAGTTCCATCACAGTGCTCGGAAAAGATGGCGAGAAGACCATCTGCCTTTCGGATGATGACCTTCTCTTCATCACACCGGGCGGATGCGTGGAGAACAGCACGCTCGGAAGCCAGGATTCACCAGCTCCATACAATCCTGCGCTCAGCGAGGGTGGCGGATGGGATCTGTGGAAGCGTATCGCAGCCCAGTCGGATGATTTCGGCCATCCGGAGAAGTTCTGCTCCGATCCGGAAAAGACATCATGGATGAGTGCGACCGTGACACTTACTGATGACAGGGTAGTTCCCTATATCGAGAGAATCACGAAGCGCAGCCCATACACGGGAAAGGTCGTCACCGGCGGCATCGTCACAGCCAGGGATTCATCATGGCTTCTCAGCTGGACATTCAACCGTCAGCCACAGTTCAGGGCACAGCAGAAGAATGAGCTCGTCGGATGGATCTACGGTCTCTTCCCGTTCACGGAAGGCGATTACATCAGGAAGCCGATGCGTGACTGCACGGGAAAGGAGATAGCCTCCGAATGGCTGTATCATATCGGAGTGCCTGAGTGCGATATCCCTGAGCTTGCGGAGCACAGCTGCATAACGATTCCATGCATGATGCCATACATCACGGCATTCTTCATGCCGCGCTCGGCAGGAGACCGTCCGTATGTCGTTCCCTCCGGAACTGTGAATTTCGCGTTCATCGGCCAGTTCGCCGAAACCGAGCGTGATACGATCTTCACCACCGAGTATTCGATCAGGACTGCGATGGAAGCTGTATATACGCTGATGGATGTGGACAGAGGCGTTCCCGAGGTATGGGGCAGCATGTATGACGTGAGGGATCTCCTGAACGCAGCCGTATCCCTCCGTGACGGGAAGAAGCTCACCGAGATGGATCTGGGTCTGAAGGAAAAGCTGGCAATGAAGGAGGCCCTGAGGAGAATCGAGGGCAGCGATATAGAGAAGCTTCTGTTAAAGTATGGTGCAGTATGAAGGAAGGAGGGGGGTATTCCCCCTCTTTTCAGTGAGATTTTCATAAAAATGAAAAAATAAGGCACTTTCGATTTTCTTGTTACTGCTTTATATAAAAGAAAATAAAAACAATAATCCTCAAATTTGGCAGGAAGCGATGAAGCACTGAGAAAAAATTTTTCAAAAAAGTTTGACTTGTCCATTAAGTCGGGGGAAAATCCTATTTAGAACAATAGGAGGTTCTGTTGTTATGAAGAAGAAAGTTTTAGTACTGCTTGTCGCTTTCCTCGTTATCGGTGCATCCCTTTTCGCTGCACCCCATAAGATCGGTATTCTCGCTCCTGCCGTAACGCACGGCTGGTCTGCCGGTGTCGCATACTATGCAGAGCAGAAATGCCAGGAACTTGAGGCTCAGGGAATAGTGGACTATATGATCTACACATCCAGCAACTCTGATGAAATGACAACACAGCTTGATGACCTCATTCTCTGGGGTGCAGAGGCTATTGTCGCATTCCCGCAGTGGACAGGTATGGAAGTGCCGATCCAGAACGCGATCAACATGGGTGTCGTTGTCGTGAACTTCGATATTGAGATCGCAGCTGAAGGTGTATACCGTGTTTCCGGTGACAACTACAACATGGGCGAAGAGGGCGCAAAGTACATCGTCGACAAGATCGGTCCGGAAGGAACCGTCGTCATCCTCGATGTCCCGACCTCTGGATCCGTTGCAGAGCTCAGGAAGGCTGGTTTCCTCGATACGCTTGCAGAAATCGCGCCTGACATGGAAACCATCACATACGCAACCCAGTTCACAAGGGAAGCCGGACTTGCCGATATGGCTGATATCCTTGTCGCGAATGATCATATCGATGCTGTCTACAGCATGGATGACGAGACTTCCATCGGCGCTCTCCAGGCTATAAGGGAAGCTGGCAGGACCGATATCAAGGTCATCACAGGCGGTGGCGGATGCCAGGAATACTTCAATATGATGCCTGAGTATGATGATATCTGGGTAGAGTCTGCTCTCTACAGCCCTGAGATGGTTGAGGAAGCCGTTGTCATGGCAGTGGATATCCTCGATGGAAAGGATGTCGAGCAGGTCATGATCATCCCGACGACGGTCGTTGACAGGACGAACTATCAGGATTTCATCGATCCTTCATCACCGTACTGATCTATAAACCGAAAAGCATGCCCGGCCGATGGCTGGGCATGTTCTCAAGGGCAGCAAATGAATCTTAGAATGACAGGTATTTCCAAGTCCTTCGGTGCGAACCTGGTACTTGACGATGTCTCGTTCTTTCTCGGGAGCGGGGAGATCGTCGCCCTGCTGGGTGAGAACGGAGCTGGAAAAAGCACTCTGATGAATATCCTTGGCGGCGTCCTGCCAGCTGATAGCGGCTCCATAGAGATAGACGGAAGCGCCGTTTCATTCTCCAGTCCCAGGGAATCCCTGGATGCAGGAATCGCATTCATTCACCAGGAGCTCAATCTCATAAATGATCTTGCTATATACGAGAATCTGTTCATAGGAAGGGAAATCAGGAGCAAATGGGGCATCCTTGACAAGAAGACCATGATAGGGAGGACGGAGGAGATATTCTCGCAGATGGGAATCTCCCTTGATCCCGAGGCCATGGTACGCACGCTGGATGCTTCCTATAAGCAGATTGTCGAGATATCAAGGGCAATGCTGATGGATGCCCGCATCGTCATCATGGATGAGCCGACGACCAGTCTCACGGAAACCGAGATAGATCGCGTATTCAGCTTCATGCGCTCGCTGAAAGCTGCAGGCGTGGGCATCATCTTCATCTCGCATAAGCTCAATGAAGTCATGGAGATATGCGACAGCTACACAGTTCTCAGGGACGGGCATATGGTTTCGTCCGGCAGCATCGGCTCTGTCACTGCCGACATGCTTGCGAAGATGATGGTCGGCCACGACGTCATAGAGGAAAAGCGCGCCAGCCATGCATGCGGCGATATCGTCCTGTCTGCATCCGGCCTTTCCGATGGCAGGAACTTCAGCGATATATCCTTCTCTGTCAGAAGCGGTGAGGTCGTTGGTTTCACAGGCCTTCTCGGAGATGGGAGGAGCGAGCTCTTCCTTTCGGTATTCGGCGCTGGAACGCAGCACACCGGCACGATTGAGATCGATGGGAAGCCTGTATCGATCAATAATCCATGGGAAGCCATTGAGCATGGGATAGGATACGTGCCCAGGAACCGCAAGGAGAATGGCATCGTCAAGGATCTTGATATCATTGAGAATGGATCGCTTGTCACGATGAAGAGCCGGAAGAAAGGCATAGCCCTCGATATAAGACGGATCGAGGAGGATTTCCGGAAGGAGCAAGCTGATCTCTCCATCAAGATGGGGGCTGAAACAGACCCTATCACGAGTCTTTCGGGAGGAAATCAGCAGAAGGTCGTGCTTGCGAAATGGCTGAGCGCCGGGCCTGAGATCCTCATCCTTGACAACCCGACGCAGGGTGTCGATGTGGGGGCGAAGGAGGAGATCTACGCGATAATCTCACGTCTTGCGGACGAGGGGGTTTCAGTGATCGTTCTCTCCTCGGAGGCGCATGAGATAGTCCGGACATCATCGCGATGCTATGTGATGTATCATGGCAGGATACTCACCGAGCTCGAAGGAGATGATCTGAATGAGCATGAAATCATGAGATGGGCAACAGGAGCGGCAATCTGATGGAAGATACAAAGAAGGGATTCAATTTCGTGGAATGGTTCAGGAAGATGTGGACGGAGCATCCGCTCTTCAGCACAGCTTGCGCGCTTCTTCTCATGGCGGTTCTGCAGACAATAGCGCTCGGATTCGACCAGGCTTCGTTCGGGGACTGGCTCTCGAAGTATCTGAGGAACTGGATCAATATCCTGCGCAATAACGCGACCATCGGCATAATCGCGCTGGGAATGACATTCGTCATCATCACCGGAGGCATCGACCTTGCCGTCGGTTCCACTCTTGTCGCGATCGGCGCGATCATAATGCTGTTCTTCGATGGGGCGCCTCCCGGCATCCTCGCGGCGCGCGGCATTACCGGTGCGCCTGCCTCCATCATAGGAACACCCCCTGGGCGCCTGGCCGGCATCATTCTCGGTGAATTCACCGGCGTGCTGATAACAGTCGGCCGCATACCTCCGTTCATTGCCACTCTCGGCATGATGAAGATATGCCGCTCCGTCACCCAGCAGTGCATGCAGACGATCAATCCTTCCGTTCCCATGCCGTTCACGAAGATCGCGAATCTTGCGATCGGAAGGCAGATGTTCATGCCCATCATATACTGGCTGATAATCGCTTTCATAATGTACTGGGTTTCCAAGCATACGGCATTCGGCCGCCATGTCTTCGCGGTCGGCTCGAATGAAAGGGCTTCGAAGCTTTCGGGAATAAACGTGAACCGCGTCAAGCGTATGGTCTATGCGATCATGGGACTGCTTGTCGGCGTGGCTTCCGTCCTGCAGGTATCGCGCATCGGAGCCATGGATTTCGCCAATGCTGGAAGCGGCTATGAGATGGATGCCATCGCAGCTGTAATCGTAGGCGGCACGAGCATGTCGGGCGGCCGGGGCAGCATCGGAGGTACCGTCCTCGGTGTCCTCATAATCGCTGTCATGAACAACCTCCTCAATCTCATCGGCGTTCCGCCGTTCCTCAGGGAGGCTTTCAAGGGTGTCATCGTCATTGGTGCGGTCCTGCTGCAGAAGAAGGAGAAGAACTGATGTATAGGATAGGAATCATCGGCTGCGGGAAGATAGCCCAGGTAAGGCATATTCCCGAGTATATCGCTTCAGGCAAGGCGGAGCTGGCTGCATTCTATGATCTCAATGCCGCCAGGGCGGAGGAACTGGCAGCAAGGTATCATGGGAAGGCGTATCACAGCGTTGATGAGCTGCTGGATTCAGGCGTCGATGCCGTTTCCGTCTGCACGTCGAATGCGACGCATGCTGAGATAACCATCAAGGCACTGGAGAAGGGCATACCTGTTCTCTGCGAGAAGCCGATGGCGGTCAGCCTTGCCGAGGCTGAGGCGATGACCGAAGCTGCAGCCAGAAGCGGGAAGGTCCTGATGATAGGACAGAACCAGCGCCTCAACGGGACGCACAGGATGGCCCGGGATATCATCAGGCGGGGTGATATAGGGAAGGTTCTTTCATTCCGCACCATTTTCGGCCATGGCGGTCCGGAAACCTGGTCCATTGATCCTGGAAAGAATACCTGGTTCTTCGACAAATCCAGGGCATGCATGGGGGCGATGGCGGATCTGGGCATCCATAAGACCGATCTGATTGACTTCCTTCTCGATGACGAGGTCGTGTCGGTCAGTGCTTCCGTCACCACGCTCGACAAGAAGGATGCAGAAGGAAACCTCATCGGAGTCGATGACAATGCCATCTGCATCTACACGATGAAGAGCGGGGCTGTGGGCACCATGACTGCCAGCTGGACATATTACGGTGAAGAGGATAACTCCACCACAATATACGGGACGGATGGCATTATGGTCATATATGGTCCGTCCGGCCATTCCATCTCGATCACATTAAAGGACGGCAGCCATATCTATTATGATATCGACAGGATGCAGACGAATGATGCCCAGACATCATCCGGCGTCATCGATGAATTCCTTCTCTCGCTGGACCGGGGATGGGCGGAGATCTCTGCCGCTTCCGTGCTTCCCGCGATGAAGGCAGTATTCGGTGCTATCGAGAGCAGCAGGACAAGGAGGGAGGTGAGGATATGATGACATTCGGATTGCTTTCAGCCATTCTCGAGGAATGGGATTACAAGGAGATGATCGATACCGTATCTGGAATAGGATACAAGTGCGTTGAGGTGGCATGCTGGCCAAAGGGCAAGGGTGAGAGGCGCTATGCCGGTACGAGCCATATCGATACGGAGAATCTCGGAAAAGCAGAAGCGGAGGATATCCTTCAGTATGCTGCTGCCCATGATGTCAGGATCTCCTCTCTCGCGTATTACCCCAACACCCTGGATCCGGATCTGGAGAAGAGAGCGGCAGCCATAAAGCATATACATTCCCTGATCGATGCCTCGTCGCTCCTCGGCGTCAATATGGTAACGACATTCATTGGCCGTGATCAGACGAAGACTGTCGAAGCGAATCTCAGCATCGTGAAGGAAGTATGGCCGGAGATTCTCGACCATGCGAAGGAGAAGGGCGTAAGGATCGCAATCGAGAACTGCCCAATGCTTTTCGGGCCTGACCAGTGGCCTGGCGGACAGAATCTCTTCTATTCACCCGTGATCTGGGAGAGGGTCTTCGATGTCCTTCCATACGACAATCTCGGCATCAATTTCGACCCGAGCCATTTCGTATGGCAGCAGCTGGATTACATCAAGGCCATCTATGATTTCAGGGACAGGATGTTCCATATCCATTTCAAGGACATAAAGCTGAAGAAGGATAAGCTTGGAGATGCTGGTGTGCTGGCTTATCCCCTCGATTACATGACTCCGAAGCTTCCCGGACTCGGTGATGTGGACTGGGGTGCCTTCATCTCTGCACTCACGGATATAGGATACAGCGGGTATGCTGTTGCCGAGATCGAGGACAAGGCTTATGAGGGAAGCCGCGAGGATGTGATCAGCTCGCTCCGCCAGGTCTATGGCTATCTGAGGAATTTCATGCCATGAAGCGTACGATAATAGCCAATTCAAATTGCTACCATGGTTATTCAGTCTACGAAGCACTCGAAGGCATCGCTGCAGCAGGGTTCAGGAATGTGGAGCTCACATGCACACGCGGCTGGACAGAGCACATTGTCCCCTCCCTTCCGTTCTCAGAGCTGCTGAGGATAAAGGATGCGCTCAGGAGCCTCGGGCTCTCGGTTCCCTCCGTCAGCGGGCATTCGAATCTGATGGATCCGGAGCGGCTCTCTGATTTCAGGGATAATATCAGGCTGGCCTCATTCTTCGGTGCTTCTATCATCGTATCAAGCGTTGGCGAAGCCCATATCGCAGACAGGGAGAAGCTCGGGGACGCCGGAGTCGCTTCCAATATACGCACGCTGCTGCCTCTTCTCGAGGATCTCGGCATGACGCTCGTTCTTGAAACGCATGGCGAGCATGGCACTGCAGCGCGCCTGAAGACCATCACGGATATGGTCGGTTCCGAGCGTGTAAGGATCTGCTATGACACGGCCAATGCCATATTCTACGGCGATGTCAGGGGCACGGAGGATCTTGAGAGCGCTATCGATTCAGTGGGCTACCTGCATATCAAGGATAAGGCGGGCGGGCGCAGGGAGTGGAACTTCCCGGCACTTGGCGAGGGCTATGTTGATTTCCCCTCGATCTTCCATCTCCTTGACGAAAGGAACAACCCATCGATGCTTTCTGTTGAGACCGAGTTCACTGAGCGCGGAGCCGGAAGCCTTGAAGAGGTCAATGCCGCGATGCGGAAGAGCGCGCGCTATCTTGAGGCGCAGGGATTCGAGCTATGAATGTGCTTCTCTGCGGTTTCGGTGGGATGGGGCGTGTCCATTATGCGAATTCCGTGCTCATCCCGGGTGTGAATATCTGCGCTGCCGTAGGATCAGGAGAGAAGGACAGGGCGGAAGCGGAAAGCCATTCACTTCCGTTCTTCTCCTCCATCAGCGATGCTCTCGCTGCGCTTCCTGGTATCGATGCCGTGGATATAACGACACCTACGTTCCTGCACAGGGACCATATAATGGAAGCGATAGCCGCGGGAGCGGTGAGCATAATCGCAGAGAAGCCTCTGGCCCTTTCCAGCCGGGATGCGGAGGAGATCTTCAGCGCTGCAGAGGCTGCGGGAGCACGCATCGTGCCGGCACATGTGATGCGGTTCACGAAGGAATTCCGCGTGCTGAGGGAGGCTGTCGCAGATTGCCGCTATGGTGCTGTCCTCGATGCCTCGTTCTCGCGTATCTCAAGCATGCCGCTGTGGAGCAACGGGTGGCTCCTTGACAGGTCGAGAAGCGGTGCGGTTCCATTCGATCTCCATATACATGACCTTGATATGATCTTCGCCCTCTTCGGGAAGCCGGCATCTGTCACAAGCTACAAGAGACGCAGCAGGGAAAGCAGCGTCGATGAGTATTTCCATGTCTCATATGGATACGATGGCTTCTCGGTGAATGCGGAAGCTGCCTGGCTGAGAGCTTCTGTGCCGTTCTCCGCCTCCTGGAGGGTTATCTTCGAGCATGGTGTCCTTCAGTATGACGGCAATCGTGTCATGGCTTTTCCCGATGGCGGCGAGCCTTCTGTGCTCGATACGCATTATGACAGGATTGTCAGCACCGGTATCAATGTGCCGCCTACAGGATGGTATTACGAGGAACTCTCCGCAATCTATTCGTATCTGTCTTCAGCAGAGGAAAGGCCTCTTATCCCGTATCAGGATATTGTCGAAGAACTGAAAATACTGGAAAATCTCTGAGTTATGAAGAAGTTCACATATCAGGAACTCAGCAGGGCTACTGGTATATCGATAGCCACGATATCCCGTGTATTCAATACGCCCGACATCGTGGCTCCAGGCACACGCGGCAAAGTCATCGATGCCATTGTCTCTATGGGCCTCGATCCTGCTGCTTATGGGCTTCTTCCCGATCCTGCTGACCGCCTGATCATCTTCAATGTGCCGACGCTCCGCAACCAGTTCTATTCACCGATCATCGAAGCCGCGCGGAAGATCGCTGAGAGCAGGGGGTATATCCTTCTCATAAACGAGGCTGATTTCTCCTCCGCTGGCGTTGATCAGTTCCTTCTGCTTCTGTCCCGCATGAAAGCATGCGGAACCATAATAGCGAATGCAATGACAAAGGAATCCCTGCAGAGGATAAGCGCTTCGCTTCCTGTCGTGACCTGCTGTGAGGCCGTGCCCGATTCCGGGGTGCCTTTCGTATCCGTGGACGATGAAGCCGCTGCCTACAATGCGGTGAGGTATATCGTGTCGCTCGGCCACAGGCGCATTGCCATGATAAATGGGCCCATGTCATTCAAATATGCCAGGAACAGGCTCGAGGGATATAAGCGGGTGCTCGAGGAAGAGGGCATCAGATACAGGAGCGATTATATCGCGGAAATCGGTTCCGATATGGATTTCGAGGTTGCCGGGGCCGCAGTCATGCACATGCTCAATCTTGCGGAACCGCCAGATGCCTTCTTCTGCATCTCCGATATGCTTGCTTCAGCTGCTATACATGCCGCGATCAGAAGAGGCTGCCGGGTGCCTGAGGATATCTCAGTCGTAGGCTTCGACAATATCTCGATATCGGAGATGATGAATCCCAGCATCACGACGATAAAGCAGCCTGTTGCGCAGCTTGGCGCGCTTGCGGCTGAGATGGTCATAAGGATGATCGAGGATAAGGATGAGCCTCTCCGGTCCACTTATCTCGGTACTGAGCTGATAATCAGGGAATCAACCAGAAAGTAGGGAATGCGGAAACGTATCGCTTACCGCAATATCGCGGAAGAAGCCGGGATTTCGATATCCACAGTCTCCCGTGTGATCAGCAATCCGGAGGATTCATCACACGCAATGCGCACCAGGGTCATAGATGCTGTCTTCTCGCTGGGCGGGGACCCTGCCGATTATGGGCTTGTGCCGCAGAGCGAGGGCCGCGTGATCATCTTCAATGTCCCATCGCCTTCGAATCCGTTCTATCTGCCGATCATCGAAGCTGCCAGGAAGAGGGCGGAAAGCGGCGGATATATCCTGCTTGAGAACGAGAGCGATCTTTCCTCTTCATCCTCCATGGATCGTTTCCTGTCCATGCTCATCACCACAAAGGCTGCAGGAACCATCATCGCCAATGCCATGACCAGTGAGGGAATCGCGCGTATAGGACGTGCTGTTCCCGCTGTCATGTGCAGCGAATCAGCAGAGGGTTCAGATGTGCCTTATGTCATCATAGATAACGCAGGGGCTGCGTACAGCGCGGTGCGTTACCTGCTCTCATCCGGCCGCAGGCGCATCGCCATGCTCAACGGACCTTCCTCTTATATGTATTCCGGTGACCGTTACTCCGGCTATCGTAAGGCGCTTCTTGAAGCGGTATCAGCTGAGGCCGGAGTATTCCGCCTTCATCGGGTCGCATATGGATCTCGATATGGCTTATGTTGCCGTGAGAAAGCTTCTTGATCTTCCGGAACCTCCTGATGCCATCTTCTGCATTTCGGATATGCTTGCGGCTCTTGCGATACATGCTGCCAGTGATTCCGGGGTCACAGTGCCTGATGATCTTGCCGTGATCGGGTTCGATGATCAGCCTGTCTGCCGCATGGTCACGCCATCGATTTCCACTGTAAGGCAGCCTGTATCGCAGATGGGAGCGCTCAGCGCCGAGATGATGATAAGGATGATAGCCGATCCAGGCTGCAGCCTCGGTTCAATAAAGCTTGATACGGAGCTCATTATACGTGAATCAGCCTGAGATCTTTGGTGAATGCTTCTCGGGAAGCAGCGTCAGAATTCGATGAGTTCGTATTCCCTTGATCCTACGCCGATTTCCGCTGCCGCCTCAATCGTGTGGATTCCATTCCTGCTTGTGACGCGCTCCATGAAGTGCTCGCGTCCGGGGTCGTCTGAATTCATCACGAGATCGATGCATGCCTGATCGATTGCAACAGGGTCGAGAGAAGCCAGTATGCCGATATCCTTCATGCATGGATCCTCCGCGACCATGCAGCAATCGCAATCGACGGAGAGATTCTTCATCACGTTTATGAATGCGATCCTGCCGCTGAAATGGTCAACGACGCTCTTCGCGGCATCCGCCATAGCCTCCGGGAACTCTATCTTGCTCGCATGTTCCTTCCAGGTCTCGAACCTGTCATCTGTTTTCCCGGCAGAATGGATGAGCGCCTTTCCGGCACGGCTTGCGCAGCCGATTGAGAGCTGTTTGAGAGCTCCGCCGTATCCACCCATCGGATGTCCCTTGAAGTGCGCGAGGACGAGCATCGAGCTGTAGTTCAGGATGTTCTTGCCGACATGGTTCTCCCTGAGGATCTTCCCGCCTTCGATCGGCCAGATGACATCGGGTCCTTCTGCATCCATGAGGTCAGTATCGAAGTATTCCGTCCAGCCATGTTCCTCCAGAAGCTTCAGGTGTGACTCCGTATTGTCCCTGACGCCTCCCGCGGCATCGCCATATGCGGTATTGCATTCAACGATAGTGCCATGCACTTCATCCACCATCGGCTTCCAGAATTCAGGGTGAAGGTAATTCTGGTTGCCTTTCTCTCCGGAATGGATCTTCACCGCGGTTTTCTCAGGAAGCGATATTCCGAGCTTGTGGTATGCCTCAACAACCTTCTCCGGTGTCAGTTCCCTTGTGAAATAGACTTTCGATTTCATTCAGTGCCTCCTTCTCTCATTGTTCTATGCTTTCCCGCTGCACTCCGATACATGTGAGGGATGCGTTCGTTTGCATGTATACTCGCTGGTTTCTCCTCAGATGATGTCTGATGCAACCTTACCATTGAGGAGCTTCCCCTCCTCGAAATGCAGGTCAGGATATTTTCTGGCGAGATCCATGACTGCATGGGAAAGAGGGCTGCCTCCGGATGTCGCGAAAATGACGATTCTCTTCCCTTTGAGGTCGCAGCTCTCTATGAATGTATTGATGATCCTCGGTGCCACTCCCCACCAGATAGGGAATCCTATGTATATGATCCCGTAGCTGGAGAGATCAGGGCATGCGCCCTTGATGGCAGGTCTGGCAGATGGGTCTTTCATCTCTTCTGAGCTCCGGCTCATTCTGTCAGTCCAGTCGAGATCCGCCGCTGTATATGGCTTTTCCGGCTCGATGCGGTACAGCGCTGCACCCGCTGCGGATGCAAGATCCCTGGCTGCTCTTTCCGTGACACCGCTTGCTGAGAAATATGCGATGAGCTTATCCATATAATCACCTCCTTCCAAGAATATCCAGGATGAATTTCTCCGTGATGGCTTCAATCGATATCCTCCGGATTTCCATTCCGGCAGCTTCCATTGCCTTCTGCTGCTTTTCTGTCGGATAAGCATATGGGTAGATTCCATACATGAAGGGGAAGAACTCGAAGATGAACCCGTTCCTGTCTTCTTCCGGCATTTCCGGGAAGAGCTTTCCGAGGATGCTGCCCACAAGCGTTCTCGACCGCGAATATTCCTGCTTGAAGCTTGTAAGGGAGCTGTCGCTGCTGTGTTCCTCTATCTCATAGAGATTCATGCATTGGATCTTCAGCATCAGCGTCCGCTTCCCAAGCGATGCTGCAAGCATTCCTGCAAAGCCTGCAGCATCTGAAGCTTCGGCCAGTATCTGCTCAAGATCGGAGTTCCATCTTGTGAACTCACGCTTCAGAAGAGCAAGGAATATCTCCTCCTTCGAACTGAAGTAGTTGTAGATTGATGGTCGAGACAGGCTTGTTCTGCCGCTTATGTCCTTCAGCGTTAT
>CALXKY010000032.1 GCA_944389055.1 uncultured Spirochaetaceae bacterium | reverse complement strand
CTGGGGCCTTGGCTACTTCGGAATGCCACAGGTACTGCTGAGATTCATGGCGATCAGGCACAAGGATGAACTCACGAAGAGCCGCCGCATCGCAACGGTCTGGGTCGTCATATCCCTCTTTGCGGCAATAATGATCGGATTCATCGGCAGAGCATATGTACCTGCACAGTTCCTCACCAACTCCGATGCTGAGAATATCTTCTCATATCTCGCCTCGATCCTGATGCACCCGCTCTTCGCGGGACTTGTCAGCGCAGGAATCCTGGCCGCAACGATATCAAGCTCGGATTCATACCTCCTCATTGCAGCTTCGGCATTCTCGAAGAATCTCTGGCAGAGGGTCTTCCACAAGGAAGCGACTGACAAGGAAATCATGCACGTCGGGCGCGCTGCCCTCCTGATCATCGCATTCCTGGGTGCCATCATCGCAATGGATGAGAACAGCGTGATCTTCACGATCGTCAGCTTCGCATGGGCAGGCTTCGGCGCTACATTCGGACCTCTCATGCTCTTCTCCCTCTTCTGGAAGAGGACAACGAGGAGCGGAGCGATCGCGGGCATGCTCTCAGGAGGCGCGATGGTTTTCATCTGGAACTTCCTCATAAAGCCGATGGGAGGAATCTGGGGAATCTATGAGCTTCTGCCGGCATTCATCATCTCCTCTGCTTTCATTGTCGTGGTATCGCTTATCTCTGGAGAACCGGATGAAACGATACAGCATGAGTTCGAGGAAGCGGCGAAAGCCTGAGAAAAGGAAAGCGAAAAGCTGGACAGAACGTCCAGCTTTTCTTATGCGCGGGCAAGAATAACGGAATCAGAGGTCATCTACAAGCGCTGTCGACTTTGCATAGGCGGTACTCCTTGCCTCAAAGAAGTCCGTCTTGACCATATTCGCATTGGAGTACTGCGAAACCCACGCCATATCCTCTGGCTCATCCTGGAAACCAGGATAGAGCTCATCGAATCCAAGATTCCTCCAGCGGAGGTTGCCGAGGTAATGGATGTAATCGGAGACCATCTTCCTCGTAAGTCCCGGGATCTCATCACCGATGACATATTCACCCCATGCGGCCTCCTGCCTGACGCCTTCGGCCATCATCTCCCTGTACTCATCCACCAGCTCCGGCTGGAAGAGTCCGGGCTCTTCCTTCTTCAGCTCGAGGATGATGTTCCTGAAGAGCCACAGATGGGTGTTCTCATCACGGTTTATGTATCTGATCTCCTGAGCGGATCCAGGCATCTTCCCGCTGCGTGAGAGATTATAGAAGAACATGAAACCGGAATAGAAGTAGATCCCCTCGAGTATATAATTCGCGATGAGGACCTTCATGAGATGATGCAGGTCCCTGTGCTCGACGAAATCGTTGTAGCAGCTGCCGATGAAGGTGTTTCTCCTCAAGAGGTGCTCATCGGTCTTCCACTGGAAGAGGATGCTGTCACGCTCATCAGGAGAGCAGATCGTATCGAGCATATATGAGTATGCCTGGCTGTGGATGCACTCCTGGAATGTCTGGATATGCAGGCAGAGCCCGACTTCATTGGCCGTGATGTACTCAGTCACATTCGGCAGGTTCGCCGTCTGCAGGCTATCGAGGAAGACAAGGAAAGAGAGAATCTTGTCATAAGCTGTCCTCTCCGCCGGAAGCAGGCGATGGTAATCCTTGAGATCCTGGGCAAGATTGATCTCCTCAGGGATCCAGAAGTTGTTCATTGCCTGCCTGTACCATCCCGATACCCAGCCATACTTCATATTATTGAAATCATTGAGATTGGTGGTATTGCCTCCAACCATACGCCTCTTCTCGACCTCGATATCACCATCAGGATTGAAAAGAGGCTTCCTTCTGAGCTCTTCCATCGTGCCTCCTCAGCTTGAGCAGCTCTCGCACTCCTCGACCTCAAGGCTTCTGGAGCGCATATAGTAAAGTGTCTTCACATGGCATTTCCATGCGAGTATCAGGAGATTCAGGACCTCCCTCATCGTATAGTCATTCGTGATGTAGAGATTGACGCTCTGTGCCTGGTCAATATGCCTCTGCCTGATGCCTGCAGCACGCACGGACCATGACTGGTCGATCTCATGGGCGGCTTTATAGTACCACCAGGTCTTTCCGGAAAGCTCAGGAGCAGTGCGTGGCAGCATGCTCCCTTTCTTCTCCTCATAGAAGAAGCGCTTCATGACCGGGTCGACACCTGCAGTCGTTCCGGAGATGATGGATGTTGATGACGTCGGGGCAATCGCAAGCAGATAGGCATTCCGCATGCCTTTCTCATGGACCTTCTTCCTGAGCCGCTCCCACTCCGGCGAGGAGTATCCTCTTCTCGTGAAGAACTCCCCTGTATCCCATTCGCTTCCGCGGAAATGGCTGTAAGCGCCCTTCTCTGCCGCAAGATCGGCAGAAGCTTCGATGGCAGCATAGCTTATCGTCTCGAATACCTCATCGGCGAACTCCAGATGCTCTTCGCTCTCCCATCTGATACCATTCTTCGCCAGCATATGATGGTAGCCGGATACTCCGAGTCCTATCGAGCGGTATGCGCTGTTTGTAAGCCCGGCATATGGCACAGGATAGAAATTGAGCGTTATGACGTTATCGAGGGCACGCACGACAGTCCTCACGAGAGACGAGAGCTTCTCCTTATCGCGGACAGGTACGTTCCCAAGGCAGATCGAGGCAAGATTGCAGACAACGAAGTCGCCGGGCTTAGTCTTCGTCACGACGACTGTATCCCCATCCTCTGTCTCCGTGGTTATTGAGACCTCCTCGATTCCGGACATATTCTGCGCTATCTCAGTGCAGAGATTCGAGGAATAGATCATACCGCAGTGCTTGTTGGGATTCATCCTGTTCATTTCATCACGGTTGAATACAAAAGGAGTACCTGTCTCTACAGCGCTCTTGAGAATCAGGCGTACGAGATCCTTGAGCAGGACCGATCTCTTCCTGATGCGGCTGTCGCGGACGCAGTCGAGATAGCGCTCGGTCCACTCATCGCCGTAGAAATCCTCGAGATGATAGCCTTTGACTGTCCATATCTCATGGGGACACATCATGTACCACATCTGATCAAGGCTCTCCGAACAGAGCTTCCAGAAATAATCCGGATAGCAGACCGCCGGGAATACATCATGGGCCTTCATCCTGTCATCGCCGTTGTTCGTGCGCAGATTCAGGAACTCCAGGAGATCGCGGTGCCATACGTCGAGATATACCGCGACAGCTCCAGCCCTGACGCCAAGCTGGTCCACGGCTACAGCAGTATCGTTCACGAGGCGTATCCACCTGATGATACCGCCTGCAGCGCCTTCAAAGCCCCTTATGGTGGATCCGTTGGCCCGGACCTTCCCGAAATACATCCCCATGCCTCCTCCGAACTTGGAGACCTTGGCGAAGTTATCGAGGGAACGGTAGATTCCGGATAGTGAATCCGGGACGGTATCTATGAAGCATGATGAAAGCTGATGAATGGGCTTCCTGGCATTCGCAAGCGTCGGAGTCGCCATCGTGACTTCCATCCGGGAGAGCATATCATAGAAGGCCTTCACCCACTTCATCCTGCCGTGCTTCTCCGGCATGGCGAGATGCAGCGCAATGCCGAGATACATCTCCTGCGGCGTCTCAAGGGGCTCATGGCTGCGCGAATGGATCACATAACGCCTTATAAGGAGGTCGAGGCCGGAATACGTGAAGAGATTGTTCCTCGACTCATCTATGAACGAAGCGGCTTCATCAAGCTCCGCAGCGCTGTATGATTCCCTGATGTACGCACCATAAAGACCTTCATCGGCGAGGTATGCGACTTTATCGGAGAAGCGTCTGAGACCACGGTCAGAGAGAGTCTTCTCCAGCTTCGCGCGGAATGAGAAGAGAAGGAATCTGGCAGCGATGAATTCCCAGGATGGCGACTGCGGCGATGTCAGCTCTACAGCCGCACGGACAAGCGCATTCTCCTCCTCTTCCTCTCCCATGCCAGAGCGGGAGAAGGAGATATACTTATCCGCAAGTATGGAGAGGGAGTATTTCTCATCGGGATAATCCTTCTGTATTCCTGACAGAACGGACTCTATCGAACTATCAGGATAATGCTCCAGGATACGCTGTCTCTCCTTCCTCAGCTCGGTGCGCCTGCTGCGGAAGAGGATGTAATTCTTCGCTGCTTCGAACTCGCCAGCTGCCATAAGCGTCTTCTCTGCCGCGTCCTGTATCTCCTCAACGCTCCACTCCTTGTCGCGGGAGAGCGAGGAGGCAACAGTCTCCGCAAGCGAAGCTGGCAGCGATCCAGGATATTCCTTCCCTGTGCTGTCCAGCGATTTCCTGATCGCATTCTCTATCTTCGTAATGTCGAAAGCCTCTCTGCGGCCATCGCGCTTGGTTATATGCATTGCTACTCCTGACACTGCATATGCCGTACATTCATATAGACAGCACAATATGCATTGTCTTGATGATAATGATTATCATTAACTTAGTCTATCGGGATCAGCCGGATGGATAATCTGCTATACTCTGAGGATGCTATGGGATACAACGAGCTTCGGAAGGAAATGCTCAGCAGGCTGCGTTCCTTTGAATGGAAGGAAAAGGAGTCAGCATTGCTGACGGAAATGATAAGATCATCGGAAGTCTGGCAGAACGCTGAGACTGTGCTTGCATTCTCTCCGCTGCAGACGGAACCCGATATCTCACCGCTCCTTTCGGACAGCAGGATACTTCTGCCATACATAGATAGCAGCGGGATGCATTTTGCCAGGGCTGGCAGGCTTCATCGCTCGGCTCTGGGCTTTCTGGAACCCGAGCACATGGAGGAGGATTACGGAAACGCTCTGATGCTCGTGCCGCTCATTGCATACAGCGGGCTGTCGAGGCTTGGGAGAGGCGGAGGATATTACGACAGATACATAGCAGCAAACAGGGAGCGCCTCATAACCGCAGGCGTTGCATTCTCCGTATCACGCTGCCCGGAATTCATACCGCAGGAGCACGACCAGAAGCTCAATATGATCTTCAGTACTGAGCCCTGAATTCCTGGTCACGGAACATCGAGAGAAACGAAACGACACGCTCATCATCCCATTTCTCACCCACAAGAAGGCTGCGGAACTCCGGATCATGGACCCATGTGAGGATTGCGGAAACGGTGCGCAGATAATCCGAATTCCTGTTCTGTGACGAAGCTATCACGAATATGAGCTTCACCGGATCCGGATACCTGTCATCGAAGATGATGCCACGCTCCGAAAGCCCAAGCGCAACGCAGGGCTTCTCCAGATGGTATATCTTACCGTGGGCAATGGCCACCCCATGCCCTATGCCGGTGGACTGGGCCTCCTCACGCCTGTGTACGGCGCGGATGAAGCGCTCCTTGTCGGGGAGAGAGTCAAAGATAGCGCATTTCGAGATGACTTCATCGATGGCACTGAACTTCTCCTCAGCCCCGACTATGCAGAATACATCCTTCAGCCCGTACTTCACTTCTCTTCCTTCAGATACCTGTTGATAGCTGCTGCAGCCTTCCTTCCCTGCCCCATGGCGAGGATGACGGTTGCTGCGCCAAGAACGATATCTCCTCCGGCATAGACACCCTTCATGGAAGTCTCGCAGGTCTCCTCATCAACAATGAAGTTGCCCCTCCTGTTCGTCTCGATCTCAGGAGTAGTCTTCTTTATGAGCGGATTGGAGGCATTGCCGATGGAGACTATGACAGTATCGTAATCAACGGTGTAATCCGAACCGGGAATCTCCACGGGCGAACGGCGTCCGGAAGCATCCGGCTCTCCGAGCTCGCACTTCCTGATCACGACACCTTTCACGATCCCGTTCTCATCACCGAGTATCTCCACGGGCTGTGAAAGCAGACGGAGATTGCATCCCTCCTCGACAGCATGCTCTATCTCCTCCTTCCTGGCAGGCATCTCCTCACGCGATCTGCGGTAGATGATATCAACGGTGTCAGCACCGAGCCGCAGCGCCGTGCGGGCAGCATCCATAGCAACATTGCCACCGCCGAAGACAGCAACGCGATGACCGTGGAAATACGGCGTGAAAGACTCACCTGTATCGTAGGCCTTCATCAGATTCGATCTGGTCAGGTACTCATTCGCAGAGAAGACGGAGACAAGATTCTCCCCTGGGATCCCCATGAACTTCGGAAGCCCTGCACCGGTTCCGATGAACACGGCATCATAACCATCCTCCTCCATGAGTTCCTTTATCGTGCGGGTCCTGCCGACAAGCACATTGCGCTCGAAATCGATGCCCATAGCCTCAAGCTTCGAAAGCTCCTTATCCACAAGACGCTTGGGAAGCCTGAACTCGGGAATGCCGTAGCTGAGAACTCCTCCCATCTTGTGCAGGGCCTCGAATACCGTGACGCTGTGACCGGCACGGCGCACATCCGCAGCACATGCAATCGAAGCCGGGCCTGAACCTACGACAGCAACCTTCTTTCCCGTCTCCGGAGCAACCTCCGGCACGGGAGCGTTATCGGCTTCATGGTCAGCAACGAATCTCTCAAGGCGTCCGATCCCTACAGCCTGATCCACATCCTTGAGCATCTTGCCGACGGTGCAGAACTTCTGGCACTGGTTCTCCTGGGGGCAGACCCTGCCGCAGATCGATGGCAGAAGGCTTGACTCCTGGATCACGGAAAGAGCTCCGCTGTAATCCTTCTCCGTGATCTTATGGATGAATGCCGGTATATCTATCCCGACCGGGCAGCCCGCAACACATGGCTTGTTCTTGCACTGAAGGCATCTGGAAGCCTCCGCAAGAGCCTCATCCTCAGTGTATCCGAGCGCAACCTCAGACATATTGCTGATCCTCTCATGGGGATCCTGCACAGGCATATCGATATGAGGAATCGCAGCTCTGTCGCGAGGTGTGAGCTTATCAGGAAGCGATGCGAGGATCTCTCTGGCCTCTTTCTCTATCATCTCAGGTGTTTTCATTTCTTCAGCCCCAGCTTTCCGCAGATTCCACCGCGGCATCTGTCATTCTCTTCCTTTTCCTCAGCCTTGTATGTGCGCTGCCTCATCATGAGATTGTCCCAGTCAACAAGGTGTCCATCGAATTCAGGACCATCGACGCAGACGAACTTAGTCTCGCCGCCGATGACGACGCGGCATCCGCCGCACATACCGGTTCCATCGATCATTATCGAATTGAGGGAAACTGTCACAGGCACGCCATAGGCCTCTGCTGTCTTCGTGCAGAACTTCATCATCACGGCAGGACCGATGGCGACGACATGCTGCACACCGCCCTCCTTCAGCATCCTCTCGAGGGGAGCCGTGACAACGCCTTTCTCGCCATAGGAACCATCATCTGTGACGATTGTGAGAGACGGATCGAGAGCTCTCATCCTGTCCTCCTCGATGATGAGCGAGCGATTGCGCGCACCGATGATGATACGCACGTCATTGCCTGCAGCCTTCATAGCCTCTGCTATAGGATAAAGCGGTGCAACGCCGATGCCTCCACCAACACAGACAACACGGCCATAATTCTCTATATGGGTTGGGGTTCCGAGCGGCCCGAGCACATTCTCGATCGCATCTCCTTCCTCAAGCTCTGCCAGAAGGAACGTGGATGCCCCGACGCGCTGGAATACGATCGTGATCGTTCCTTTCTCCGGATCGGCATCCGCGATCGTCAGTGGAATACGCTCATTGAAGTCACCGCCTTTCTGAACGATGACAAACTGTCCCGCCTTTCTTTCACGGGCTATCATGGGAGCCTCGACCTCCATGAGGAAGACTTCCTCCGAAAGCTGCTCCTTCCTGACAATCCTGTACATAGCTACCTCTTGCAGAAAGTATAGCGGAAAGCAGGGAAATGATGAAAGACTGACGGAAAAGAAAGACCGGGAGGAGTGGGCATCCTTCCGGTCTCTGCTATGATCTATCTGTTCACCTGCCGATCCTGACCTCGAATTTCTCCGGGGAGACACGGCGGATGCGCGGGATAACGATGCTGAGCACACCGTTCCTGCCATCTGCCGTTATATTCCCGGCATCGGCATCCTCAGGAAGCTTGAACGAACGGGAGAACTCGGGGAGCCTTATCTCGGAGACGATCATATTCTTCGCCTCCTTCTCCCTTGCCCTTCTTTCCTTCCATGTCTCATCGGAGGAAATCGTGAGGATCCCATCCTTCAGCGTGACACGGACGTCATTCTCGCTGTATCCGGCAATCTCAGCCTCTATCGTATAGGCATTATCTGTCTCGAAGATATCCACAGGCGGGATCTTTGCTGTCGAAGTATCCCCGAAGAAATCCGAGAAGAATGTATCAAAGCCGGTAAGGCGGGGAACTGATGTTCTTGTAATCACGTATCTCATTTTATGCTCCTGAACTTGTTCTTGCGATAAATAAGGGCAGGGTCACCAGGGCTCTGCCCTCTGAAGATTACTTATTGATCTTCACCTCAATCTGCCTCGGCTTCTCTTCCGGTGTCTTCGGAAGCGTTACCGAGAGAATACCGTTCTCGAACTTAGCGCTGATCGCACTCTCATCAAGTCCGTCAGGAAGGCTGAACGACCTCTCGAAGGACTCATGCCTGCGTTCCCTTATGAGGTACTTCTTTCCATCCTTCTCATCTTCCTTCTCGTCTACCGTTCCGGTGATATGAAGGACATGCTTATCGACTGTGATCTTCACATTCTTCTCATCGAAGCCAGGCATCTCAGCCTTGATGGTGAATTCCTCAGGTGTCTCCTCGACATCAACTGCAGGTACTCTCTGAGTATAGTTTCCCCATGCGCCAAGCATGGAATCGAAGAAATCATCGAATATCGAGAGATCCCTTCTCCCGTTCCTGTCATTGTATCTAGTTACATCGTATGCCATCTTAAGGCCTCCTTATATCTTTCTATCTTTCTGTCCCTTGCGGAACACAAACAACCATGCAGATAGCGTGCCAAGTTTTATAATCATTTACAATATAAGGAAATATTAAAATCGTCAGAAAATCATATACCCATTCTATCAGTGCAATCTGACCAGCTGGCTGAACTGATGGCGGCAATATGGGTCAAACTGACCCAGCAGGGCGGGAATATGGAATAAAACGGGCCATGAGGGTAAAATCCGGGCATGTCACTTGAAAATGTAAGGGAACACCTAAGGAAATACGGCAAGGATCAGGATATCATCCTCTTCGAGAAATCAAGCGCGACAGTGAAGGAGGCAGCGGAGGATCTAGGTACAGAGGAAGGAAGGATCGCGAAGACGATGTCTTTCCTCCTTTCAGCCGGACCGGCAGTGATCGTAGCTGCCGGCGATGAGAAGATCGACAACAGGAAATTCAAGGACACATTCCACGAAAAAGCCAGGATGATAGGCCCTGATGAAGTCGAAGCGCTTACAGGGCATCCCGTAGGCGGTGTATGCCCATTCGCGCTCAAGGATGGCGTGAAGGTGTATCTCGACGAATCCCTGAAGCGCTTTGATTGCGTATACCCTGCCGCGGGTACAAGGAACAGCGCTATCAGGCTGACGATCGAGGAACTTGAGAAAATCTCAGAGTGTGATGGCTGGGTGGATGTGACTAAGCTCCCAGATCCCCAGAACTGACAGACTCGCCTGAGAATACGCCATCCACAGGAAAGAGAAGGTTCAGCGCATAGCCTATCCTGCTCATGGCATGTTCCACAGCATCCGGAAGCAATTCAGTTACCGGGGAATTGCCTTGCAGTGTCTCAAGCATCGCTCCGTAATCCCCCATGGGGCGGAAGCGGTTGCCGGAAGCGGCAAGCTCCGCATCCGAAACAGAGGAAGACTCCTCATTGAAACGGCATCTGCTGAAATGCATCGCACCATCCTTACCCATCGATGCGCACGAATGGAACATGCGGCATACGAGCGGGCGCGCTGAATAAACCATGCAGTGATGCTCATTCCACGGATCATAGAACGGACACACGATCCTGGGCAGATCTGCCTTCAGCCTTTCCTGCAGCAGGTTCTTCTTTTCTCCGAACATGACCTGAGCTGCGAGGATGAGCGCCTCCGATGGAGTGATATCGGGAATGAAATGCGCACAGCATTCCCCGCAGGATGAAGGACAATCCACACCGAACTCCTCCGTGAAGCGGTCAAAGTCAGGCTGAATGGAATTGTAGAAATCATAGATGGCTCTGAGTTCACAGGAAACTTCCGTATCTCCAAGCATTCCGATGGTGTTCTCGATGTATTTCACAACGCGATTTATAATGGATATCCCAAGATTATGCAAGCATGCAATCTAATTGCTTGCTGACAGAACAATTGCTGCAGATAGATGCGCATAATATGTCATCACGCCACCCGAAAACCAGAATCCATATTTCCTATTTTCTGTATAGATAGTACGATTATTCCGTACTTATGGTGTGAGAAATGGGAATTCTGACATATGGCCAGCTTCACGAAAGAGTCAGCAGAAACTACAGATCGCCGAAATCAAAGATCACTGAGATGATCAGAAATGGGGAGATATTCCACATAAAGCGCGGATGGTATGCAGAGACACGCATAGCGCCTGAAGCTGCGGCAATGGTACTTGAACCATTAGCCTATATATCATTCCAGACTGCACTCCGTTCCCATGGTCTGATCCCTGAGGCTGTTTTCAATTATACAGTGGCCTCTCCCATGCTTAGGAGCAAGACAGAACATTCAAACTGCTTCGGAACATTTCTGTTCTATCCTGTTCCTGCTGCAGCAGCAGGCGAAGGTCTTTCTATTGCAGCGGCAGGAAAGGAAACATTCTTCATAGCCAGCGCGGAAAAAGCGCTCATGGACATGGTATTCAGGGCAAGGAACATCACTTCCGTGCAGGAAATGGTCTTATTCCTTATCGAAGACATGAGAATAGAGGAAGAGGATCTCGTCAATCTGGATCTGCCATTCATCGAGAAAACAGCACCTCTATACAACAGGAATAAAGAACAGCTGCTTGTATCAGCGCTGAAGAAAATCAGGAAATCGTCATATCACGACTGACCTGCATGCACAATCACAGGGTTGAGCACCAGCCCGCTGCCTTTTGATGTCCGCCGCTGTGTAAATACAAGCTCAGTACCATACTCAGTCCCGTCAGCAATGATCGTTATGACCATGCATTCACCATCGAAGATGAGCGTACGGTCATCTGTCATATTGATAACCGCATAATAACTCTCCCCGGACTGTATGATATCCGCTTTGACTTCATGCCCCATGAAGACTGCTTTTATATCCGCAGTGTCATCAATGCCTTCTGTAAGGATCTCAAGAGGCAGAAAGTAGCCCGTCGTCTCCTCATCAACTCCAGCAAATCCCTCAATGCCATACTCTGTATACGTGCTGGAGAGATTTCCGCTGGTGACAACACCATCAGTGATACCTATCTGCGATGTATTGAATGTAATCCAGGATCTGTCTGCAATAGTGAATTCGACTTCCGCTTCTGCACCTTTCAGCTCGAGATAACGACCAAGAGGGCTTGCATCACAAGCGGCAAACAGAATCATGCTACAGAGAAACAGAACAGCTATCTTCCTCATCAGCAGGCTCCTCCTTTATCTGACGGATAACCCTTCCTTACCCAGCCCATATCACCAGATCGATACCGTCGATGGTAATCTCTGACCGTATACTTATTCACTCCGGTAAGAGTGGCTGTCTTCTTATATCCATTCCCATGTTCGAATGATTCAAGGCATCTGAGCTTAAGTTCCTCAGGCACCCTCGTCGTATGGACATGGACAGATGAATCCTTCTTCATGCTCATTCACCACTGCCAGCAGAAACAACCTGCTCAGCAATCTCGCTTGCAGCCATGCTATCCGCAAAAGCCACAGCTTTTATGTGTGTGTTTTCAGGAACGATGAAAGGCCTTGTATAAATTGCAGACGATTCATCAGGAACAGAGCCATCAAGCGTATACCTGATAACTGCACCCGGAGTATCCGAGGATAGCGTTACTGTCTTACCTATCTCGCTGTCATCAGCATAGCGGCAGAGACGGACACGATGCATAGAACGCTTAGCATTTCCGAGGTAATTATCGGAATCCTCATAGAATTTGTGAGCACCGGCAGTATCCTGCTCAAGCTCAGTAGAAGACCAGTATATACCTGTCTCAGCAAAGTTCGTCGTAAAGTTGCCGATTTTATCCCTGTTTATCTTCAGCTGATAAAGTTCATCCAGAGAAGGAAGGAACCACTTATCGCCAATATCTTCCCAATGCCAGACAACAAAGCCCCACAAATCCTCTGTATACACACGTTCCAGATTAAGTTCTGAATCCTCTGAGATATCCTCACCCTCTGGTGTATTATGCTTTATGATTGTCTTCAGGATCTGGATTGTATTATTCATACCAGAACCTATGCTGTGGTTGGTGGCCCCAGTTGTCAGATATATAAGTCCTAATTCAGGATCATTATGATCCCAGAATTTACCATAATAGATCTTTCCGGGTTCATTGCTTCCGAGGAGAGGCTCATAATGATTGAGATCATATTCCTCTGCAAGGATATACCTGCCCCATTCCTGAGGCGTTTCTGCAATATAGGCAATGACACCTGTCGTATTGTCTATATCAATGTGATCACCGATAGCAGCTTCAGCAATCATGATCTTAGGAGCTTCACATGGAACAAGATCCTTTCCGGCATCATTGCTGCATGAAGACAAAAGCAATATGGCAATTGCTGGAATAATCAGAAAATACTTTCTCATGTTCACATCACCCCCTAAGTTATTTCAGACATTAAAGCTATGGGGAGCAGGAGCTCCCCACATACAAAGAATCTGAACTGATTAATCTACTTTTGCAGAAGATTCGGATCCACCACCACCTTCTACAGGCTCCCCAATACCAGGCTCGTCATTATTGGTTTCATCATTTCCATCACCAGAAAGGTTTCCCTCTTCTTCCGGATCTTCCTGCTCGGGAGCATCAGTCTCAATACCACCGATCTTATTATCACCCTTGATGTCGTTAGCTGCGACTGTGTAGGAATCATCGTTGACCTTAACAGTGATGTTCTTGTCAAGATCAGCTGAGCCAAGCTCGAAGGTCATCTTGTAAGCCTCATCACCTGTCTTGCCGTTTGACACTTCAATAGAGATCTTCCATGTATACTTGGCATCTGCACCAGTTGCTTTTGTAAGATCGAAGCTGTACTTGACTGTGTACTCCACATTATCAACGTTGACCTTGTCTGCAAGAGGCTTATTGGTGACATCATCAGCAGGTGTTCCAAGATCCTTTACGACTGCTGCATAAGCTGCCTGTGCAATCTCCTTGTCAGAGGTACCGAGAGCAGCAACCTTTCCATCATTAGCATCATCGTTGCAGGCAACAAATGCAAAAAGCATGAGTGCTGCAAGAAGCATTACAGAAATCTTCTTCATTTTCATATTCCTCCAATGGGTGATTTCTGCAGTGAAGTGTACCCCCCCCCGGTAACAGATTGTCAAGGAAAATACTGCTAATTGGACTGAGAATATGGCTATCAGAGAAAAACAAAGGCAACCTACTCCTGAGCCATTGCTCAACCAGCAGATTGCCACGTTTCATGATGGTCTGGAGACCCACATCCGCTTTCAGCCTTTGCTTCCGGCGGCCCAGATTGCATCTATTTAGCAGGGGCAGGACTCGAACCTGCGACCTCCGGGTTATGAGCCCGACGAGCTGCCAACTGCTCTACCCTACGTCGATTTTGTACAGAAGATACACATTACTCAAAAACATGTCAAGTGATGAGAATTAAAATCAACAGAAAAAATTATTTTGTATAATTATGCATTATCAGTGAATCTTCAATGCATAAACACTTGACTATACCCCGCCAACCTGAAAAGATGAGAATTATTACCGCTTTCCTGAAGGGAGGAATGCGGGAAGGAGGTTCTATGAAGAAAGCAGCAGCTCTCATTGCAGCGATGCTCGTCCTCACATCAGTCCTTATGGCCGGAGGTTCCGGAGAAAGCGCCTCTGGCGAACTCAGCTTCGGAACAGGCGGAGACCAGGGAACATATTATGGATTCGGAAGCGTCCTTGCCCAGCGCATATCGTCTGAGACGGACACGAAGATCACTGCAGTAGTAAGCAATGGCTCCCAGGATAATATAGAGATGATGGACATGGGCTATTACCAGCTCGGCTTCGTCCAGTCCGATGTCATGAGCTACGCATATGAGGGAACGAATCTCTTTGAAGGCAATGCAATCACTGACTTCTCAACGATCGGCGCGCTCTACATGGAGCAGGTTCAGATCGTAACGCTCAATCCTTCCATAAAGACAGTCGCTGACCTCAAGGGCAAGACAGTATCAATCGGATCATCAGGATCAGGCGTATACTACAACGCCATCGATGTTCTCGGTGCATATGGCCTCACGGAAAAGGACATCACACCGACATACCAGAGCTTCGGAGACAGCGTCGATGCGCTTCAGGATGGCAAGATCGATGCGGCATTCGTCGTAGCAGGAGCTCCGACCGTCGCCGTCTCAACGCTTGCAAGCACAAGGGATGTATACCTTGTATCGATCGATGACGAGCATATCGATGCGCTCATCGAGTCTTCGCCGTACTACAGCAGGAATATCATCAATGCCTCCGTCTACGGCACGGACGAGGATTGCCAGACAGTAGCCATCGCGGCTGTCATCATCGCGGATGGCAGCGTCTCCGAAGATGCGGCATACGACATCATCTCCACGATCTTCAATGACAAGGATGCGATTGCGGCAAGCCACAACAAGGGCGCAGAGCTCGATCTCGGATTCGCCTCTTCGATTACGAATATCCCGTATCATCCCGGCGCTGCGAAGTATTATGCGGAGCAGGGAATCACGGTTCCGGTGAAATAAGACCATACGGAGGGGAGACGCTCCCCTCCGCACCTGAAGGGGGTTCAATTGGATAAGGATACGAAAACACACAAGCACGGCCTTCACTTCCATGATGCAGATGTAGGTACAGCTGCAGATGTTGAAGCCGTAATGAAGAAATACGACAGGGAGTCCAACATCAGGGTATGGACAGGGACACCGAAGCTCCTGATCCGTCTGGTGATGGTCGCATTCTCCCTCTACTGCATCATCGATGCGGTCTTCCTGACAACTCTTCCGGAGATAAGGCTCTCGGTATTCATGGGGATGATAGTGTTCCTCGGCTTTCTCACATTCCCTGTAAGAAAGGGTGTCGAACGACCGAACCACATGCCATGGTACGATATCATCCTGCTCATACTCGGCTCAGGCGCATTCTTCTTCTACGCAGCAAATGCCATGGAAGCAATAAGGCTGTCTGCAAGGATCATACGCGAGCCGGTCTTCATGATTGCCGGAATCATCGCGAT
>CALXKY010000031.1 GCA_944389055.1 uncultured Spirochaetaceae bacterium | reverse complement strand
CGTAAGGCTCATTCCCGTCATCGGAAAGGGAGTAGGCGATACAGCTACATTCGGAGGCCTTCTGGGCTATGCCCCGATCATGAAAGTGAACAGCTTCTCCTGCGATGACTTCATTGCACGCGGAGGCAGGATCCCTGCTCCTGTGCATAGCTTCAGAAACTGATGTAAGGGGAGCGGAAGCTCCCTTTTCTCAGATTTTCTCCAGTGCTTTCCTTACATCATCCCCATGCGTTGCGGTATTCACTTTCCTGAACGCCTTCAGCACGGTGCCATCGCTTCCGATGATGAATGTCGAGCGGATCACGCCGATGGTCTTCTTCCCGTAGAGCGTCTTCTCTCCATATGCGCCGTAGGCCTCCATCACCTTGTGCTCCGGATCGGATAGCAGATGGAATGGCAGGCTGTGCTTCCTGATGAAAGCAGCATGGGATTCAGGCGTATCCGGACTTATCCCGATGACTTCTGCCTCAAGATCCCTGAGGTCCTCAATGGAATCCCGCAGCGAGCAGGCTTCCTTCGTGCAGCCCGGTGTATTGTCCTTCGGATAGAAATAGAGCACGACCTTCTTCCCCCTGAGGGATGAGAGCGATATGCTTTCCCCTGTCTCGCATGGCAGCGAGAAGTCCGGTGCCATTGTTCCTTCTTCAATCATCATTTCCTCCTTGGCAATCTGATGCCATGGATCAGCTTTCTGTTTTCTCTGTGAAGAGAACAGTCCATGTTTGCCTCTATGCAGATTCCTCGTGTATATTAGTATTATAGGAAAAGGAGAATATTTCCAATGAATGATAAGAAAGCAATCGTGCTGAGGGATGTCAGACTCAGGGAGAATGCCCTGATGAAGAATGTCTATCTCTGGATGATACTTGGTCTTGCAATCACTGCAGGTGTTGCATTCGCTGTCTCGAATTCCGTTGCGGCTCTGCGCTTCATATATTCCAACATGCTGGTCGTGCTGGGTATCTTCATCGCTCAGCTTGTAATGGTGATGGTGCTTTCATCACGCGTTGAGAGGCTGCAGAAGGGGACCGCTGCCGCGCTCTTTGTCGGCTATTCAGCGCTGACGGGGCTCACGCTTTCCTCGATCTTCATCGCATATACGGGCACATCGATCGCGGTCGCGTTCGTTTCGGCGCTCTCCGTATTCGCAGGCGGCGCGGTCTATGGCGCGGTCACGAAAAAGGACCTCAGGAGCATCGGCGGCTACCTTACGATGGGGCTTTTCGGTCTTATAATCGCATCGCTTCTCAATATGCTCATCGGATCAAGCATGCTTGATTTCGCTGTATCCGTCATCGGCGTCGTGCTTTTCGTCGGCCTCACTGCATGGGATTCCCAGCGCATTGCTGACATAAATGCAACGTACGGACAGGAGATGACGAACGAGGAACTGACGAAGATCGGCATACTGGGAGCGCTGAGCCTCTACCTCGACTTCCTCAATATCTTCCTCTATCTTCTGAGGATCTTCGGGCGCAGTGACAGCAACTAAGCTTATCTTCGAAGGCCCCGATACACTTGTTTACTGGAAGGAGAGCGGCATCCCGACGGTGCCGCTCCGTTCTACCATCGATGGACGCACGCTTCTTTCGATTGCCGCAGCATACAACCCTGAGGTCCGCTGCTGCCATGGCGAGAATGAATGGGAAGGCGGGGTGATCCATCGTCTGGACACGCTCACGAAGGGGCTTGTGCTTATTGCCCGTAACCAGAAGGCGTACAACGCGCTGATGCAGCAGCAGAAGAAGGATATGATCCAGAAGGAATACCGGGCAGCAGTTACTTCCGGCAGGAGCATCAGCGAGGGTTTCGAGCCTTTCATGCTTCTTGATCCATTCGGGGGAACTACGGTAATCACATCATATTTCAGGTCATTCGGTCCCGGTGGCAGAAGCGTCCGCCCTGTTGCTTCGAATCCGCGCTATGCAAAGGGCAGGGTATATTCAACGATGATTGAACCTGAGGATGAATCCACGCTCCGCTGCACGATAACCCGTGGCTTCCGCCATCAGATCAGAGCTCATCTTGCATGGGCCGGCTATCCAATAAGAGGGGATGTGCAGTATGGCGGCGTTCCTTCCGATGATTTCGGCCTTGAAGCCGTCTCGATAAGCTATATCGAGCCATGCTCCGGACGCAAGCTTACGATTACAGCATGATTGCAGTCAGCCCTCACGCGAGGGCTGTTTTGATATCCGGATGATTCATTTTTCATAGATGAATGCAATGACTGATTCATGATAATCATATAATACAAATATAATTTTTATAGATTTTCATGAGAATCCGCATTGTGACTTCACAGCCATGGAATGCCCTCTGGATCTCGATGTCTATGAGATTGCCATTGCTGTCATGCGCGGGTATGTCCTGGACGGCTGAGCGGCTTGCTATGCTCCCGGTTCTCTTCTGCGTTTCCACCTTCTCGACGGAGATGTCATCACGGGAGAGGATGGTACGCACGAGGTACTCCGCAGCCTCCGTGTCCCCATCGAACGCGATGGGGATGCATATGTCGTCCGCAAGGCAGAGATTGCTGACTCTGATATTGTGACTGCCGCTCATCATGGCCTCCTGCATATCCATACGCAGCAAGGCAGGAGAGTGGTCAGCGTTCCACTGAGAATACTATCGTTCTGTTGCGGTAGATGATCACGCGGTGCTCGAGATGCGCTTTAACGGCAGAGGCGAGCACGCGTTTCTCGCAGTCCTTCCCGACTTCCTTCAGCCCTTCCGGGGTGAGCTCATGGTTGACTCTTATGACATCCTGCTCGATGATCGGTCCCTGGTCCAGATCCTCTGAGGCATAGTGTGCTGTCGCCCCGATCATCTTCACGCCGCGTTCATATGCCCGCCTGTACGGATTCGCGCCCTGGAATGCCGGAAGGAAAGCGTGGTGGATATTGATGATCCTTCCTTTCCATTCATCGGTGAACTCAGGCGTGAGTATCTGCATGTAGCGTGCAAGCACTACAAGATCGATATCGAAGCGCTTGAGAAGCGTTCTGATCTTCTCTTCCTGCTTCTCCTTGCCGTCCGTCATGGGATAGCAGTAGAACGGTATGCGGAACCTGTCTGCGACCTTCTCGAGATCAGGATGGTTGGATATGATGAGCGGAATCTCCGCATTGAGCTCGCCCTCGAGCTGCCTTGAGAGAAGGTCGTACAGGCAGTGGCTCGCCTTGGAAACGAGTATTGCCATGCGTGTCCTGTAGTCTGACCAATGGCATGACCAGTCAAGGCCAAGGGTGGATGCAAGAGAGCCGAAATCATCCTCAAGCTCCTTCCTCGATGTTGTCATATCGCTGGCATCGAGCTCTATGCGCATGAAGAAGCGTTTCTCGAAGCTGTCGGTATGCTGCTGGCAATGGAGTATGTTGAACCCCCTTCCGGAGAAGAAGCCCGTGACTGCGGCAAGTATGCCATGGCTGTCGGGTGACTGTATGAGGAAGATAGCCTTTGTCATTCTTCCTCCTCTTCAACGCTCTCTGTGGCAAGTTCAGCCTCATCCTCGGATGTGACCATCTCCACTTTCCGCCTGATTTCTGTCAGTGTCTTCGTGAGCTTCCTGCCGAGCGCAGAAGCTTCCTCGTAGAGCTTTATCGACTCCTCGAGACCAGTATCATCCTTCCTCAGGAGCTCCGTGATCTCCTCCATCCTCTTAAGATCGCTTTCAAAGCTCATATCAGCCTTCCTTCACTATGGATGCGATCATCCCATCCATGAGTCTTGTAGTTATCATATCGCCTGGAGCGGCATCTTCCCTGTTCTTCAGGATCTTCCCATCCCTTCCATATGTGACGGAGTATCCCCGTCTGAGCACGGAGAGAGGCGAGAGCGCCTCCGCTTCCTTTATTGCGCTTTCTGCAGCGAGCGTCCTTGCTCCGAGCTTCATCCCCATCAGCGCAGACGCTTCCTTCATGAGGGATCTGAGCGCCGCTGAGGCTTCCTCCATCTTCTTCCTGAGGCCCGCTTCCGTTCCAAGCACTGCATCGTGCAGCCTGCTATCGGCTCCGGTGAGGGTGCGTCCGATGCTCTCCGCGGCATCCTCCTCGGTGTAACCGAGCCTTGTCTCTGCATTCTGCAGCCTGAGGATCAGCATGCGCCTGAGATCTGAGACTGACGGGATCCGTCCGCTGTACCGGAGTATCCTCTTCTCGAAAGCCGAGAGTGCGTGGAGGCATTCAGATACCTCGGAAGAGCGGAGCGAAAGCCTCTCCTTCATCAGCGAAGAGGCAAGGACCGAGGCCTTGCCCAGCCGTTCACGCCTGCGGAATATCGTTTCAGTCACGATCTCCGCCGCGGCGGATGGGGTAGGAGCCCTGCGGTCAGCTGCGAGATCCGATATTGTCCAGTCTATCTCATGCCCGACTGCCGATATGACAGGAATCGATGAGGCGTGTATAGCTTCTATGACTGCAGGTTCGGAGAAGCATGAGAGATCCTCTGCGCTTCCACCACCCCTGCCTACGATCAGCACATCGCATGCTGCGAAGAGATCTGCCTGCCTGATGCGCCGTGCGATGCTTTCCGCCGCACCTTCGCCCTGCACTGCTGCCGGGAATATGATTATATCCAGGGACGGGGCTCTGCGCTTCGTGATGCTCAGGATATCCCTGATCGCAGCGCCTGTCGGGCTCGTTACGACACCGAGGCGCGATATCTCCTCAGGTATGGGTTTCTTCCTGTCCTCATCGAAGTATCCGAGAGAGCGGTAGTATTCCTTCCGCTTCTCGATCATCTCCATCAGCGCACCATCGCCCTTCTTCTGCATCTCGCGGATGACGAATGTGAGCTTTCCCGTTCTGGTGTAGTAGGAGAGGGAACCCTTCGCAGTTACAAGATCCCCGTTCTCCGGCATCATCATCGAGTACTGGGCAGAGCGGAATACTGCTGCATCGATGGCTGCGCCGCTATCCTTGAGCGTGAAGTACCAGTGTCCTGATGAAGCTGGCCTGAAGCCGGATATCTCTCCTTCGATCCTGAGCTCATAGAACAGCTCATCGACCGTCCTGTGGATCAGGTCGTTCGCTTCCGTTACGGATAGTGTCCTGCCGAAGAGGTCGTAGGCTTCCATAACGCACATTCTACAGTGTCAGGGGAAAAAAATTAAGCCGTGAGATAATGAATAAGGCCGTCCGGAGACGGCCTCATCCGCGTTGAGAAGGACTCACTCCTCCTCGATTGCGCCCTGCGGGCAGACGCTTGCGCATGTGCCGCAGCTGATGCATGTATCAGCATCGATTACGTAGATATCTCCCTCGGAGATTGCTCCTACCGGGCACTCACCTGCACATGTTCCGCAGGCAATGCAGCTATCGGTGATCTTGTAAGCCATATCAAACTCCTTTCGCTGCAGAGCAGCTTATAGTCATACCGTGAATTTACACCCTTTCAGCGTTTACCGTCAACAAAGTCCGCCTCTCTTTCGCCGCAAAGCAGCAAGGAAAAGGACACCTGCAGCATCCGCGGCTGCCCATCCGATGGGAACGCTGAGCCATATACCCGTCACCCCAAGGGCCGTAGCCGACAGCATCGCCGCAAGAAGAACCCTGAGCCCGAGGCTGATGATCGTCAGCACCAGAGAGACCGCAGGGGCCTTGAGCGCGCGGAATATGCCATAGAAGAGGAAGAGGTAGCCTATGAGGATATAGAACGCTCCTTCTATCCGGAGATACTCCGAACCGATCGCGATCAGTTCCAGCTCCCCGGGGTCTATGAATATGGACATGAGCGGTCCCGGGAAGAAGAATACGGCAATGGAGATCAGAAGCCCGAATCCGGTTGCGATGATGAATGCTGTCTTCATGCCTTTACGTATCCTTCCGGATTCCCCGGCGCCGCCGTTCTGGCTGACGAAGGTCGAGAAGGCATTGCCGAACTCCTGGAGAGGCATGTATGCAAGACTGTCTATCTTGACACCGGCTGCGAATGCAGCCATGACCCCGGATCCGAAGCTGTTGACGATGCCCTGCACGCAGAGTATGCCGAGATTCATGATCGACTGCTGCATCGATGTCAGCACAGAGAGCGACAGAAGTTCCCTGAGAAGATTTCCTTCCGGTACCATATCCTTCAGGGAGAACCTGAGCATCCTGTGCCTTGATACTGATGTCAGCATGATGCCGATTCCTGCCGCATACTGCGAAATGACGGTAGCTGCAGCTGCTCCCCATACGCCAAGGCCCAGCGATATCACGAAATAAAGGTCAAGGATGACATTCATGACCGCGGAAAGCGCCATGTATATAAGCGGTGTCCGCGAGTTGCCCACCGCACGCTCTGCAGCTGCGTAGAAGTTGTAGAGGAACAGCGCGGGGAGGCCCGTGAATATCACCGCGAGGTATTCCGACATGTCGCTGTAGACATCTGCCGGCACCTGCATGAGGTGCATTATCGTGTCCTGCAGAAGGATGGAGGCCGCTGTCAGCAGGAGTGATATGATCCCGATCGAGAGGAATGAGATCCCGAGGGCTTTCCGGAGTTTTTCCGTATTTCCCTCCCCGAATAGATAGGAAAATACGATTCCTGCACCCATCGACAATCCTATCATCAGCGAAGTGAGGAATGTCATCAGCGAGTATGCTGAGCCAACGGCTGCAAGCGCTTCAGGGCCTACGAAGCGTCCGACGATCACGGAATCCGCTGCGTTGTAGAGCGTCTGGAGCATGTTGCCGAGAATGAGAGGAAGGGCAAAGGCAATCAGGGGGACGGTTATTCCTCCCTTTGTCAGATCACGTGAACCTGTATCCATGGCGCTATTCTAGCAATCATGAATCTCTTTTGCTATCATTGCCGCTGTTATGAAGAAGCTTGTCATAGCAGAAAAGCCCTCGGTTGGGCGTGAGATCGCGAGGAACCTCGGTTGCTTCTCGAAGGAGAAGGGATACGCTGAGGGACCTGATTACATTGTCACATGGGCACTTGGCCATCTTGTGGAGCTTGCCGAGCCCCAGCATTATTCCGAAAGCTGGAAGCGCTGGTCCCTGAAGGATCTCCCGATGCTTCCGGAGCATCTGGACCAGGTGGTGATCGATGAATCCAGGGACCAGTTCGATGTAATCAGCTCGCTCCTTGGAAGAAGCGATATATCCTCAGTAGTGATCGCAACCGATGCCGGACGCGAAGGCGAGCTTGTAGCCCGCTGGATCCTGAAGATGGCCGGATACGAAGGGCCTATGGAGAGGCTCTGGATCTCATCACAGACCGAGAATGCGATCAAGGAGGGCTTCCAGAATCTCCATCCTGCTTCCGATTATGACAATCTGTATCAGGCGGCGGCCTGCCGTGCAGCTGCGGACTGGTATGTCGGCATGAACGTCACGCGTGCCCTTACATGCTATTATGATGCGAAGCTCTCTTCCGGACGCGTGCAGACGCCGACGCTTGCCCTTATGACAGCGCGCGAGGATGAGATCGAGGCTTTTGAGGGGAAATACTACTATACCGCACGCGGTGATTTCGGGCTGTTCGCGGCTTCATACTATCCTGAGGATAACACGATCCGCTTCACCGATGATGCCACTGCGGAGGAGCTCGGAAGCTGGAAGGATAGGAAGGGCCGGGTCATCTCGATGGTGACGGAGGAGAAATCCGAGCCTGTACCGCAGGCTTATGATCTCACAGAACTCCAGCGCGACGCGAACATCATGCTGGGATTCTCCGCAAAGGAGACGCTCGATACCCTCCAGAGGCTCTATGAGGTACACAAGATCGTTACGTATCCAAGAACCGATTCAAGGTATATCACCAATGATATCGTCCCGACGCTCCCTGAGCGCATCAGGGCGCTTAAGGAGACGATCTTCTCGCGTCAGGCCGACGAGTATCTCCAGAATGGGTTCCGCTCCGACAACCCCAGATTCGTTGATGACAGGCTCGTGTCGGATCATCATGCGATCATCCCGACGGAGGAGAAGGTCCGCATGGACAAGCTCTCTGCGGATGAGGCTAAGCTCTGGCAGCTCATCGCGCTCCGCTTCCTCGAGGTCATAGGCGAGGATTACAAGTACAGAACCACTGTCTGCACCGTTGATGTCGATGGGAAGGCCTTCCGCACGCGCCTTACGCTTCCTGTGAGGAAAGGATACCGCTCAGTCTCAGAGAGCGCGGGCATAAAGACAGCTTCCATCTCTGCCGATGATGGTGAGAACAGCTTCATCCTCATGCAGCTCAAGGAAGGCGATGAGGTGTCTCTTTCCTCGGTGAAGGTGCGCAAGAACGTTACCGCACCTCCGGAGAGGTACACCGATGCCACGCTCCTTTCGGCTATGGAGCATGCAGGACGCTTCGTAGATGATGCCTCTCTCAAGGCAAACCTCGGGAATGGGCTCGGAACGCCGGCAACACGTGCGGACATGATCGAGAAGCTCGTCCAGAACAGGTATGTCGAGAGGGAAGGCAAGTACTTCGTCCCGACTGCGAAAGGCCGTGAAGTCGTGCGCCTTGCGCCGGAGGTTCTCCGTTCACCCGAGCTTACCGGTGTATGGGAGGGCAGGCTGGAGAGGATCTCGAAGGGCAAAGAGGATCCCGATCTCTTCATCAGGGACATAAAGAAGATGGCCGCCGATCTCGTGAAGGAAGTCGAGAGAAGCGACAAGGTCTTCGCTCCTGTGTTCCGTGATACGAAGAAATGCCCATACTGCGGTTCCGATATGATGAAGGCAGCGGATCCGGATGGCTCTGTGCATTATATCTGCCAGCGGCTTTCCTGCCAGTACGAGGAGAAGGAAGTCAAGGTCCGTATCGATACGGGCACATCCCAGGTGAAGAAGGTTGCCCAGATTCCCGGAGAGAAGGTCAGGGTCGTCATAAACCGGAAGAGCGCAGTGCGCGTGCCGAAGGCAGTCTATGAGACGAAGACGGTTGTCGTCCGTGAATCGAAGAAGGCATACAGGCATAACAGGGAAGTCACAGATGAGAGGAGGCCTCAGCCTCAGCGTCTCTCATCCAGCGATTTCGGAGGCGGAACGATGGCTGATTTCTTCCGTTTGTCGAAGGAACGGCAGGAGAAGGACAGGAAGAAGAGGAAATGAGGGAATTCAGGCTTGCCGACAGGGTCTATTTCTCCGATACGGATGCAGGAGGAATCGCTTATCACAGGAGCTATCTCGACTGGGCGGAGCATGGGCGCACCGAGATGATGCGCGCTCTCGTGCCGGGACAGAGCCAGTCCAGGCTGGCGTCAGGGGAGGGAATCCTCAATGTAGTCAAGTCGATTTCCATCCACTACCGCATGAGCGCCCATCTCGATGATGAGATCGAGATCATCACATCGGTCCGTGAGGTGAGGAAGTTCTCGGTGCTCCTTGAGCAGAAGGTCATGCGCGGTCCGGACCTTCTTGCGGACCTCAGGGTGAAGGGTGCATTCATAAACCGTGAGACGAAGCGTCCCGTGCGCGTTCCCGAGAATATTGCCAGAGCACTTTCGGAGGCTGCGGAATGAAGGAATTCATCTATGAGACACGCGTGTATTTCTCTGATACCGACGCTGCCGGCATCGTATACCACGCGAGCTATATCGACTGGGCTGAGCATGCCAGGACGGAGATGCTGAGGGAGATGCTCCCCGGGAAATCGCAGTCGGAGCTTGCCGAGGGGGAGAATGGGCTTCTCATTCTCGTGCGTTCGATAAGCATTTCCTATCAGTCTCCGGGGTTCCTCGATGATAAGATCACGGTGCATACGTATATCGAGGAGATGCGGCGGCTTTCATGCACCGTCAGGCAGAAGATAATGCGCGCTGATACTGTGCTTGCGGATCTCAAGGTGGGGCTTGCGTTCGTCTCGGCGGAGACAAAGCGGCCTGCGCTTATCCCGGATTTCATCGAGCGTGCGTACCGGGAATAGCAGAATGGCGTGCATTGTGGTATAACCCGGATATGATCATACATGGCCTGCAGAAGATGACGCTTGTTGATTACCCGGGACTTGTTGCCGCGATACTCTTCACAGGCGCCTGCAATTTCCGATGCCCGTTCTGTCAGAACGCATCGCTTGTCCGCAATCCGGCTTCCGAACCTGAGATTCCGGATGAAGAAGTGTTCGATTATCTCAGGAAGCGGCGCGGTATGCTTGAGGGCGTTGTCGTGACAGGGGGAGAACCCACTGTGCACTCCGATCTACTCGGGTATATGGGACGCCTCAAGGACATCGGATACAAGGTCAAGCTCGACACGAATGGCTATCGCCCCGATGTCCTCCGTGCTGCCGTTGAAGGCGGCTATGCCGATTATGTCGCGATGGATGTCAAGAACAGCCTCACGCATTATGCTGAGACCGCCGGCCTCAGCCATGTCTTCACCGGTCTCATCGAAGACAGCATCTCCTTCCTTATGGAGGATCATGTTCCCTATGAATTCCGCACTACGGTCGTCCATGAGCTGCATTCTGACGAGGATTTCGAGGAAATCGGCCAGATGTGCAGCGGCTGCCGCGCGTATTTCCTGCAAACCTTTAGCGATAGAGGAGATATAATCCAGCCGGGATTCACTGCACCATCGCCTGAGGATATGGAAAGGTATATGGGGATACTAAGAAAGACTATAGGAAATGTATCAGTGCGTGATCGATGATAGCACTATATATAGTGTAATAAAAGTTATATAACACTTTCTATTGTGTTTATGATTGCATGATCTCCTGCTCGATGCTATCATGGAGGATAGCTAAGGAGATAAGATGTACCAGGTTGTTAAAAGAGACGGCAAGACCGTTGCATTCGATATCGGGAAGATATCCGGTGCCATAAAGAAGGCTTTCGACTCCATAGAGAAGCCGTTCGATGACAATGTAATAGATTTCATATCACTCAAGGTCACAGCTGATTTCTCTTCCAAGGTAAAGGACGGGAAGATCACTGTCGAGGATATACAGGATTCTGTCGAGAAGGTCCTCGGCGAAGCCGGCTACGGCGATGTTGCGAAGAGCTACATCCTCTACAGGCGCCAGCGGGAAAAGATGAGGAATATGAAGTCGACGGTTCTCGACTACAAGAAGATCGTCGACAATTACCTGAAGCTCAATGACTGGAGGGTGAAGGAGAACAGCACCGTCACGTATTCAGTAGGAGGGCTCATCCTCTCCAACAGCGGTGCCATTACAGCGAATTACTGGCTTTCGGAGATCTATGATGATGAGATCGCGAATGCGCATCGCAACTGCGAGATCCATATCCATGATCTCTCGATGCTCACAGGTTACTGCGCCGGCTGGTCCATCAAGCAGCTCATACAGGAAGGCCTCGGCGGCATCCCTGGGAAGATCACTTCATCTCCTGCATCGCACCTCGCTACGCTCTGCAACCAGATGGTCAACTTCCTCGGCATCCTGCAGAATGAATGGGCCGGAGCCCAGGCTTTCTCCTCATTCGATACCTATCTTGCCCCCTTCGTGAAGAAGGACAACCTCACGTATGATGAGGTCAAGAAGTGCATCGAGAGCTTCGTCTATGGCGTCAACACCCCTTCAAGATGGGGCACGCAGGCTCCGTTCTCCAACATAACGCTCGACTGGGTATGCCCGAACGACCTGAAGAATGTCCCGGCAATCGTCGGAGGCAAGGACCAGGACTTCACCTATGGCGACTGCCAGAAGGAGATGGACATGGTCAACAAGGCGTTCATCGAGATAATGATCGAGGGAGATGCCGAGGGCAGGGGATTCCAGTATCCTATTCCGACATACTCGATCACGAAGGATTTCGACTGGTCCGAGACGGAGAACAACAGGCTTCTTTTTGAGATGACTGCCAAGTATGGCACTCCCTACTTCTCCAACTACATCAATTCGGATATGTCCCCCAATGATGTCCGCTCGATGTGCTGCCGCCTCCGCCTCGATCTGAGGGAGCTGAGGAAGAAGTCAGGCGGTTTCTTCGGATCGGGCGAGAGCACAGGATCCGTAGGTGTCGTCACGGTCAACCTTCCCCGCATCGCCTATCAGGCGAAGGACAGGGAGGATTTCTTCCGCCGTCTTGACAGGATCATGGACATCTCGGCACGTTCGCTCAAGATCAAGAGGACTGTCATCACGCGTCTTCTCGATGAGGGGCTCTATCCATACACGAAGAGATACCTCGGAACGTTCGATAACCACTTCTCGACAATCGGTCTTGTGGGAATGAACGAAGCCTGCCTCAATGCCTCCTGGCTTGGCGTGAACCTCGGGGACAAGAGGGCACAGGATTTCGCTGTCGAGGTCCTGAACCATATGCGGACAAGGCTTTCCGATTACCAGGAGCAGTACGGCGATCTCTACAACCTTGAGGCTACACCTGCTGAATCAACGGCATACAGGCTTGCGAAGCATGATGTGGAGCAGTTCCCTGATATCATAACGGCATCCTCGGATTCGAATGCGCCTTACTACACCAACTCCTCGCACCTGCCTGTCGGCTACACCGATGATATCTTCTCGGCTCTCGACGTGCAGGACAGGCTCCAGACACTCTATACCTCAGGAACGGTGTTCCATGCGTTCCTTGGCGAGAAGATGCCTGACTGGAAAAGCGCGATGAGGCTCGTGAGGACGATTGCGGAGAATTATGAGCTGCCATACTACACGCTCAGCCCGACATACTCCGTCTGCTCTGACCATGGGTATATCGCGGGAGAGGTCTACAAGTGTCCGCACTGCGGAAAGCCGACCGAGGTCTATTCCAGGATCACCGGCTACTACCGCCCTGTGCAGAACTGGAATGTCGGAAAGTCCGAGGAGTTCAGGGAAAGGAAGACATACGACGTGCCGAATTCCCACCTCACGCACAGCGGCCCGATCAATCCCCAGGCTGCAAAGCATGATGATGAGTGCTTCTCAATCGTCGGCAATGATGGCGACATGCTTCTTTTCACGACGAAGACATGTCCGAACTGCCGCATAGCGAAGGCTGCACTCGATAAGGCAGGCATGAAGTACCGCGTTGTCGATGCCGAGGAGAATCCGGAGCTCTGCAGGAAGTACAATATCCAGCAGGCACCGACGCTTGTCTCCTTCACCGATGGTATCGCGACGGTCATAGCGAATGCTTCGCAGATCAGATCGTTCGCTGAAAGCGCAGTCTGACCGGAGAGTGAAATGGATGCCGGACACGGGTGATGCCGTCCGGCATTTTTCCTTATGCGCGGCTGCAGTTTCCAGCGCATATTGTTTATTTCCTTATTTACTGTAAGATTATGGGGTAAGATGAATACAGCATACGGTTCCGTCAAGAAAACAGTTTACGATGCGCTCCTGAATGATATAACGAAAGGGGAGCTGAAACCCTATGATATCGTAACCGAAAGCATGCTGGCGGCCCGTTTCGGCGTGAGCAAGATGTCCATACGCGAAGCTCTGATAGAGCTGTGCAAGGATAATGTCCTGAAGAGCATACCCCGTTCCGGATATCAGGTAATCCCATGTACCATCGAGGAGATAATAGATATCCTGGATTTCCGCATAGATCTGGAGACCAGCAATCTCCGCCACTGCAAGGACCGGCTTACCCCTGAAGCGCTCTCTGCCTTCGATGCCATTCTGTGCCGCAGGGAGGAGAAGAAGACCGATGAAATCTCTTATGTCTACTACAGCAACAGGGATTTCCATCTTGCTCTCTGCGCTCTCTCCGGCAATGCTTTCACCTATCGTATTCTCGAGATTGTCCTGAAGCAGAGCTCACGCTTCTTCTCCATCTACTACAGATATGCGTGGACAAACATAGTTGAGCCCGAGGAAGGGTATCATGTGCAGGTTGTCGAAGCGCTCAGGGCAGGGGATATTGAGAGAGCCTGTTCCGTCCTCATCGAGGATATAAATTCAGTCAGGGACCAGCTGAGGAAGATAATCGGCTCCTGACGGTGAGCCCGAAAATTTCGCTTGCATTATCGCGCTTTTGTAATATGGTTAGTAATAAGTATATTACATCCGAAAAAAGGAAGAAAGCGCATGAACAGATATGAACGTGTAAAGGCCGTTCTTGATAACGGGACTCCGGACAGGATCCCTGCTGGATTCTGGTATCATTATGACAGCAGCTTCGATGTTCCGAAGATGATTGACTGCCACCTCAGGACTTTCAGGGAATCAGGGGTGGATGTATGCAAGATCATGCAGGAGTATATCCAGCATATCGATCAGCCGATAACGACCGCATCCGACTGGAGGAAGGTGACCTTCCCCGGAAAGGAATCGAAGGTGTATCAGGATCTTCTTGCTGTCGTAAAGGGAATCCTCGATGCGACAGGACATGATGCCTTCACGTTCCAGACAATGTATGGTCCGCTGAAGACCCTCACGCAGACTTATGGCTATGACATGGTCATGCATTATGCCAAGGAGGATCCGGATGCGCTTCTTGCAGCGGAGATGGCAGTAGCCGAATCCCAGGCTGAATGGGCCGCCGGATTCATAGAGGCTGGTGCTGATGGCCTTTTCTTCTCAGGTCAGTTCAGCGAGCCGGGCAGATTCACCCATGAGGAGTTCGAGAAGCTTGTCACTGCTGGGGATCTTGTGCTTCTTTCTGCGGCGGAGAAGGCAGGCGGAAGGAATATCCTGCACATCTGCGGTGAGCCCGACTATGATTTCCATTCGACACCTGAGTGGTATACCGGCTATCCATTCGCAATCGTCAACTGGTCCGTCAAGGATACGGGAATCTCTCTGCAGCAGGGCCGCGTAATGTTTGGGGACAAACCGATTCTCGGCGGCATGAATAATCGTGGTAACATATTGAAAGGAAGCGATGCGGAGATACAGGAAGAAGCTGAATCCGTTATCGCAGGCATTGAGAGGACATCAGGATTCATGCTCGGAGCGGACTGCACGATCCAGGGCGAAGGTATCGAGAACCGCAGGATACGCGTTGCTGTCGAGACAGCTCACGCACATGTATGAAAGGAGAGACGATGAAGAGACTCAGCATAAGAAACGGTCTTCTTGATGTTTCAGCGATAGGACTCGGCTGCTGGCGCTTCAGGGAGCTTCCTGATGTCAGGAGCGCACGCAGCCTTGTGGATGCGGCTTTCGATCTGGGAATAGATTTCTTCGATCATGCCGATATTTATGCAGGAGGGGAGGCGGAGGCGCTTTTCGGAGAAGCCATAACCCCTGAGCAGAGAAAGAAGATGACACTGCAGACGAAGTGCGCCATCGTGCCGGGCATCTGCTATGATTTCTCCCGCTCGCATATCCTTGAAGCGGTTGAGGGAAGCCTCAGGCGGCTGAGAACGGATCATATCGACATCCTTCTCCTCCACAGGCCCGATGCCCTCATGGAACCTGAGGAGGTCGCAGCTGCATTCGATGAGCTCCATAGCTCAGGCAAGGTCAGCTTCTTCGGTGTAAGCAATCACAATCCGGGGCAGATAGCGCTTCTCAACAAGTACTGCGGCGGCCGGATCATATTCGATCAGATGCAGCTTTCGATCCCGTTCTGCCCGATGATCGACGCAGGTCTCAATGTGAATATGTACGATGATCAGGCAGTCGTAAGGGATGGCGGCCTCATCGATTACTGCCGTCTCAATGAGATCACGATACAGGCCTGGTCACCGTTCCAGGGCGGCCCCGGAGAGGGTGTCTTCCTCAGGAATGAGAAGTA
>CALXKY010000030.1 GCA_944389055.1 uncultured Spirochaetaceae bacterium | reverse complement strand
CCTCATAGCGCACTATGATATGCAGCGAGTACGTGAGCTCATCGGCATTGACCCTGATCGCACTCGGATGCGATGCGTTGATTGCCTTCACGAATGCTTCCTCAGATACACCGTCAAGCTCCGCGATATACTCCTGGAGCACAGGATACATATATGCCCAGAAATCTGCACTGCGGCCCATCATATTCTCCCAGAAGCGTGACTGGGATTCATGGATGCCGGTGGATGCACCCCGCCCCGCGGATGTACCGCGGATCCCTGGAACAAGTGATGAATGCTGGTCATAGAGAGCATGTCCGGCCTCATGCATTGCCGAGCTGATCGGATCGAAGAGACCTTTGTCGGTGAATCTGTCCGTGATCCTTATGTCATCACGGCCGAGTGTTATCGTGAACGGATGGGCGGAGATGCCCATCGTGCCACGGCTCCAGTCGAAGCCCATGGCAGTTATGACACGGCGGCAGAACGCCTCGAGCTTCTTCCTGTCGTATCCCCGGTACAGGAAAGACCCATCGGCGCTTACGCCCTCCAGCTCCTCCATGAGGCGGTGGATAGCCGTCTCCAGCGCCGCGAATACCGGATCGAGAGTCCGGACAGTCAGCCCCTCCTCATACACTCCGAGCATCGTATCATACGCGCTCCCTTCAGAGCCTCCGATCGCAGCGGCCTTCTCCTTCGTGAGGGATACAAGACGTTCAAGGGACGGCTGGAATGCCTTCCAGTCATTGCTGTCCCTGGCCGCTATCCAGGCTCCGTGCGCCTTACCGGCCTCATAGGAGAGAGCCGATACAAGCTCAGGGGAAAGAGCACCTTCCTCCCTGAGCTGCCTGCGCCTGATGCGGATGATCGCTTTATCCGCATCGGTCTCCGGAATCGCTGCCTCGAGGGCTTCCGCAATCTCCGGAGACGTTTCCTTCTCATGAATCAGACGTGAAACATAGGAGAGCTCCTCCGCCCTCTCCTCCTCAGCCTTAGCAGGCATGATGGTCTCAAGGTCCCACTCAAGCGCCGCCCTGATGTGGGAGAGCATGCAGATCTCCCTGTCAAGACGTCTGAGCTTATCGATAGGGCTCTCCTTCATCGTCAGATCTGCTCCTTGCTGTCTATCGTCCTGTGGACCTCAGCGATGAAGTCAGCAGTCTTCACGCCATTGACCTGCTTGCCGCCGCGGTAGCGCACTGACACGAGATCATCAGCCATCTCCTTCTCTCCGATGATGAGCGTGTATGGCGTCTTCATCTTCTGAGCATTGCGGATCTTCGCATTCATCCTGTCCGCAGAAAGATCGGTCACAACGCGGAAGCCTTCAGCCCTGAGCCTCTTCTCGAGATCCTTCGCATAATCGTACGCTGTCTCACCGACGGGTATGATCGCGATCTGATCAGGAGAAAGCCATGGCGGGAATGCTCCAGCATAGTGCTCGATGAGAACTCCGAAGAACCTCTCAAGCGATCCGAGGAGTGCCCTGTGGATCATGTAAGGCCTTTTCTCCGTGCCATCCTTGTCGACGAATGTCAGGTCGAAGCGCTCCGGCAGGTTGAAGTCGAACTGGACTGTCGAAAGCTGCCACTCGCGCCCGATTGCATCCTTGACTTTGAGATCGATCTTCGGTCCGTAGAATGCTCCGCCGCCTTCATCGATGTCATACTTCAGGCCTTCCTTCTCAACAGCCTTCTTCAGAGCTGCTGTCGCGGCTTCCCACTTCTCCGGATCTCCTACTGAATGCTCCGGACGCGTGGAGATATATGCGTGGATATCCTGGAAACCGAATGAGTGGAGCATGAACATCGAGAACCTGAGGACCTCGATGATCTCATCATCCATCTGGTCCGGTGTGACGAAGAGATGGGCATCATCCTGAGTGAATCCCCTTACCCTCATCAGTCCATGGAGCGCACCGGCCTTCTCATATCTGTAGACGGTTCCGAGCTCAGCCCAGCGGAACGGGAATTCGCGGTAGCTGTGCTTCGTATTCTTGTAGATCATGATGTGGAACGGACAGTTCATCGGCTTGACATAGTAATCCGACTTGTCCATCTCCATCGGCGGATACATCGATTCCTTGTAGAATCCGAGATGGCCCGATGTCTCCCAGAGCCAGCTGCGACCCACATGCGGCGTATAGACAAGCTCATAGCCGTTCTTATAGTGTTCCGATCTCCAGAAATCCTCGATAGCCTGCCTTATCCTGGCTCCCCTCGGATGCCAGTACACCAGACCCGGGCCGGCTTCCTCATGGAGGGAGAAGAGATCGAGTTCCTTGCCGAGCTTCCTATGATCCCTCTTCTCGATATCCGCAAGGTAATCCATATAGACCCTGAGCTCCTTGGGATTCGTCCATGCTGTTCCATAGATACGCGTGAGCATCGGGTTCTTCTCGCTTCCGCGCCAGTATGCGCCTGCGATATTCAGCAGCTTGAATGCATCCGCATGGAGCTTCTTCGTGCTCTCGACATGCGGTCCGCGGCAGAGATCCGTGAATGATCCCTGAGTATAGAGCGAGACAGTCTCGCCCTCGGGAATAGCATCGATGAGCTCAAGCTTGTACGGCTGGTCGGCGAAAAGAGCCTTCGCCTCCTCCCTCGAAACTTCCTTTCTCTCGAAGGGAACACCGGATGCGATGATCTCCTTCATCTTCTCCGTGATTGTCTCAAGGTCCGCATCCGTAAGCGGCCTGGGGAGATCGAAATCGTAATAGAAGCCATTCTCAATCGAAGGACCTATAGCGATCTTCGTCCCAGGGAAGAGCTCAGTCACGGCCTGAGCCATCACATGTGCCATCGAGTGGCGGATCATTGATAGCTTTTCATTATCTGACATAATCCTCTCCTTAAAGGAAAAAGCCTTTCCAGTCTCATCCTCGCATCGATGCAAGGACGAAGCTGCAAAGGCTCCGCGGTTCCACCTTGCTTCCCCCTTACGGGGACGCTCATTATCCATTGACGCTGGGAACGGCATGGAATACTCGTTTCCTTTCACCCATGCAGCTCGGGAGTGGTTTTCGCATCCCTTCCCCAGGTGTCTCTCACCCGCCGAAGCGGACACCCTCTCAGAGGCGGACCGAAGATGCTACTCGTCTCCGTCATAGCCGTTACTGAGAAGATATCGCAAGGAGGCAGGATAATCAATACTCCGGCAATCTGCTACACTTGTCCCGGGAGTGAATGATGCCTGAACTGCCGGAGGTGGAGACAATCAGAGCGGTGCTTGAGCCGCAGCTGGAAGGAATGGGGATAAAGGATGTCATCCTGAGGCATCCCGGAGTGATAGCACATCCGGATGCTGGTCTCTTCAGGGCCACTGCCGCAGGAAGACGCATCACCGGGCTCGGCCGCCGGGGCAAATTCCTCACCATGGAGCTTGGGGACGGAATGAGAGTGATCATCCATCTCAGGATGACGGGATGCCTTCTTGTCACCCCGCCGGGATTCCCCGAGGAAAAGCACACCCACGTCGTAATCATCCTCAGCGATGGCAGGGAGATCAGGTTCTCCGACACAAGGCGTTTCGGACGCCTGTGGCTTATCAGGAGCGGAGAAGAAGACACATGGAGCGGCATGATGAAACTCGGTCCGGAGCCATTCTCCCCGGAGCTTTCAGGATCATATCTCAGGGAGAAGCTCGGCCGCTCATCGAGAGCCATCAAGGAAGGCATCATGGATCAGGGAGTCACAGCGGGGATAGGGAACATCTACTCCGATGAGATACTCTTCCATGCGGGAATCCACCCGGCGATGAAATGCTCCTCCCTCACCGATGCAGGATGGGAGCGTCTTTCGAAGATCATTCCGGAACGCCTTTCCTTCTTCACAGAGGCAAACAGGATCACAGCCGATGAATATCTCCGTACGAAGGGGAAGGAGTACCGCAACACGCCTTTCATCGGGATATACGGACATGAAGGCAAGCCCTGCCCGATCTGCGGCACCCCGCTTGAGAGAACAGTCATCGGAGGCAGGGGCAGCACGTACTGCCCGGCGTGCCAGAGGGAGGAAGGATGACACCTGAAGAGATATACACAGCTCTTCTTGAGCACTATGGCAAGCCTCGCTGGTGGTCGGAAGATCCCTACACCGTCATGTTCCAGTCTGTTCTCGTCCAGAATACAGCCTGGACGAATGTCGAGAAGACGACCGAAGCAATCGGCAGCAGGCTCTCACCCGGATACATCTCGGCGCTCTCGGACGAGGAGCTCGGCGAGGCTATACGTTCCTGCGGATTCTTCCGGGCGAAAGCGAAGACGATCAGGGCGCTGACAGCCTGGTTCGGAAAATACGGCTTCAGGACGGAGAACGCCGGAAACATCCCCGCACCGGAGCTGAGGAATGAGCTTCTTTCGCTGAAAGGCATCGGAGAGGAGACTGCGGATGTCATCCTCGTCTATGCATTCCGCCGCCCGTCATTCATCATCGATGCCTACACGCACCGTTTCATCTCACGCCTCGGGATCAGATGCGGAACGGACGAGGAGCTTCGGCTGTTCTTCGAGAACGGGCTCGGAAAGGATGCGGAGCTCTATGGCTATTTCCACTGGCTTATCCTCGAGCATGGCAAGGCCCACTGCAGGAAGACACCGCTATGCCAGGGCTGCCCATTCATCGAGGCATGCAGGAACTGGCTGGAGTCATCCCGCCGGCCGGAGGCTTAAAGCCATTCGCGCATCTTCAGAGCGCTTTCACCTTCTCCCACACGGAATCTTCTGCAAAGACACCGAGCCTCATGCTCTCGCAGCGTGTGCGCTTCATGCCTTCGCCCGGATAGTGGATACTGCCGTTCTCCTCACGGGGAATGGAGGAATCTATGTACGAGAGCGTCTCTCCGATGCGCTTCTCCATATCCTCATGATCGGGGAAGGCATCAAGGCTTATCGCCATGAAGATCTGGGAGACTTCCGTCTCGCATGGCAGATCACCGATGTCCTTCGTTGTACGGCCTCCGGAGATAAGCGATACGATGAGATCGAGGGCAATCGCCAGACTGGAGCCCTTCCAGTAACCCATCGGCAGGACCTGCCGCGATTCTGATATCGCCACGGGATCCCTTGTGAGATTGCCACTGCTGTCGAAACCTCCGTCCACGGGGCATTCACGCCCTTCAAGCGCATAGCGCTCCAGCTTGCCGTAGCTGAACATCGACATCGCAAGATCCACGATCACAGGCGTATCGCGATAAGGCACGGCAAGCACCATCGGGTTATTCCCGATCCTTGCATCCCGGGCTCCCCACGCAGGCATATTAGGCATGGCATTCGTCCAGAGGATGCCAATGCAGCCATTCCGCACAGCTTCAAGTCCGTAATTGCCGGCCCTCATCCAGTGGTTCGTGTTCCTCAGGGTGACAACGCCCATGGCATTATCCTTCGCCAGATCGATTGCCCGCTTCATCGCGCTGTAAGCATTGAGGTTGCCAGGTCCTCTGTTGCCGTTCCAGCGCTCGATCATGCCTATGCGGCTCTCCAGCGTGGGAGAGGCAGAGACATCGATGAAGCCCTGGTCTATCAGGGAGACGTACTTCGGGAACCTGTTGAGCCCATGTGTGTGGACACCATCCGCTGAGGCATCGGCAAAGAGCCGCGCGGAAAGCTCTGCCCTGCTCTCATCCATTCCCCTGCTGACAAGCTTCTCCTTCAGCAGGCTGACCATCTCTCCATATGGAACACGCATTTAAGCCTCCATGAAAAACATCCGGCCATGACGGCCGGATGGATTATATCATACTCCCGGGTATGTTACTTTGCCGCAGGTTTTGCCTTCGCAGCATTCCTGAGCTTGAGGGCAAGAGCAGGCTTTACGATGGTGCCAGGACCGGCAAGGCATCCGCCTTCGCAGGCCATGACCTCAACCAGATCAGCCTCAGGAGCCCTCTTCTCCCATGTCTTCATCAGGCGGACCGTCTTCTTGTCCAGTCCGTTGATCGGGAGAACGCGCGCATTCACGCCATCCTTCTTGAAACGGCTCATCACGCAGCCGGCAACGCCGCCGGTGACTGCGAACTCGCGGCAATCCTCGAATGATTCGGTGCTGCCGGAATCCTCCGCCTCCATCTCACGGACATCGATGCCCTTAGCGACGAATACGGATGCAAGCTCAGCGAACGTTATGACTCCGCTGATATCCTTATACCTTCTTGCAACCTCAGCTTTCTTCGCAAGGCAGGGGCCGATGAAGACCATCTTCGCATCAGGGTATCTCTCCTTGATGATATTCACCATATAGCCCATCGGTGAGAGGGACGTTGAATGCCTCTCCTTGAGATAAGGGATATGCTTGTAGATCAGCTCCATGTACGCAGCACAGCAGGATGTGGTCATGAAACCCTTTCCCTCCGTGATCTTCTCATGAAGCTCCTCTGCCTCATTGATGGATGTGATCTCAGCGCCTTCCGCAACCTCCACGACATCATAGAAGCCTGCTTTCTTTATAGCAGCCTTCACCTGTCCGAGGGATCCGGGGAACTGTCCGTCGATGGCGGGAGCGATCATGGCAACGACCTTCTCTCCTCTCTTGAGCATCCTCAGCACGGGGAAGAGGCCGGAGCGCTCGACAATGGCTCCGAACGGGCATGAGCGTACGCACTTGCCGCAACCGATGCACTTGTCATGCTCGATCTCGACGAAGCCTTCCTCATTCTTCGTGACTGCGTCGACAGGGCATGCCTCCTCGCAGGGAACGGGAATGTGGACGACAGCATGGAACGGGCAGACCTCCATGCACTTTCCGCAGCGGATGCACCTGTCCTCCTGGATATGAGCCTGTCCATTGATGAAGATGATGGCATCCTTCGGGCAGTTCGACATGCAGGGGCGCGCAAAGCAGCCACGGCAGCCATCGCTGATCCTGTACTGCGACTTCGGGCATCCGGAGCAGCCTGTGATGATCGTAGTGAGGAGCGGTAGAGGCGGCTTATCCTCCTCGAGAACCTCCTTCATATACTCAGCAAGAGGTTTCTCCTCATCGTCATCACGCTCGATGTTGATGCCGGAAAGAGCCATGATCCTGTAGCGGACCATCGCCCTCTCCTTGTAGATGCAGCAGCGGAAAGGCGTACGTGTCTTCGGAATGATCTCCAGCGGGAGCCTATCAGCCTTCTCGACGAGGGTATCGTCAAAGAAGCACTTGAGTACCTCAGTGTCGATCTTCCTCTTCATAAGAGTATACTGATTGTTCAGCTCAAGCATTCTTCACAGCCTCCGCAAGGAGCTTGCAGAACATATCCTGATTCACTCCGCTGTATATCTTGTCATTGATCGATACATACGGTGCGCTTCCGTTTCCGACCTTGCACTCATCAAGGCATGAGCAGCCCTCGATCTCGCATTCGGCGAGGATTGCCGGATCGACGAAATCGTTATAGAGGAGGAGGTCAGCTCCTCCCTGCACGAAACAGGCTGTGCCAAGGCAGATCCTAACTTTCACCTTTGACTTCTTCATTTGATATCCTCCTATAGATATTCCTGTGAAGTTTCCTTCAGATATATTTCCTCAAGGGCTTTCCTGAGCCGCCCGATGATGGTTCTTCTGATCCCGATCTCAACCGGGATATTTGGATCCTGATGCGCTTCATTGATCTTCGTTCCGACGATGAAATGCACCTGATCGCTGTCGAGGAGCAGCTCGACGAACTTCTTTGCCGGATCGTTCGGAAGCTCCGCGGGATTCTCCCTCTTCTCGAGTATCGTAGCCACCTTGGAAAGCGTGAGCATGCCTTCAGTGACAAGGTCGATGCCTTCCATCTTCGATGCCGGAGGCACGTCCTTCGACCATGAAGAGAGATCAAGCGACAGCTTCTTGCCGAAGAGGCGCGATACGATCTGCGCCGTTGTTCCGCCTGAGACGATCTTCTTGCCATCGAAGGCCTTTATCTTCTCTCCGAGCACAGCATCGGCTTCCTTCGTGAACGGCGGACCTGTGACGATGAGAAGCCTCCGCGGACGCCTGATATAGACGACGACGCAGGTTATATCATCCTTTGCGGCGAGCCCGTCAAGGGAGTACGCCTTCTGGACAATGGCACGCGAGAGATCGCGCGATGAGATGTCCTCATCCTTCTGTATCTCCTCCGAGATGAACTTCCTGACGCCATCAAGCCTCCAGCCGAGGGGAAGGCTCTTGCCCAGCCCGGACTGCGTGACGCCGTCGGAGAACATCACGAGCCTGTCACCGTATCCGAGATTGAATACGGAATGCGCGATGATCTCCTTCTTGAAGGCACCTTCTCTCTGCAGCTCGGTCTTTGTCCTCTCCCACGACACCGGCTCTGCGCCGCTGAACCGCAGCGACGGCGGGTTGTCATACTCGATGAGATTGACCGCGATATCCTCCATATCCTCGGCATAGCGTATATCCGCGATGGTGAATGTGGAGTAGCTGATCTTGCGTTCCTTGCAGACAGGAAGCGTGTCCATGATGATCTTCGCAGAGTGGCTGAGATCTATCGGCGAGAAAGACAGCCTGTGGGCCATGTGGGCCGTAAGGGAAGCCAGCACATTGGCTTTCACCCCGCTTCCGAGTCCGTCGGAAAGCGTGGAGACGATCTGGTTGTTGTCAGGATTCCTCGAAAGGAGGAAGACATCACCTCCGATCTTCTGCCCATGCTTATAGATCTGCGCGTAGTCCACATCTATGAAGATATTGTTCATGACAGGTCACCATCCTCATCCTGGCGGAAATCACTTTCGCCCTCGCCCGTCCCATGGACGCTGAATGCATCGATGAGAGAGTTGAGCATGATCTCCGTCTCAGCGGCGTTCTCGCCGAGAAGCGATGCGATCTGCTGGACGGTCTCCAGTGACTTCTGGATGACATCCTCAGCTTTCTTGACGACAGTCTCGCGCCTGATTGTCGGCGTGGTTATATCCTCGAAGAGAGCACCGAGAAGGCGCTTGGTCTCAACGAGGAAGAAAGTCACGCGGAGATACTTGTCCTTGAAATGGACCCTGTACTGCCCCGGATGCGTGAGATAGAACTGATCGCGGAACTTATCCGCAAACGGCACGAAGCGCTCGAGAGGAAGCCCCTTCACCATCTGCAGTATGCTCTGGTCGACAAAGCCATCTTCCATATCCCCGAAGAGCTCGAGGAAGAGCTTGTTGCAGTCCGCGATCTGGAGATCGGAATCGACGATGACGACGCCGGTCGGGATGGTCCTGAGAAGAACATCGACCTTGCTCTCGGCTTCCTTCCGCATCTTCGTCACGCACATCTCTATCTCTGCCATGCCATCAAGGTATGCGATGGCCATCTCGCGGCAGGTGTTGTATCCGCAGCCGCCGCAGTTGAGCTCATCAGCCTTCGTGAGCTTGCCGAGATCGACAAGGGCACGTCTGATATCATCCTCGGTATGCTTCTTCCTGAAGCCGCCCTCATTTCCCGGGGCTTCCGTATGGAGGATGGAATAGCCTTTCTCGAGCAGGAGCCTTGCGAATTCCTCATCGCCTGTGAAGAGAGCGGGCTCATCGAGACGGCGGATGGTGTGCTCCGTAGCGGCCTTCTTCCTTGAAGCCATCGATACGGAATCACGGGTGGCGGGCCCATTGACGCAGCCGCCGTCGCAGGCAAGGAGCTCCAGGAACGGAAGCCCGCAGGATCCGTCCTGCAGTGCCGACATCACCTGATCGATGCCGGAGAATGCCAGCGCTCCGCTTCCGAACGCGCGGTCTCCCCAGAGCTTCGATGAAGCGATCTGGCCTCCCTCGATCGGATATATCGTGGAAGTGCCCGCCCTGGCCGGAATGAAATCAGCATCCTCCGCCTCGATCGCCGAAAGATCGATGCCCTCCTCATCAAGCCATGAGCGGAGCTCATTGAACGTGAGCGCGAGATCGGGGAATCCTGGAGTCATATCAGCCTCCATCTTCTTTGCGATGCACGGGCCGATGAAGACAATCACGAGATCCTCGTTATAGATATGCCTGAGATAAGCCGAATGGGTCTGGAGCGGGGATGGAACCGGAGCAAGCTTCTCCACATCATCAGGATAGTATTTCTTCACAAGCTCAACGACAGCAGGGCATGCCGTTCCGATGAACGGGGCATTGCCATCATGCTCGGAGGCATAGATGTCGAGGGCCTGAGTGACAAGGGCCGCGCCTATCGCGGTCTCAGAGACGGCAGAGAAGCCGAGTTTCTTCAGCGCTGTCAGGAGCTCCCTCCCCTGACCAGGGAATTCCGATGCGTACGATGGTGCGAGCGAGCATATGACGCGGCGGCCCGATGATATGGCGAGCTTTACCCTGTCCGCATCCTCCCTGACTTTCTTGGCACTGTTCGGACAGACATGGACGCAGCGTCCGCAGTAGATGCATCTGTCCTTGATGATCATCGCATGGCCGTCCTTGATCTGGATGGCCTTTACCGGGCATGACCTGACGCACTTGTAGCAGTCACGGCAGCTGGTGATCTCAGTGTATATCGGATTCTGCATCCATCTCCTCCAGCGTCTTCCTTATGATATCCGCGACGGCATCAGGATCGGAAATACCAGAGTATTCCTTGTCTCCGATCTTCATGTGTGGTCCTGTATTGCACCTGCCAAGACAGAGATGCCCCTCAAGGTCGATCCTGTCCGATAGTCCATTCTCTTCCGCGAACTCCTCCAGGCTCATGAGGATGCCGCTGTTGCCTCTGGCAAAGCAGCTTGAACCCATGCAGAGCTCGATTCTGAGCTTCTCCTTTTCCGCCATATGCACTCCTAAGTCATATATGAGACTATCCGAAGTTTTAAGGTAAGTCAATAAAATGATTAGGTGTCAAGAATTAGTACAACAAAACGGGTAATAATGGACTAAATTGCAGAAATAGGCTTATTCATGTGACAGCTGTAACATCAAATCGCATTTTCAGCAATTATATGCACTGTCACTCTCCTCTCCCTCGGTCTCTTCCCTGTATTTTCTCTGAAGCATCACGGAAAGAACAGCGAAAGAAGCTGCAAGATCCGTACGCTGCATGACCACATCCTCGGGCACCCTGAGATTGACGGGGGCGAAGTTCCAGATACCGCGGATGCCGCACTTAACGAGCATATCCGCAGCAGCCTGCGCCTGGTTTGCCGGGACAGCGAGGACAGCTATTGTGACACGGTGGCTCTTTATATACTGGTTGACGGTATCGACAGGAAGGACGGTGAGATGCCCGATCCTCTTCCCGATCTTCCCTGGGTCCTTATCGAAGATTGCGGCGATGCTCAGTCCATAAGCGGAGAAGCCATTGTATGCCGCAAGCGCGGATCCGAGGTTTCCGGCACCGATGATGAGAGCCTCTGCGGCGTTGTCCCAGCCGAGCGAATGGGTGATAGCAACGATCAGCTCCTCGATTGAGAATCCGACCTTGGGCTTTCCTTCCACCCCGGTGCTGGCAAGATCCTTCCTTACCTGTATGGCAGTAAGGCCGAGCTCATGGGCAAGAAGCGTCGCGCTGATATCCCTATCGCCGGCATCCTTCTTCTGCATCAGGATCCTGAGATAAGACGGGAAACGCCTTATTGACGGGAGCGGTATTCTTACTTCAGCCATCGCAGAGCCTCCTTCTGACTTCTTCAATGAGAGTATCGGGACAAGAAGCACCTGCTGTCAATCCGATGGTCCCGGAGGAAAAGACCTCGCCGGGGATGGAAGAAGGAGAAGAGACAAGGAATGCCGGACGCCCATGCTGCTCCGAAAGAGATACGAGCTCCATCGTATTGCGCGAGGTGCTGTCCCCGCAGACCACCACTGCATCGACCTCCGGCAGGATTGCCTCAAGCGCATGGCGGCGCTCCATGGATGCGGGGCAGATGTCATTGAGAAAACGTATCGAGAGGCCTATCTCGTCTGCCTTTCTGGCTATCTCCTCTGCCATCGGACGGGAGAATGTCGTCTGGACAACAGCATCATATGAACCCACCGGCATGGACAGCAGATCATCAGGACAGCCTGCGAGGAAGCAGTCCTTTCCTGACCCCATAAGCGAAACGATCTCGCTGTGGCCTGCATTGCCGATTATAATGACAGGCCTCATGCTTTCCCTCACAAGACGCTGGCTCCTGATCACCACGGGGCATGTGGCATCCTCGATGGCAAAGCCAAGTTCCTGGAAGCGGGCACGGACGCCGTCGGGAATCCCATGGGCCCTGATAACGACGATCCCCGGCTCAATGCCTTCAGGTGATCCGATGCGCACGGCACCTGCAGCAATGAGAGGATCCATAACGGCACGGCTATGCACGATATCCCCATAGATATAGCAGGGCACACCCTCGCGTTCAGCACGCCTGAGGGCATCCCATGCAATGCGTACGGCATTCCGCACACCGGCGCAGAAGCCAAGGCTATCAGCAGCAATGACTCTCATCAGACGAGCGAGTACTCCTCCTCTTCCTTCTTCTTCTCGATATCTATCGGGAACATGCGGCTGAAATAATGGAGGAAAGCCGGAGCAAGGAAGTTGGAAGAGTATGCTCCAGCTATGATTCCCCATGTCAGGTTGATGGCGAACAGCTTTATATCACCAGATCCGAGCACGGCAAGGGGAACGATCGCGACAAGCGTCGTGAGACTCGTCATGATGGTGCGCGTAAGCGACTGCCTCACCGACAGCGAGACCAGCGCATCCACATCCACCTTCACGCCGTCCTCAAGCGCCGCCTTCACATTCTCCCTGACGCGGTCGAAGATGACGATCGTGTTGTTTATCGAGTAGCCGATGATCGTAAGCACGGCCGCGATTGTCGTAGAGGAGACCTCAAGGCGGAAGATGAGCACGAACGAGAGCATCGCCAGCACATCGTGGAAGAGCGCGAGGATCGAGGACGCGGCATATGCGAAGCGGAAGCGCACAGCGACATAGCCCAGGATGAGCACAAGAGCGATCAGAAGCGCAAGGATGGAATCCCTGAAAAGCGATGACGAGAACTTCGGCCCTACGAAGTCAGACTGCAGAACGACGATATTCTCTCCTCCGAAGGCCGCTGCAAGAAGCGCGTTGACCTTGCCGGAGGCATCATTCTGCGTCTCTCCATCCTCCACGGCGATGCGTATCTGATAGATAGCTTCATCATCAGCGCCGACTGTCTGCACATTGGCGTTGCCGAGCGGGGAAAGGGCCTCCCTTACATCCTCGATCGTGCAATCGACGGTATCAGTGCTGAAATTCACCCTCACAGGCTCAGAAGAGAGCGTGGCGGGAAAGCCGAACCCGGAGACGGCATTCGCAGATGGAAGGACTGAATGCACTTCCGTTTCCGCTCCCAGCGCAGAGAGTGCCGCCGCGATATCCGCAGAAGAAGGATACTCAGAAGGATCGAGAAGATGCTCCTCGGTGCCTGCTGCGCTGCGCCTCGTGAAGCCTATGACACCATCGGAGACCGAGAGCACCGCGGTGCCCTCGCCTTCGTAACGCACGGTGAAGCCGACCGGCGCTATCTGTATGCGCTCAGAGTAGCCCGATCCGAAATCTATGCCTGTATTGAATCCAAGCACGAAGAAGAGGATGATTCCGGCAAGGATGAAGAGCCCCGAAGCCCCCATTGCCACGGTTCTGTATTGCAGCACATCGAATGGACGCTTCATTTTCTCCTCCATGAAAGCCATACGCCTCTTCTCCCGTCATCTGTCACGAAGAAATCGAAGAGGAGATGAGATACGAAAAGCGATGTGAAGAGCGAGCATGCGACACCTATGGCAAGCGTATTCGCAAACCCCTTCACGGTACTTGAGCCCAGGATGGAGAGAACGATGGCAGCGATGATCGTGGTGACATTCGAGTCCATGATCGTCCAGAACGCACGGCCGAAGCCGAGAGAGACGGAATCATAGCAGTCTGCGCCGGCAGCCATTTCCTCCTTGATCCTCTCATAGATGATCACATTGGCATCGATGGCCATGCCCAGCGTGAGCACGAGACCTGCGATGGATGAGAGCGTGAGCGTGAAATGAAGCGCGGAAAGCACCGCAACCATCATCACGAGATTCAGCAGCAGCGCCACGTCAGCGATGATCCCCGCCGGTCCGTAGTAGATGATCATCGTGAGGATGACCAGCAGGAAGCCGATGGCAATCGCCTGCATGGCAATGCGTACGGAGTCGTCGCCGAGCGTTGCCCCCACTCCCTGCTCAGAGACAGCTATGAGATCTATCGGAAGCGATGATGTGCGGAGGATGACGGCAAGCGACTGCGCTTCCTCCTCCGTGAATGAGCCTGAAAGCTGAACATCGCCGGAGATGGCATCGTTTATGGTGGCGACGCTCTTCACGCGGCCATCCATCACCACGGCAAGCCGCTCTCCGATGTTCGCTGATGTGAATGCATAGAAGATATCAGCACCTTCGCTGTCGAGCCTGAAATTCACGGCAGGGCGTCCATTCTGGTCACGTTCCATCCTTGCGGAGACAAGGTGAGAGCCATCGAGGACGACCTCGCTCCTGAGAACGACGAAGCTCTGGAGCTCCTCGATCCCGTACTCATCCTCGGCATAGTAGCCTGCAACGGTGTATCCAGAGGGGATGTATGACGGCGCGATGATTGAGCCATCCTCATCAAATGCCCTTGAAAGATTATCCATATAGTCACGGTTCACGCGCTCCGAAAGGCTGGAATCGACCAGCTGGAACGTAAGGGAGCCACGTCCCCGGAGGAAGGCATCGACCCTCTCCGGATCGGTTTCTCCCGGGACTTCAACAAGGATCTGATCGCTTCCCTGGAGCCTTATATCGGGCTCTGAGACACCGAACTGATCGATGCGCGATGTGAGTATGTCGATATCATCCTGAAGCATCGCCGTAAGCTCTGAGCCTGACGGAACCTCTCCATCATGGGAGGCGGCATAGGAAGCCGTATCAGCCTCGAGGACGACGGACATGCCGCCGCGGAGGTCAAGGCCAAGCTGGAGGACATTGCCGGAAAGCTTCTTCGCATCGAGAAGCTGGGAACGCGTATGGTCCTCGATTGCCTGGAAGAGCGCACTTTCCGATGGGAACGCCGAGAGCAGCGTATACACCGTCCACTCCTCTGGCCTCTCCATGCCACGCTCCTTCAGAGCGGCCTCTGCATCCTTCCTGAGGTACATGAAATCCTCCGGGATGGCCGCCTCGCGGTCTTCCTGCAGTAAAGAAGTGAGGGCTCTGACACCTCTCGATGCCTGCCCTCTCGAATAATCCCTTATATTCTCATTGCTCCCGGCTGCTGCCGTCTTCGTGCTTTCAGGAACGAAGAAGTACCATCTGATGGTCGGATACAGCAGCAGAGCCGCGACAACGATCACCAGAAGGACAAGGAGCACACGTCCTGTCTTCTTCAAATCAGATCACTCGTCCTTCTTATCTGAAGTCTCTGCAGCAGGAGCCTCTGCTGTCTTTGCCTCGATGACGCCGGCCTCGCCCTTTGCCTCATCGGCCTTCTTCTCCTCCACCTTCTTCGGAGCTGTCTTAGCTGCATCCTTGCTGGTGACGGTGGAGATAGCGCTCTTCGAGAACTCTATGCGTGCCGAATCATCGACCTTGATGACGACGGTCTGGTCCTTTACCGTGACGATCGTTCCATGGATGCCTCCGATGGTGACGACCCTGTCGCCCTTCTTCATTGCGGCAAGCATTGCCTTCGTCTCCTTATCCCTCTTCTTCTGAGGCCTGATGATAAGGAAATAGAAAATAAGGATTATAAGTACAAATGTGATGATTGTTGTAGTCATCTGACCCTGCATTTCT
>CALXKY010000029.1 GCA_944389055.1 uncultured Spirochaetaceae bacterium | reverse complement strand
CGTCAAACACCTGTGTCATTCCAACTTTTTTGCCGATAAGCCCTAACATCTCTTACCTCAACTTTACTGTCTTATTTCAACGTCCACACCTGCAGGGAGTTCAAGTTTCATCAGGGCTTCCACTACCTTCTGCGTGGGATCGAGAATGTCAATCAGTCTCTTGTGTGTTCTCATCTCGAACTGTTCGCGACTCTTCTTGTCTACATGTGGCGATCTGAGGACAGTATACCTGTTGATACGAGTCGGGAGAGGTACTGGGCCCGAAACTCTGGCACCCGCCTTCACAACTGTCTGAACGATTGCCCTGGAGCTCTGCTCCACAAGCTCTACGTCAAATCCTCTCAGCTTAACCCGGATTCTTTCATTTGCCATTTTTCAAAAATCTCCAAAAATCATTGTCCGCCGGGGCTATCCCCGGCAGACGTAAGCTCTTGATTACTCGATGATCTCGGTAACCTGGCCGGAAGCGACTGTCCTGCCGCCCTCGCGGATAGCGAAGCGGAGACCCTTGTCCATAGCAACCGGGTGGATCAGATCGACATTGATTGTCGTGTGATCGCCAGGCATGACCATTTCCTTTCCTTCCGGAAGGTGAACAGTTCCCGTGATATCAGTTGTCCTGAAGTAGAACTGCGGCCTGTAGCCATCGAAGAACGGGGAGTGCCTTCCACCCTCTTCCTTGGAGAGAACGTACACTGTTCCGACGAACTTCTGGTGCGGTGTGATTGAGTTCGGCTTTGCAAGAACCTGACCACGGACGACTTCCTTTTTGTCGATACCGCGGAGAAGAGCTCCGATGTTATCGCCAGCCTGGCCCTCGTCAAGGATCTTGTTGAACATCTCAACACCTGTGACAACTGTGTTCTGTGTCTCTCTGATACCGACAATCTGAACAGGATCGTTCACGTGAACGACACCGCGCTCTACCCTACCTGTAACAACAGTTCCACGGCCAGAGATCGAGAAGATATCCTCGATAGGCATGAGGAACGGCTGGTCGACAGCTCTCTCCGGAAGCGGGATATAGCTATCCATAGCGTCAAGAAGCTCATCGATGCACTTTGTTGCCTCCGGGTTGTCCGGCTGTGTCATAGCGAGGTACGCAGACCCCCTGATGACAGGAGCGTTGGCACCATCGAAGCCATACTCTGTGAGAAGATCCCTCATCTCCTCCTCAACGAGGTCGATGAGCTCAGGATCATCTACCTGATCGCACTTGTTGATGAATACGATGATTGCAGGTACACCTACCTGGCGAGCAAGAAGAAGGTGCTCTCTTGTCTGAGCCATTGCGCCGTCCGTAGCAGCAACAACGATGATAGCACCATCCATCTGTGCAGCACCTGTGATCATGTTCTTGATGTAGTCAGCGTGGCCCGGGCAGTCTACGTGAGCGTAGTGCCTGTTCTTGGACTGGTACTCAACATGCCTTGTGTTGATGGTGATACCACGAGCCTTCTCCTCCGGTGCATTGTCAATTGCATCGTAAGCAAGGGCCTTGTCACCGAACAGCTTTGCGCAGTGCATTGTGATTGCAGCTGTAAGGGTGGTCTTGCCGTGGTCGACGTGACCGATCGTACCTACGTTTACATGTGGCTTCGTTCTTTCGAATTTCTCCTTAGCCATCAGTTCCTCCTTGTGGCCTGTGCCACAAAAAACAAAGATATCTAATAAAGGCCCATGCCTTTATATCTCAGAGACAGCTGATCGCGTCAGGAATCAAAGGGTTTCCAGAGGTCGGCGGGAACTCGCCCGACGACAATGGTCAAATCTGAAAAAGACCGGTCCGGAACCACCTTATCGCCATCGGCAATCGGTTTGGCTCTTCTGTCCGAGGCATGACAAAAGGTCATGGTCAGACACCTTGACTAATTTACATAAACGCAAATTCTTTGTCAACAGATATTCAATTCATTGAAAGAAAATGAATTATGAATCATCGGAATCTCTCCATGAGAAGGTTTTCCAGCACAATGCCGCGCCGCTCTGCCGCATTCAGCCGCAGCGGAGCATATCCCATATGGCGGAAGAAACCTTCAGCTGCAAACGACACGAACGAATACAGCCTCTGAGCCTCTGATTCCGCCTCGAGCGCTCTGAGCAGCGTCTTTCCTACCCCATGGCCTGCGGCGGACGGGAGGACATAGAGCATATCGACATATCCAGACGGGGCATCTATGCTTCCGAATCCGAGAATCCGCCCATCCTCTTCCGCCACAGCCGAATACTGATCAAGGAAACGCTCGCCCCACTCCGCCGGGTCAATATCATCAGGCGCCCATGCCGCAAGCTGCTGCGGCGTGTAGAATTGCCCTGCAAGCTCATGGACCGAAGCATGGAAGAGATGATGGACCTCAGCCATATCCTCTGCCTCGAAACGTCTCAGCCTCATATTGCCCTCCTCTGGATCTTCCTGTATCTTACAGCGAAGGAGAGTGAGATGAAAACAGTCGAGTATAGAACGCATGGAACCTGCTCCAGGGCGATCAGGTTCGATATCGATGATGACGGGAGGATACACGGCCTCCAGTTCAATGGCGGCTGCAATGGCAACCTCCAGGGAGTCGGCAAGCTCTGCGAAGGCATGAAGGCCGAGGAAGTCGCGGAGCGTGTCCGCGGGATCAGGTGCGGCATGAAGCCCACATCCTGCCCGGATCAGCTTGCAAGAGCAATAGACGAAGCGCTCGGCAAGGCCTGACAGAACACCCCTCTTCCGCAGAATAAAGGACGAGGGGTGTTTCATTTCAGATATTTATCCCGCGTGCGGTGAGAAACGCAACGAAATCGTTATAGATATCGATATCCGCTATGACCTCTTCACCGTCAAGCGCAAGCCCCTGGCATGAAGTAAGGGCGATGAAGTCTGGGACGGTTATGACCTCATCCCTGTCGGCCTTCTCGAAAAGATACGGGATGCTCGACTCGCGGAAGCTGTCATTGCCATTCCGCTTCTCCCACAGCGCTATGGCAGCAACCGTCGAACGCTGGGAAAGCCATCCTTCTATCTCCCTCATCGGTGTCCTTATGAATCTCCTGCAGTATGCGGTAAGCGAGTAATAATCATCGTAATCGGGAATCATCGTGCCTCCTTCAATGATGATACCGGCAAAAAGAAAACCTCCGCAAGGGAGGTTTTCCTTCTGTCCATCCAGGACTACCAGCGGAAATGGCTGAAAGCCTTGTTCGCATCTGCCATCCTGTGCACGTCTTCCTTCTTCTTGAAAGCCGCACCGGTTGAGTTGTATGCGTCCATGAGCTCATCAGCGAGCTTGTCGCTCATGCACTTTCCATTGCGTGCACGGGCTGCTGCGATGATCCAGCGCATTGCAAGCGCTTCCCTTCTCTCTTCCCTGATCTCCACAGGAACCTGGTAGGTAGCGCCGCCGACCCTTCTCGACTTGACCTCGACAACAGGCTTTACGTTGTCGACTGCCTTCGTGAAGACATCAAGCGGATTCTCGCCGCTCTTCTCTCCCAGCTCGTTCATTGCTGTATAGAGAATGCGTGTCGATACGCTCTTCTTGCCATCGATCATCATGCGGCAGATGAACTTCTCGACGACTGTGCTGTGGTAGATCGCATCAGGTGTGCCCTTCCTGACCGGAGCTTTTCTATCTCTTGACATATCTTCCTCCTATCAGGCCTTTGGCTTCTTCGCACCGTACTTGGAGCGGCTGCGCTTGCGGTCTGCAACACCAAGGGTATCCTTGGTACCGCGGATGATGTGATACCTTACACCAGGGAGGTCCTTTACCCTTCCGCCTCTGATGAGAACAACAGAGTGCTCCTGAAGGTTATGACCGATACCCGGGATGTACGCGGTTACTTCGATTCCATTCGAAAGGCGCACACGTGCGACCTTCCTGAGAGCGGAGTTCGGCTTCTTCGGGGTAACTGTCATGACCCTTGTGCAGACTCCTCTCTTCTGAGGGCAGCCCTGGAGAGCCGGAGACTTTGTCTTCGACTTCGAGGTTTCCCTGCCCTTTCTGATAAGCTGATTGATAGTAGGCATCTTACGATACACTCCTTGAATTTGATCCGCTCCTCTCACAGCAGAGGGACCTGTACCGCACAAGCGGCACGTCTATATCAAACGGCGGTCAGCATGAGAACAGCCGCGAAAGCCCGGAGAGGGCGCCGACAGGCGCCTTACTCCTCGAATGAGCCTTCGTCTATATCGACCGGTTCTCCCACCGTTTTCATATCACCAAGCTCTTCTGCATCGAAATCATCGGTATAGGTTGCGGCAGCATCTGCTTTCTGCTCCCTGCGGGCCCTATCGACTTCCTTCTGCAGCTCAAGAAGCTTCTCATCCTCATCGAGGCGCACATTCCTGTAGCGCTTCATACCGGTACCAGCCGGGATGAGATGTCCGATGATGACGTTCTCCTTGAGTCCTCTCAGCTCATCCTTCTTACCAGCAATGGCCGCATTGGTCAATACCCTCGTTGTCGAGAGGAATGATGCTGCGGAGATGAAGGAATCGACGGAGAGAGCCGCTTCTGAGACACCCTGGAGGACCGGACGCGCGATAGCCGGCGTCTTGCCCTGCTTCTTCATCTCGTCATTGACGCGGTTGAAGAGATTCTTGTCAACTCTCTGCATCTTGACGAACTGCGTATCTCCGGCGCGGAGGATCTCAACCTTCCTGAGCATCTGGCGGATGATGATTCCGAGGTGCTTCTCATTGATTTCAACACCCTGCATCCTGTAGACCTTCTGGATCTCATTGACGAGGAAGGAAAGAACCGCATTCTCACCGAGGACATCGAGCACCTCGCGTGATGTGACAGGCTCATCGCAGAGCGGCTCGCCAGCCTTGACCTCATCCCCTTCGCGTACCAGAAGAAGAGCATCCTTTGTATATACCTTATGCGGATGCAGCGTTCCGAGCGCATCGCGGATCGTGACAGTCGTCGTGGATCCGTTTGCAGCTCCGGTCTGGACACCGACTACGGTACCTGTGACGCGTGCAAGGATGATCGGGTTGACCTTGTTTGAGGAAGAAACCTTTCCGTGCCTTGCCTCGAAGAGCGAGTCGACCTGCGGAAGACCGCCAGCGATATCCTTTGTCGTCGTGCTGTCCTTGGAAACCTTCGCGATGATGTCACCGGCCTCAATCCTCTCGCCTTTCTCCTTGACGACCATGTATGCGCCGCCAGGAATCTGGTACTGATTGAACTCGCCGCTGTCTGTATGTACGAGCACGGACGGGCGGAACGCACCAAGATGCGAGCTCGGCACAACGATCATCTCCGTATCACCGGCCTCGTTGAAGATCCTTCTGTAGGACTTGTCCTCAACAAAGTCATTCATCTCCTCAACGACTCCGGACTCCTCTGCAATGATCGGCTCGGAGAACGGATCGAATGTTATGATCGCATCGCCTTCGGAAACGACCTGTCCCTCAGATACCATGAGCTCAGATCCTGCGGGCACCTGATATTCAGCTTCAGGGCCTACGACGAACGTGCGGAGATCTCCGGCAGATTCAATCTGGAAAAGCCTTCCATTCTCGGCGGCTGCCACATCGCGGCCATCCTTCCTATAGAACGGATATCCCTTGCCGACTGCATCGCCGTTTCCCACGAGGAGCTCATCATAAAGCCCGGTAATTTCCTCGAAGACACGGGAAATCGTGACATGTCCCTTCCTCGGGAAGAGGCGCTGTCCCTGGCTGTTGTGGATGATGAGTCCCTTCAGGCCGCGGATGATGGTCGGATAGCTGAATGACAGCTTGTTTTCCTTCGTGGATGTCGAAGCCGTACCACCGACGTGGAACGTACGCATCGTAAGCTGGGTACCGGGCTGTCCGATTGACTGTGCGGCGATGATGCCGACAGCTTCACCGATCTCGACAGGGCGGTTGGTCGCGAGGTTGCGGCCGTAGCACTTGCGGCATACGCCATGCTCTGCTTCGCATGTGAGAACAGTGCGGAGAAGGACCTTTTCGACACCAGCCTCCTCAATGGCAGCAGCGGTGTCATCGGAGATCTCCTCATTGGCCCTGGCAAGGACCACAGGCCTGCCGTTCTCATCCTTGAGGAACGGGTGAAGAACATCCTCGACCGGGCAGGAGCCAGTAATGCGCGAGGCAAGGCTCTCGACCACAGAATCGCCGTCCTTGACTGCGCTGACCCAGATGCCATTGATCGTATGGCAGTCTTCTTCTGACACGACGACATCCTGAGCGACATCGACGAGCTTACGCGTAAGGTAGCCAGCCTTTGCCGTCTTGAGAGCTGTATCGGTAAGACCTTTTCTAGCACCGTTGGAAGAGATGAAGAATTCCATGATCGAGAGTCCTTCCTTGAAGTTGGACTTGATCGGGAGCTCGATGATCTTGCCGTTCGGCTTGGCCATGAGACCTCTCATGCCTCCGAGCTGCCTGATCTGGTTCTTCGATCCTCTAGCGCCGGACTCGACCATGAGATAAAGCGGATTGAAGCCATGCTGGCTCTTCTTCAGCTCATCCATGAGCTTATCGGTAAGCTCCTCGTTGGTCTCGGTCCAGACTTCGATGACGCGGTTGTATCTCTCTTCCTGCGTGATCTGTCCGTCATAGTACTGCTTGAAGACCATGGACTGCTTCTCATTGGCTTCCTCGATGAGCTCCGGCTTCTCCTCAGGAACGACCATGTCGGAAAGACCGATCGTGGCGCCGAAAAGCGTTGCATACTTGAATCCGAGATCCTTGACGGAATCAAGGAGATCGACAGCAACTGACGGCTTCCTGTTCCTGATTGTCTCGCCGATGACCTTCCTCAGCTGCTTATCGCCAAGGCAGTAGTTCTGGTAGGGGATGCCCTCCGGGATGGCTGCATTGAAGATGATCCTTCCCGGCGTTGTCGCATACCAGCTCTTTCCATCGGAAACCTGGCTATTGCCCTTCTCATCGACGATCTCAAGCCCCTTCTTGAAGCGGTAATAGATCTTCTCGTTGTATGAGACGGCATATGCATCGATCGCAGCCTCGATTTCGGCTACGGTCTCGAATCTCTTGATCTTCCTCTCCGGATCAAGGTCCGTCCTCTCCTTCGTAAGGTAGAAGATACCAAGGACCATGTCCTGTGACGGGAATGCGATCGGCTTTCCGTTAGCAGGGTCAAGAAGGTTCGTCGTAGAGAGCATGAGCGTCCAGCACTCAAGCTGCGCGGCCTGGGTGAGAGGCACATGGATAGCCATCTGGTCACCATCGAAATCAGCATTGAACGCGTGGCATACGAGCGGATGGAGCTTGAGGGCCTTGCCTTCTACGAGCACAGGCTCGAATGCCTGGATGCCGAGACGATGGAGCGTAGGAGCGCGGTTGAGCATGACAGGATGCTCCTTGACGACCTCATCAAGGACTCCCCATACCTCAGGAGCCTCCTGCTCGACGAGCAGCTTGGCTCTCTTGACATTCTGTGCGATCTCCTTCTGCTCGAGCTTGCGCATGATGAATGGCTTGAAGAGCTCGAGAGCCATCTTCGAAGGAACGCCGCACTGATGCATCCTCAGCTCCGGTCCGACGACGATTACGGAACGGCCGGAGTAGTCGACACGCTTTCCGAGGAGGTTCTGCCTGAACCTTCCCTGCTTGCCCTTGAGGACATCCGAAAGGGATTTGAGATCTCTCTTGCTGCTTCCCTTTGTCGGGTTCGGAGTCTTCGAATTATCGAAAAGGGAATCAACAGCCTCCTGGAGCATCCTCTTCTCATTGCGGATGATGATGTCCGGGGCCTGGATCTTGATGAGCCTGTCGAGACGGTTGTTGCGGTTGATGACCCTTCTGTAGAGCTCATTGAGGTCGGTAGTTGCAAAGCGGCCTCCATCAAGCTGGACCATCGGGCGGAGATCTGGCGGTATGACAGGGATGACCTTGAGGATCATCCACTCCGGCTTATTGCCAGATGCAAGGAACTCCTCGCAGTAGCGGATGCGCGAAAGGAGCTTGTTGTCGATCTTGTTGTTCGCCTCCTCCTTCTGCGAAAGCTGCTCGCGGAGCTCTGCGGAAAGCGACTGGAGATCAAGATCCTTCAGAAGGTCATAGATAGCCTCCGCGCCCATTCCGGCCTTGAATGTATCGCCATACTTATCGACAGCGGCATAGTACTCATCCTCATCGAGCACCTGATACTTCCTGAGATCCGTGTCCTGACCAGGATCGGTCACGACATACTTCTCATAAGAGAGTATCTCCATGAGCTCAGAACGCTTGATATCCAGAAGGTAGCTCATGATGGATGGCGTTGAGCGATAGAACCAGATATGTGCGACCGGAGCCGCAAGCGTTATGTGACCGCACCTCTCGCGGCGGACCTTGGTATCAGTGACCTCGACTCCGCAGCGATCGCAGACTACACCCTTGTATCTATTGGACTTGAATTTTCCGCACCAGCACTCCCAGGCCTTCGTCGTACCGAAGATCCTCTCGCAGAAGAGACCATCCCTCTCCGGGCGGAGTGAACGGTAATTGATGGTCTCAGGCTTCTTAACCTCGCCATAGGACCATGCGAGGATCTGCTCAGGTGAAGCGAGCTTGATCCTGATTGAGCTGAAATCCTGTACTTCCTTCATTCCGTCTTTCCTCCTAGAAAGTGCCTTTCTCTCTCTTGGTGATGAGTTCCTCATCACGCTCCGTGAGCGGAACCTGCTTGCCGTTCTCGTCGTACACGGACATATCGAGGGCAAGACCCCTGATTTCCTGGACAAGAACGTTGAATGCTTCCGGCATCGAGACAGTCTCAGCCGGCTCGCCCTTCACTATCGACTCATAGATCTGCACACGGCCCTTCATGTCATCGGACTTGATCGTCAGAAGCTCCTGGAGCGTATTCGCAGCACCATATGCCTCGAATGCCCAGACTTCCATCTCTCCGAGTCTCTGACCGCCGAACATGGCCTTACCGCCGAGCGGCTGCTGCGTGACGAGAGAATACGGACCTGTCGAACGTGCATGCATCTTGTCATCAACAAGGTGATGCAGCTTGAGGTAATAGATATATCCGCAGAAGACCGGGTTCACGAACGGGATGCCTGTGCGTCCATCGTAGAGCGTGGTCTTGCTGGTCTTCGGCAGCCCTGCCTCCTCCATCTCATGCTCGATCTGCTCCATTGTCGCAGACTGGAAGACAGGAGTCTTGTACCACTTATCATTCCTGACAGCAGCCCATCCGAGCTGTGTCTCCATCAGCTGTCCGATGTTCATACGTGACGGAACGCCGAGCGGGTTGAGACAGACATCGAGCGGGGTACCGTCAGCCATGTACGGCATATCCTCCTCAGGCAGAACACGGGATACAACACCCTTGTTTCCATGCCTTCCTGCCATCTTGTCTCCCTGCTTCAGCTTTCTCTTGGTAGCGATGAGGACCTTGATCGTCTCATCGACTCCCGGCTGGAGCTCATCCTTGTCACTCTTCTTCAGACGCTGGATGTCGATGACAGTACCCTCCGTTCCATGAGGAACCTTGAGGGAGGAGTCCCTGACTTCCTTTGCCTTCTCACCGAAGATCGAATTGAGGAGCTTGACTTCCGGAGTCGTATCAGCCTCGCTCTTCGGAGTCACCTTTCCGACAAGTATGCTGCCCGGGTGCACATATGTACCGATGCAGACGATGCCCTCGGCATCGAGATGCTCAAGAAGCTTCTCGCTCGTGTTCGGGATATCCCTAGTGAGCTTCTCCGGACCGAGCTTGGTCTCGCGGACATCAATGGAGAACTCCTTGATATGGATGGACGTATAGATATCCTCCCTGACGACACGCTCGGAGATGAGAACAGCGTCCTCATAGTTATAGCCGTTCCATGGAACGAATCCGACGAGGATATTGCGTCCAAGGGCAAGCTCTCCATTCTGCGTAGCAGGACCATCTGCAAGCACATCGCCGGCCTCGACCTTGTCGCCTACATTGACGATCGGCTTCTGGTTGAGACAGGAATCCTGGTTTGTCCTCTCGAACTTATGGACCTCATATCTGTCGATCTCACCCTCGATCTCGGAGGAATCAGGGCGTACTCTGATCTCGGTGGAGGAGACATACTCTACCGTGCCTCCCCTCTTTGCCTTGATGAGGACACCTGAGTCGTATGCGGTCCTCTGCTCCATTCCGGTACCTACACGCGGTGCTTCCGGGAATACAAGAGGAACTGCCTGGCGCTGCATGTTCGATCCCATGAGGGCACGGTTGGCGTCATCATGCTCGAGGAACGGGATGAGCGACGTCGCGACGGATACTACCTGGCGCGGCGAAACATCCATCCAGCTGATCTCCTCAGGGCTTGCAACACCGTAGTCGCCATAATGCCTTACAGCAATCTCCTTCTCAAGGAAGTGGCCGTCCTTGTCGATCCTTGCATTGCCCTGTGCGATGTAGTACTTCTCCTCATCGTTGGCATCGAGATACTGGACCTCGTCCGTCACGACACCGTTGACGACCTTCCTGTAAGGCGTCTCGATGAAGCCGTATTCATTGATGCGCGCATAGTTGGCAAGCGAAAGGATAAGACCGATGTTCGAACCTTCCGGCGTCTCGATCGGGCAGATTCTTCCGTAATGCGTATAGTGTACGTCGCGGACTTCATATATAGCGCGAGCCGACGAGCGGGAAAGACCGCCCTTAGGACCAAGTGCGGACACACGTCTCTTATGAGTAAGCTCCGCAAGCGGATTGATCTGGTCCATGAACTGCGAGAGCTGGGATGAACCGAAGAACTCCTTGATGGCGCCGACGATAGGCTTGATGGAGATGACTTCCTGCGGCTTGACTGAATCATCGGTGATGTTCATCTTCTCGCGGGCAGTCTTTGCCATGCGGTTGAAAGCCTCCGAGAGTGTGATCTCGAGAAGCTCACCAACGGTCCTTACCCTCCTGTTTCCGAGAGCATCGATATCATCTTCCTTGATGACGCCGTTGCAGAACTGGATAAGGGAGCTGACGGTGTTGATCACATCATCTGGAGTGAGGGCTGTCGAAGTGATGTACTTCTCATTCTCCATTCCATAGAACTTCTTGTTCAGTTTATGGCGGCCGATATCCGAGAGCTCGAAGCCGCGGCCATTGAGGAAGAACTCCTGGAAATAGCTGATGACACGCTTCGGGTCAGGGAACGTCTTGAGGTTCTGAGGAAGCGAGTTCCTGCAGGCTTCAACGATCTGGCCGATATACTCGTTCTGGAACTCCTCAGACTCCTCCTGCCTGTAGCTCGGGCAGAGGATGCGCTCACGGCGGAGCGTCTTGAGGACAGCAAGAGCAGGGGCATCGATATCACGCGCGGGGGTGTCGATGACCTCAATGGATACGAAGCCGAGGCTCCTGAGCTCCTCGAGCTCAATCGCTCCGAGCTCATCGCCGGCAGCGAATCTGAGGTCGCCATCCTCCGTGCGGATGTCCTTGTATGCGAAGTATACGGAATCATCGGCAATGCTGCCTGAGATATCGAGCGTCTTCGGCTGATAGAATGCCGCGACGATCTTCTCCCTTGTGTCGATTCCGAGGACACGGAGGAAGAATGTGACAGGGAACGGCTTCTTGCCGAAGCTTACCTGAATGATGTTGTTGACCTTCTTTCTCTCAGCGGCGCTGGTGAGCTCACCCTTCCTGGTATCGGTCTTCTCGTTCTTTCTGGTGAGGACGAACTCAAGCTTCGTACCGGAGTACGGATAAAGCGTTCCATAATAAAGGGATGATGAATCGTTCTTCTTTCCTTCCTTGAATACAACGCCAGGCGAACGGACGATCTGGGAGACGATGACACGCTCCGCACCGTTGATGATGAAGGTACCACGATCCGTCATCAAAGGGAAATCACCGAAGAAGATCTCCTTCTCCTTGATCTCTCCATTCTTGGTCTCAAGAGCGACACTTGCCTTGATTGGAACGCCGAAAGTCCTTCCCTTCTTCTTGCACTCGGACTCCGAGTACTTGATTCCGTCCATATCGACTTTATAGCCGTTGTATTCGACTCTCATATCCTCGTTGGGGGATACGATCGGGAATGTTGCGCGGAATACTGACTCGAGGCCACACGACGGATCGGGGGCTTCACCCCTCTCCAGCCTGTCGAGCTGAAGGAACTTTCTGAACGACTCGGTCTGGATCCCGATCAGATTCGGAAGTTCGCAAACCTCCGGCAGCTCGGAACCGATGTCGACTCTTTTAATGCCTTTTCCTTTGCTGGGAATCATTGTACCTCCATAGCACGCTGGATCGCATTTTCTGCAGTGCGTCAGCAGACACCTAAGCCATCGGGGTCACCGATGGCATATCCCAGGCCCACGAGGAGCCTGGGTGAAACATAGTGAAAGACTGTGTTATTTGACTTCGATAACACAACCAGCAGCTTCGAGCTTCTCCTTCATGGATGCAGCCTCTTCCTTGCTGACGCCTTCCTTGAGATTGCCGCCGTTCTCGCAGAGATCCTTTGCCTCCTTGAGTCCGAGGCCTGTGATTGCCCTGACTTCCTTGATGCATGCGATCTTCTTAGCTGCGTCAACGCTCTTGAGGACGACTGTGAACTCAGTCTGCTCTTCCTCTGCAGGAGCATCTCCAGCAGCACCAGCTGCAGGACCAGCAACAGCTGCAGCAGCTGCGACGACACCGAACTTCTCCTCCATCATCTTGATGAGGTCCGCAACGTCCATAACGCTCATCTGAGCGATGGATTCAAGGATTTCTTCCTTTGTAGCCATATTAACTTCTCCTTATAAAACCACGGTCTAGCAGGTTACTTGAAGACTAGGACCGTATCAGTTCTGTGATTCCTCAGAAGCAGCAGGCGCACCGCCCTTCGACTCGACATAAGCGAGGAGAGTAGCTGCAAGCTTCTGTACAGGTGCCTTCATCGTACCCATGAGGGAAGCGATGAGCTCGAGCTTGGTCGGGAGCTTCGAGAGTGCCTCAACTTCATCGGCTGACATTAGCTTTCCATCAAGGAGCGCGCCCTTGACCTGGATCGTCACACCATCCTTGTTTGCATTGAAGAGAACCTTTGCAACCGTATTGGCTGTATCGCCCTTGATGAGAGCGACAGCTGTCGGTCCCTTCATCTGATCATCAGCTCCGGTCCTGTCGAGGTCCTTGAGCGCAATCTTGGCATAGCGGTTCTTAACGACGCGGTAAGCAGCCTCATCCTTCTTCAGGGCCTTCCTGATGTCGGTGATCTGCTGGACAGTCATACCTCTGTAGTCTGTGAAGATGAATCCGTCATAGTCCTTGAACTCATCGCGGAGCGCTGCGACGGCATCTTCCTTTGCCGGGGTTACACGTGTCTGATAATTCTCCATGTCATCCCTCCATTACACTGCCGCCGAAGCGTCAGCGGCTTCCTTGTAGTTCACACGGACACCAGGACCCATCGTGGAAGAGAGTGCGACGGAGATAATGAAATCTCCCTTTGCATCCGCAGGCTTCTTCCTGAGGATCTCTGCGATTGTGACCTTGGCATTCTCCGCAACCTTAGCCGGATCCATATCCACCTTGCCTACAGCCATGTGCACGACACCTGTCTTGTCGGAACGGAACTCAACACGGCCCCTTCCGAGCTCCTCGAGAGCTTCCTTGATGTCATTCGTGACTGTGTGGGTCTTCGGGTTCGGCATGAGTCCTCTTCTTCCGAGGATAGGTCCGAGCCTACCTACGTCCTTCATCATGTCAGGAGTTGCGACAGCGATGTCAAAATCCATCCAGCCGCCCTTGATCTTATCGATAAGGTCAGTATCTCCGACATATGCAGCACCTGCAGCCTTTGCTTCCTCAGCCTTCTCGCCCTTGGCGAATACGAGGATCCTCTTCTGAGCCTGGAACTGGTTCGGAAGAACGACCGTATCCCTTACGGACTGGCTCTTCTTGAGAGAAAGAGCCACGGAAAGCTCGACTGTCTCGGTGAACTTCGCATAAGCGCAGCTCTTCACGAGCTCTGCTGCTTCCTGAAGCGTATACTCCTTCGATCTGTCGATCTTCTTGAGTGCTTCCTGATATTTCTTTCCTCTCTTCATCTTACTTCTCCACCTCTACACCCATTGAGCGGGCTGTGCCAGCGATGATTCTCTTTGCTGCCTCAAGGTCGTTTGCATTGAGATCCTCAAGCTTGGTCTTGGCGATTTCCGTAAGCTGTGCATCCGTGATCTTGCCGACCTTGACCTTGTTGGGCTGGCCAGAAGCTGTCTGGATACCGAGTGCCTTCTTGATGAGGACAGCTGCGGGAGGAGTCTTGAGGATGAAAGAGAAGCTCTTATCCTGATAGACTGTGATGATAACAGGAAGGATGAGTCCAGGTTCATAACCCTTTGTCTTGTCATTGAACTGCTGGACGAACTGAGGGGCGCTTACCCCGTGAGGTCCGAGAGCCGGTCCGATAGGTGGTGCCGGCGTGGCCTTCTGGGCAGGGCACTGCAGCTTGATTACGGCAGTAACCTTCTTCTTTGCCATTTCTTTCTCCTTACGCTCTGGAGCATATGCTCCGCGCTGGTATTAACGCTCTTCAACGAAGAGCTCCCACCCCGCCATGCGGGGGAGATTATCTGATAAGATGTCAAAAATCAGGCCAGGATCAGACCTGGACCTTCTCGACCTGCGAGAAATCGACCTCGACAGGCGTAGACCTGCCGAAAATCTGGACTGAAAGGCGGAGCCTTCCCTTTGCAATATCGATATCATCGATGATTCCATTGAAGGAAGCGAACGGACCGGAGATGACCTTGACCTCCTCTCCCTTCTCGAAATCCTGCTTCGGACGGAATACCTTCTCCTCCGGCATCTCGCCTGTGCGGCGGAGGATATCAGTATGCTCGCGCTGCGAAAGCGGCTTGGGAGGATTCTTTCCGGTCTTGTCAGCTGTAAGGAAGCCCGTCACCCCGGGAATCCTTGCGATCTTGGCAGTAACAGTACGCCACGTATTCTCAGGCAGATCGAGCTCAACGAGGATATAGCCGGGAAGAATCTTCTTCATCTCGATCTTCTTCTCGCCCTTCTCGTTGACTACAGTCACCTGCTCCATAGGAACGCTTACGCCTGTGCAGTACGCAGAGAACTCCGCATCTGCTGAGCGGAGCTTATTTATGATTCTCTCGATTTTCTGCTCGTAGCCTGAATATGTGTGTACGACGTACCAGCCTCTGGCCATTTCCTCTCCTAGAATATAAGGTCAAGGCAGAGACCGAGGACGGTATCCACAAGACCAAGTACGACAGCGAAGACTATCGTGGAGACGATCACGATCCAGGTAGAGTGAAGAACGACAGCCCTTGACGGCCATGATACCTTCTTCATCTCAAGCCAGCATTCCTTGAAATATCTTGCGATCTTCTTCATTCTCTCTTTCCCTTGTGTTCGGAGCGCCAGCAGGCCAGGTAGGATTCGAACCTACAACACCCGGTTTTGGAGACCAGTGCTCTAGCCGTTGGAGCTACTGACCTGCTCGCACCCCGAACAGAGCTTGCTCTTATTTGATTTTTGTTTCGCGGTGCAGTGTGTGCTTGTGCTCGAACGGGCAATACTTCATAAGCTCAAGCTTATTCGGCGTATTGCGGCGGTTCTTCTGGGTTGTGTAGTTCTTCTGCTTGCACTCTGTGCACTGAAGAGCGATTTTCTCTACAGGACCTTTCTTCTTTGAACTAGCCATTTTTATCTCCTCGGCATTGCCGTTTTTATCACTCGGAAAGCAATCACAAAGGGACAGTTACCCCTCCATGATCTGAGCTACCGTCGGTACATATTAGCCAAAGCAGGGATTGTAGTCAACTATCCGCATCGAATCAAAAATAAACTAACCGAAGTAAAAGGAGAAAATCAAAAATAATTCTAACCATAGCAGAGAAAGATG
>CALXKY010000028.1 GCA_944389055.1 uncultured Spirochaetaceae bacterium | reverse complement strand
ATCTATCATGCGCTTCCCGATCTTATTGAGTCCACCGGCGCGGATATCTTCCTGTCTGTCTATGGTGAGGACGGAGAGCTGCTGCCGCTTCTTCATGAGAAGCTGATGATCGTCGATTCCCGCTATGTCGTCATAGGATCTGCGAACTTCAATTTCAGGTCGATGACGCTATCAGAGGAGCTTGCGCTTGTGATAGACAGTCCGGAGCTTGCCGCTGCCGTAGGATCCCATGCTTCAGGGATAACTGCTGCAGCTGAGCATGTCACATATGATGATGCTGTCAGGCTGAAGAAAGAGGGGGGCAGTGTCTTCGCATACCTCTTCACTTACTTCGGAGGCTGAATATGAAAAAGCTTGTCATCGCAGCTATCCTGATTCTGTCCTCGTCATTCCTTGCGGCATCTCCGTCATTCGGCTACTCTCTTGCGCCCGTCGGGGCCGTCACGCCCTCCGGAAGCTATGGTGGCTTATCAATCTCTGCGATATTCGCGCCATATGATGAAGCTCATGCCGGCGACATAGCAGTGACTGTGGATCTCTCTCCGGTGAAGCCCTTCTTCGAAGGTGTTTCCATGACATTCTCATCGCCTGTCTTCAGGCTTCTCAGGCATCCGTTCAGCTGGGCGTTCACCAATTCGGTCATCTGGGCACCGGTATTCACCACAGGTGTGCAGTACAGGCTCGGTGACGAGTGGAACATGCTCGTGGGCTTCGCTCCGCTTGCATTCCAGGATACGCATTTCGTCTATGAGTTCCTCTCCCCGTTCGCCATCTATTCGATAGGTGCGGATGAATGGGGGTGGGGATGCTATATCCTGAGATTCTCATATTTCTTCTAGGAGGCCGGTGAATGAGGAGAATAGCAGCTGCCATGATCATCATCCTGCTGATAACGCCTGCTTTTGCCGGCGATCATCAGGATATTGCGCTCTCGATAGGACATCAGACATACCGCTGGCCTGAGAGAGGCATAAGCTTCTCCTATGGTCTGAATATCGGGCTCACGGGCAGGATCGAGATGGATATATGGGGAGTCTCGGAGCTTGTGCCGTCTCCGTTCGGGTCCAATATGTTCGGCCTCGAGATTGCATTCGCCCTGATGGGAGCCCGCTCGACAGCCTCCAGCGTCGCAGGCAGCGGCATCAATATGCTGATCTCTGCCGGAGGCTTCTACCGGACCGACAATGGCGGTGCCGGTCCGATGATCTCGATAACGCCGCTGACCGTAGGCAGTCCTGTTTCCGGACGCAGGGAACGCATACTGAAGACGGGTGTCGGATATGATTTCGTGAACATGGAGCTCATGATCACATTCTCACTCATCTCCGTCGATTACTATGTCCGCGGTTCCTGGCGCGATTACAGCTTCTGATCCTACCTTCCCTCGAGTGCCATCATCTTGCTGATCCTGCCTGCATGCCTGCCGCCTTCGAATGAGGCATTGATGTAGGCATCGAGTATGTCCGTAACAGGTTCAGGGTACTCAATCCTTCCGCCGAAAGCTATGAAGTTCGCATCATTGTGGCACCTGCACATCTTTGCTGCGTATGCGTTCTGCGGCAGTGCGCATCTGATTCCCTTCATCTTGTTTGCCGATATCGATATGCCGATGCCAGTGCCGCAGCAGAGGATGCCGAAATCGTATCCTCCCTTCCTGTATTCGAGCACGGCCTTCTCCGCATAATCCGGATAATCGACGCTCTCTGACGAGCATGTTCCGAGATGGACGGCCTCTATGCCCCGGGTCTCGAGATGCTTCACGAGCTTCTCTGCAAGCTCCACGGCACCATGGTCATTCGCAATTACCGCTTTCAATTCACCGCCTCCTTCTTCCCAGCAGTCATATTTGAGTTTAACATTGTTTCATGAGAATATACATAACAGGCCACCGCAATCCGGATATGGATTCCGTCACATCCGCATATGCCTATTCCGTCCTGAAGAACAGGATGGATAGCGCCAATGAGTACGTCCCTGTGATGCTAGGACCTGCAAACAGCGGTACAAAGCGTTTCTTTGCGTCTCTCGGCATAGAGCTTCCGCAGTTCCTGAAGGATGTCAGACCCAGAGTATCCGAGGTCTAGAAGAAGCCTATCTATTCCGTCTCATCATCCGATCCTCTCTATCTGCTTATGGATATCTTCCAGAGCAGGCGTCCGACTGTCGTGCCGGTGATCGATGATGGCGAATACAGGGGACTGCTGTCAGCAGATGATATAAATGGCTTCTTCCTCCGCGAGAACAGCGGAGCGGTGAGGCAGAAATACTTCCTTTCCGAGGAGAACATAAGCCGCGTCATTGAAGGTGAGTGGCTCAGACATGGGGAGTCCGGGTGCGTGCGTGCGCCTTATATGGTAGGTGCCATGGAGTACCAGGTCTATCTCTCCCGTCTCCGTTGCCTTCCTGATAAGCCTGTGCTGGTCATCGGATACAGGAAGAAGCACATCGCAGCTGCCATCGAGAACCAGATTCCCGGCATCGTGATAACGGGAGTGACCAATCCCGCAAGGATGGATGTGGATTTCTCATCCTACCGCGGCTTTGTCTACATCTCCTATCTCGATACCGTGGAGACGCTGAGGCTTCTGAGGCTGTCGACGCCTGTCTCCGATATCATGCAGGGGAACGAGGGCAGGATGTGCCTTGATTCGGATATTCTCTTCGATGATGCAAAGAAGACGCTTCAGGAGAGCGGATACAGGGGATTATCTGTCTTCACCGATGGGGTATGGAGCGGTTTCGTGACAAGACGCTGCTTCCTCGATAAGCCTATGCAGCGTGTCATCCTTGTCGATCACAATGAGGCGGAGCAGAGCGTCCCTGGCATCGAAGAGGCCTCGATCGTCGAGATCATAGATCATCACAGGCTTGCGCCACCACGGATGAAGACCCCGATCTACATCGTCTCGGAACCCCTGGGATCGACATGCACGATTGTCTATGGGCAGTTCAGGAAATGGGGCGTTGAGATCGATCCGCTTACGGCCAAGGTCCTTCTCGGAGGCCTCACCGCAGATACTGTCATGCTTAAGAGCCCTACGACCACAGATTACGACAGGCATGTAGCGGAGAAGCTCTGCGCTATTGCAGGTGTCGAGGATTACGATGCCTTCTGCCGTTCGCTCTTCTCCGGAAGCTCCTCGCTTGCAGAGGAGGATCCTGAGACAGTCATCGGAAGCGATATGAAGATCTACCGGGAAAGCGGTGTGCATTTTGCCATAGGTCAGGCTGAAGTCATGTCGCTCGAGGAAGCAAGAAGTCTCAGGGAAAGGTATCTCGCAGCACTCGAGGCTGTAAGGGAGAAGAATGCGCTTGACTGGTGCATGCTCCTGATAACCGATGTCATACACGGCAACTCTGTTCTCCTGATGACGCCGTTCAGGAAGGCAAGCGCGCTTGCATATGACAGGATAGCTGAAGGAACCTACAGTCTTCCCGGTGTGCTCTCGAGAAAGAAGCAGCTGCTGCCTGAGATTCTCAGAGTTCTTGAGATGTAAGTAAGGACTATCATTGTTTTTTCTGGTTTTCTAGCTCTTATTTTCTTCCAGTAACTTATATTACTGGTTGTATGTTTCATTGTAATTCATTTTGTTTCAAGAATATATTCAAGGCAAGGCCGTGTGTTTGCTAAGAAAAAACTTGACAGATCCAGAAACGTATCTGACGATTGTGTTAGCGTTAACTGTTATCGTTAACATAAAAAAGACAAAAGGAGAAGACAATGAAAAAGAAGCTTGCTGTTATTGCAATGATTCTATTGGTCGCTATGGAAGTCTTTGCTGCTGGTTCAACTGAAGGTGCGGCAGATTCCGATGGAAAGTTTACCATTGCTACAGTTGTCAAAGCTGATGGACATGCTTGGTTCGAAAGAATGAAGATTGGCATTGAACAGTATGCTGAAGAGTCTGGAAACGAAGCGTTCCAGATAGGGCCAGCTGTTGCAGATGCAGCTGAACAGGTGAAGGTTGTAGAAGATCTTATTGCCCAGAATGTTGATGCGATCTGCATTGTCCCTATTTCCGTTGAAGCTGTTGAGCCGGTTCTCAAAAGGGCACGTGATCAGGGTATAATCGTTGTCGCACATGAGGCATCTACTCTTCAGAATGCTGATTACATCATCGAGGCTTTTGATAATCGTGCTTATGGAGCTGCAATGATGGATTCTCTTGCAAGGTGCATGAATGAAGAAGGCGAATACATCATAACAGTCGGATTCCTCACTTCACAGTCACATATGGAACAGGCTGAAGGTGCTATTGCTCGTCAGGAAGAGATGTATCCGAATATGGTCCATGTCGGCGGGCTCATTGAGGATAATACTGATACGACAGTTGCTTACAATAAGATAAAAGAAGCTCTCCTGGCTTTCCCTGATCTTGAGGGAATCCTTGGTACTCCGATGACAACTTCAGCTGGTGCTGGACTTGCTGTTGAAGAAGCCGGGCTTGCAGATAAGGTTGCAGTTGTAAGTACTGGTATGGTTTCTGTAACAGGTCAGTATCTTGAAAGTGGAGCAGTCCGTGAGATTCAGCTCTGGGATCCTGCTGATGCCGGTCATGCTATGTGCAAGATCGCTGAACTTGCTCTTTCTGGACATGCGGATGAGATCAAAGAAGGCCTTGATCTTGGTATTCCTGGATATGAGAACCTGACTCAGCCAGATCCTGAGCGCCCACAGCTTCTGTTCGGATCCGGATGGATTACCGTAACAAAGGATAATATGGCAGATTACAATTTCTGATTTCGTTCAATGGCAGGTGGGAGAAATGAGGTAGTTCTTCCACCTGTTTATGGAGGTGCAGGATGGCGGAAGTTCCGTTTCTGGAAATAAAGGATGTTTATAAGAATTTCGGTGGAGTTGCAGTACTTAAAGGTGTATCTCTGACGCTTTCTAAAGGAGAAATCCATTGCCTCGCTGGTGAGAATGGATGTGGAAAATCCACGCTGATAAAGATAATCTCCGGTTACTATCAGAAAGATTCTGGTGATATCATAGTCGAGGGTATTCCTGTAAGTACAATGACACCTAAGATTGCTATTTCACGTGGCATACAGGTCGTATATCAGGATTTTTCTCTTTATCCTTCTATGTCGATTGCTGAGAATATCGTGCTTGCTGATTCTCTTCGCAATAAAAAACTCTTCGTAAACTGGTCATGGGTAAGAAGTGAGGCTAGGAAAGCCCTTGATAAGATAAAGGTTGATATTGATGTGGATGTTTCCGCTGAAAGCCTCAGCATCGCAAAGAAGCAGCTTGTAGCTATTGCAAAAGCGCTGTATCAGGATGCTCGTCTTGTAATCCTGGATGAGCCAACGACATCGCTTACTGAAAAGGAAATAGATGTACTCTTCTCTGTATTGAAGGGGTTAGCAGAAAAAGGGGTTTCAATACTTCTTGTCAGTCATAAGCTTAGGGAAGTCCTGCGTATAAGCCAGAAACTTACGATAATGAGGAATGGCACGATGGTCATTTCCGATGATACAAGCAGTTTTACGGAATCAAGCATAAGCCGGTATATGACAGGCCGTATCGTTGAACGGCAGATTGCCGGTGGAAACGTGTCGGAGAATGCTGCACCATATCTTTCTGTATCGCATCTTACAAAGGCTGGCCAGTTCAATGATGTATCAATGGCATTCTACCCCGGTGAGATCGTCGGAATAACAGGTCTTCTCGGTTCAGGAAGGTCGGAGGTAGTCAAGGCGATAGCTGGATTGGATCCATTTGATAGCGGAAACATGGAAATCGAGGGAAAAGCCTGTAGGTTCCGCTCGATAGAGGAAGCTATTAAAGCTGGAATCGGATATGTTACGGACGATCGTATGACTGAAGGAGTTTTCCCTGATCAATCAGTGAAATTCAATATGATTTCTGCCAGCCTCGGTATGATGACGAAGAATTTCCTTGGTCAGCTTGATTTCTGTGCCATAGGTGAGAAAGTCGCTTCCACTTCAGAACAATTCAATATCGTAATGAAGGATAGCGAAGCAAAAATCAAATATCTTTCTGGAGGTAATGCCCAGAAGGTAATGCTTGGAAGATGGCTGCTGGCGAATGTAAGGCTGCTTTTCCTCAATGGTCCGACTGTCGGTGTGGATATTGGAGCCAAATTCGATATCTATGAGAAACTCAGGGAACTCAATAAGGCTGGAATGATAATCGTAATCATTTCAGATGATGTGCCTGAGCTTGTTCTGAACTGCGACCGTGTTCTTATATTTCACAACGGCTCGATTGTCAGGGAAATGGGCAGAAACGAGATATCCGAGGATTCAATCAATACAACTTTGTCATCACTCATGTAGGGAGGAATGTATGAAAGCAATCTCAGTGAAGAAAATATTATCAAGGCATGAGACGATTCTTTTCATAATCCTTATCGCTCTTGCTATTGCTGGCGAAATTCTCAATCCTGCATTCCTGAGTCAGGCAAATGTTTTCAAAACACTCAAAAGCAGCGTTGAGATGGGAATTTTCGCATTGGCTTTCCTTGTGCTTCTCATACTTGGTGGAATCGATATGTCATTCCCCGCCATTGCTTCCGCTTCAATGTATATAACGATCAAGCTTCTGCTCCCGATTGATGGTGATATACCTCTGATTGTTCCATTTATCATGTCGATGGGTCTTGGGGCGTTATTCGGTGCAATCAATGGCGTCCTGATCGGATTCATGGGATTACCTACGCTTCTTGTAACATTGGGGACAATGAGCGTGATAAAAGGCTTCTTGCTCGTTTTCGTCGGAAAAAACTGGATTACACAGTTGCCTGATGTCCTGATCAGATTCTCAAGGCTTAATATCTTCGAGACGACTGGCGGATCTGGAGAAGTGGTCGGGCTCCATGTTTCAGTGCTTATACTTGCTGCTGTTGCTATAATTGTTGCTTTAATGCTCCGATATACGTATTTCGGCCGCCGGATCTATGCAATCGGCGGAAATGAGGTCTCTGCCCGCAGGGATGGAATCGGCTGCCGTTCTGTTAAGTTTGTGGCCTGTGTTCTTTCCGGCCTTCTCGCTGGGCTGGCAGGGCTTATACATTGCTCACTTGTCCGTGTCGCCAACCCATTCGATATTCTTGGAACAGAGCTGAATGTCATTGCGGCGGTTGTCCTTGGTGGTGCAAGTCTTGTTGGCGGAGCTGGTACTGTACTGGGGACGCTTCTCGGTGTTCTTCTTATAAACCTTGTGAATAACAGTCTTATATTGATGGGAATTCCTTCATATTGGCAGGATTTCATGGTTGGTCTCATTGTCATCCTGAGTACGACTATCACAGCGAATAAGACTTCTCTGAAGGTTCTGCTTAAGAGAAATAAAGCATGTATGGAGGTCAGATAATATGTCAGGGAAACTGAAAAGGATATTCAGCAATGAAATGGCCAGACTTCTGGCCATCACAGTAGTTATTTTCGTTCTGATGACGATACTCAGACCTTCCTCTTTCTTCTCGGTAAGCAACATTACGTCAATGGCATTCCAGATGCCGGAGATTGGGCTTCTGGCACTTGCTGTAACCCTTTCATTCATTACCGGAGGCATGGATCTTTCGCTGGTTGGAATCGCAAATCTATCAGCAATCTGTGCAGGACTGGCTTTATCCTCTATGACGCAGAATGCAGGATCTGGTTTGCTTGTTTCATTGATGATTGTGCTTTCGATTGTTATATCGCTTGCAATCGGCGCCGTCTGTGGTCTGCTTAATGGATTTCTTGTAAGCAAGCTGAAGGTTATACCGATGCTTGCGACGCTGGGAACAATGCAGCTGTTCACTGGTATAGCAATGATCATCACCAAGGGGTCATCCGTCATCGGATTGCCTGTTCAGTTTTCTGTTTTCGGACAGTCTTCAATTGCTTTCATCCCCGTTCCGATGCTGATAATGATCATATGTGCCATTTCTGTATTTTATCTTCTTGATAAAACCAAGCTCGGCATTGAGCTTCGACTCATCGGCACGAATGAAAAAGCTGCTGTTTTCTCTGGAATTGCTGTGAATAAAGCGAAGATGCTTTCGTATATGTATGGCGGTGTTATAGCGGCTGTTGCTGGAATAATAATGATGTCTAGGGTCAATTCAGCAAAGGCCGATTTCGGATCATCATACACTATGCAGTCGATTCTTGTAGCAGTTCTTGGAGGTGTAAGTCCATCTGGTGGCAAGGGAAAGGTTGCTGGAGTTGTCTTGGCTGTGTGTGTGCTTCAATTCCTGTCCAGCGGATTCAATATGCTTCGGGTCAGCCAGTATGCAAAAGAACTTGTCTGGGGCCTCTTGTTAATCCTGCTAGTTTCCATCATGGTTCTGAGTGAACGAAGGGAAAGTACCTGATGTTCAAACAGAATCATCAAGAGAAGAGGAATACAGAAGTGAGTGCAACAATCAAGGATGTGGCAAAACTGGCAAATGTATCTGCTATGACCGTATCAAGAGCAATCAATAATACTGGATATATTGCCCCTGCTACACGGCGGAATATCGAAGAGGCGATAAAGAAGCTCCATTATAGGCCGAATACTATAGCCCGGACGATGGTCACGCAGAAAAGCCATATTATTTCGCTTATTGTTCCCGATATTGCGAATCCGTTCTTTTCTGAACTTATCAAGGTTGCAGAGGCTGAATTGAGAAAGCATGGATACAGCCTTTTTATAAGTGAGGCTGAATGGAATATCGAGAATGAGCGGAGTTTTGTCAATTCATCAATAGGGCGTATGGCTGATGGAGTCATTATGTTCACCCCTCGATTGCCTGATGATGAGCTGATTGCATTCAGTGAGTCAATCCCATTGGTTGTTGTCGATCGCAGCATGGAAGGCACTTCTGTAATGGATGTCTATGTTGATAATTATCAGGGGGCATTCGATGCAACTGAATATCTGATTCAATCAGGACATAGACGGATTGGTTATATCCGTGGATGGGAGGATGTCCTGAATACGAAACGCAGGCATGAAGGTTATCGCGATGCTCTTGCCAAATATGGGATTGAATATGATGAATCCCTTGTTCAGGTCGGTGATTATCGTGATCAGAGCGGTTTCCAGTCATTTGAGTATTTCATGGCTCTCCCCGAAAGGCCTACTGCGGTGTTTGCTTCAAACGATATGATGGCCTATGGTTTCATGAGTGCTTGCAGCCGTTATGGAAAGAAGGTTCCAGATGACATTTCTGTTATCGGCTTTGATGGGATAAATCTGTTTTTTACTCCTGTCCCCGCATTATCAACGGTGAATCATCCTGGTAATGAGATGATACGGAAAGCGATTTATCTCCTTCTTGGAATGCCTGAGCAGGAAATCGAGGAAGTGGATAAGTATCTGTATACGGAGCTCGTTCTCCGTGATTCAGTTAAGCATTTGTGAAAGGAGGCAGATTGATGAAGTCTGGTTTTTCAGGTCTTTTCGACGGAAGAAAGGCTATTATCGGGATGGTACATGTCAAGGCGTTGCCGGGTACACCGCTTTATGATGAGAAGAAAGGGTTTCCATATATAGTTGAAGCCGCACTCAAGGATGCTGAAGCTCTGTATTCAGCCGGTGTCGATGGCATCCAGATTGAAAATCAGTGGGATAGACCATTCTTGCGAGAGCATGAAATGGGGCCGGAGGTGGTCAGCTGTCTTACATACATTGCGACTATAATCAAGCAGCATGTACCAACACCGCTTGGAATCCAGGTTCATATCAATGGATGTTCTCAGGCAATAGCGATAGCGAAAGCAACAGGCTGCAGATGGATCAGGGCCTTCGAGATGGCTAATGCTTATATTTCTAATTCTGGATATATCGAATCTGTCGGACCGCAGCTTCTGCGGTATCGACGAACTATCGATGCAGACGATGTGATGGTGTTTGGTGATTTCCATGTCAAGCATGGCAGTCATTCAATTACGGCTGACAGAAGCCTTGAGGAGGAAGCGCATGATGTTGAATCCTTCCTCTGCGACGCGGCAATAATCACTGGTGTTGCGACTGGCACACCGCCAGATGCCGAGGCTTGCAGGCGTGTGAAGTCCCATTTATCGATACCTCTTCTTGTTGGAAGCGGTGTGTCTGTAAAAAACTTGGATGATCTATGGCCTGCTGTGGATGGGGCGATAGTGGGGTCCTCATTCAAACACAATGGTGATCTTTCCAATCCTATTGATCCTTCATTAGTAAAGGAATTCGTTGATAAGGCACGCGAAATTGAAGAAAAAAGGAGGAGCTTATGAGCCGTATAGTAGATGTAAGGGTAGAGGAGCTTACAAAAGAGAATTTCCGTGAGTTTGGAGAGATCCTTGATTCAGATCTTGCCAAGCCGGATGCGGAGGAGTGTGACTTCCGCTTCTATTATGATCTTGTAGAAGCGGATTATGGCGGTGATCCTGTTGCGATCTCTGTTGTGACCTCGAAGCTTCAGGATGACTTGTATGGAAATTCGCTTGAGAATCATTTCAGAACGCCTGAATTCCTTGCTCCGCTGGATGGGACGATTTATGTCATTCTGACAAAGACAGATCCGTCTGATAGCCGGAAGCCCGATCTCTCTACTGTCAAGGCTTTTGAGGTAAAGCCTGGCCAGGGGATACTGCTTAAATCAGGAACATGGCATCGTTGTCCATTATCTGAAGGAAAATCAGTAAAGACACTGTGCCTTGTCAGGAAAGGAACCCCAGAGGATAACATCACATATTATCTTGAGGATTCGTATGGTATCCGCTTCAGAGCGGTGAGATAGGAGGATCATATGGCAGAAATGGATGTCGTTGCTCTTGGCGCAATGGCTGTGGATTACTATGCTGTTGTTCCAAAGCTACCTGAAGAAGATGGAAAAACCACAGCAACAGAATATAAGATAATGCCAGGTGGTGTAGCTGGGAATGTTCTCACGCAGACTGCAAGGCTTGGCCTCAGATCCGGGTGGATGGGGAAACTTGGCAATGATTCTTCAGGAGATATACTCAGGGCCGAGTTTGATAAGGATGGGGTCGATTATTCGCATGGCGAAATCATTCCTGGGAAGAATTCAATGTTCACCTGGATTACGGTGGATGAGGACGGTAGTCGTACTATTGTTATGTTCCCAAATGTTCTGGCTGAGTTTACTGCTGCTGATGTAGTGCAGAAGCATGCGGATTATATAAGAAACAGCCGTGTACTGCAGGCTGAAGCCTGCATGCTTCCACTCAGCGTTATGATTGCCGGACTACGGATTGCAAAAGATGCTGGTGTTATGACCGTATTCGATCTTGATGTAGCACCTAGTGAGATAGAGCGGTCAAATCTTGGAACAAAGGAAGAACTGAATGAGGTTCTGTCGCTGACTGATGTGCTGATTCCGTGCAAACGTGCAGCACAGGAACTGATCGGTTCTCCTGATTTTGAGAAAGATGGACATAAGTTGCTTGGATATGGGGCAAGATATGCGGCGGTTACATTAGGGTCTAAGGGCTGTATTGTAATGGACAATAGCAAGCAGTTTGTTGTTCCATGTGTAGATGCAGGAAAAGTCATAGATACAACAGGTGCCGGCGATGCTTTCCATGGCGGTATGATCTACGGAATCCTGAGCGGGATGCCGCTTGAGATGATAGGCCGGTTTGCCAATGCCTGTGGCGGAATGAACTGCACAAAGATAGGAGCCCGTTCAATGGGTACCCTGGATGAAATCAATGCATTGCTGGATTGATGGGATTTTGGATCATTTAAGCTTCCGGTGGCGTCTCCGGAAGCTTTTTCTGCATATCTGATACAGTGCTGTCTTCAGAAGAATAAGCCTGTTCGCCTAGTTTATGCATGTGCAGTGTGGCAGAAAGCATTGTTCCAAGGGTTTTCTGGGCGCAAGAGGTTTTATACAGTGTTTTGACTTTTAAGTCCGGAAAAGTCATCTATCAAGTGATTTTTCTGGACTTAAAAATCATTTCAGGCCAATTTTGTGTTAGCCGGATCTCCGTTGCTTTCTTTTGCTTTCGCACCATTTTTTGCGGGAGTCAGGCAGGTTCGCAGTACTAGGTTGTCATCTACTTTGACGGACATGCTGTTGTTGTGTGTGTCAGGACTGTTACCGTAATAAAGATGCTTTGTGCTGGCTGCTGCCAGACAGTTAATCGATGATATATCCGACAGGATTGACCGGGATGATTTCTCATTCAACACATATCGCATCTCAGATGTCCTGATAATCGATGATATATGCGCCGACTTCGACTCAGCCAATGAGAGGCGCAATTCCTACTTCAACAGCGTTATCTACGATCTCATCAATTACCGGTATGTGAACATGCTGACAGTATGCTACACGTCGAACGTCTCAAGAGCAGAGATGATAAAGGCGAAGATGGATAAGCGTATCGTAGACAGGTTCAGCGAGATGATAACTCTTGATCTTAGGATAGAAGGTGAGTCAGTAAGAAGTCTGACATAACCTAGGATCAACTCCATAGTTTCGTACCTGATGTAGCTCAGCCCCAAATCAAGTTTGACAGTGCTATTCTTATCAAATATCATTCAATCGGCACTGCTATAAACGGTAGGCGGTTGGCTTCCTCGTCCGCGGGGAGGTCTATTCCTCCCAAGTCTTACGGACAGAAGGAGGTGAATCTGATATGAAGGAAATTCTGGAGATTGTCCTGAAGATCCTTGAGGTTGCGAAAGCTTCTCTTTCTCTTATACGAGACATAAAAGAAACCCGCCGTTCGGCCAAGAAGTAGCGGGTTTTCCAAAGCTTTAAAGCCAGCCGTCTATCGGCAGTGCCTCTTTCTATCTGAATTATCGTAATGTTTAACCATTGAGTCAAGGAAAACCGCACCGGGTTTCCCCGATGCGGCAGGATGACGATATATGACCATCACTCCTCGCAGATCATCTTAGGGGCGGCAGAAATCATGATACAGGGTGCTATATCTGTGTTCTTCATAAGTTCCAATTGAATGGTTATGTTTTGTGCTCTGTGTGTGAGGGCGGATGGAGCAAAGTTGCAGCGTCTGAGATTGATTTCATGCTTCAGATCGGATCGGATATCATCCCCGTCGAGGTCAAAGCCAGCGAGCATGTCAGGTCAAGGAGCCTTTCAGTTTACAGGGAAAGGCATCAGCCGAAGCTGAGCATCCGTATCTCCATGCGGAATTTCGGTTTCGAGGATGGCATCGCAAGCATTCCTCTCTATGCCGTCTGGCTACTGGATAAGGATGATCTCCGAGGTCTTCTCACTAACCTTACACGCCCTGAACCTTGATGATCGATGGTATCTGCCTGATAGCCTGTGTCGTTTTCTTCATCGCTTCCTCGTTGTCAGCGCTTATGGTGAATGTTCCTACAAGGCCTTCAGGTGAAACGTCCAGCGCTCCCTGGATCAGGTGGCTGTTGTGCTTGCGGACTGCGTTGTCGATCTCGCTGAAGAGCTCGGAGTTGAACTTGGCTGTGACTGAGAAGCGCCTTATGAGTTCCTGGCTATCCCATTCAACAGGCACGATCCTTTCATCTGCTTCTGGCATGTTCGCAAGGTTAGGGCAGTCCTTGCGGTGGATCACATAACCTCGCCCCCTTGTGATATAAGCCACGATCTCATCGCCATGGACGGGATTGCAGCATTTTGCGAAGTCGAAGAGTATGTTGCTGTTGTCCCCGATGATGACAGTGCCTTTTTTCTCATGGGATGTGAACCTCAGTCCCTGCAGGGCAGGGATGCGCTTCTTCGCATTCTCGAGAGCGGGGTTCTGAGGCGGCTGCGCGTTCTTCTTCTGTGGCTGCGCGATAGGAAGATTCGTGGCTTCATTCTTGTTCAGCCATGCCCTGATCTTCTTCTTCGCCGAGGTCGTCTGCGCATATTCAAGCCACTGCTGGTTCGGGTGCGCATTGGGGCTCGTCATGATCTCGACGATCTGTGTATTCCCCAGAGGCTTGTTCAGCGGGATGATCGAACCATCGGCACGTGCTCCTGAGCAGTGGTTCCCGATCTCCGTATGCACCTTGTAGGCGAAGTCGAGCGCGGTGGATCCGACCGGCAGCTCGATGACGTGTCCCTGCGGGGTGAAGACGACGATGGAATCCTTCAGAAGCTCGTTCTTGATCTCGTCCATGAAGTCCTCGCTCTGCGCGATCTCCTTGGACCAGGTCTTTATCTTCCTGATGATCTTCTGGTAGTTGATCGAATCAACGGTCTTCCATGTTCCTGACTCAGATCCCGAGGCTGCCTTGTATGCCCAGTGTGCTGCGACGCCTTCCTCTGCGGTCTTGTGCATCTCCTGTGTCCTGATCTGTATCTCGAGATGCCTGTTCTGCGGACCGAGGACTGTCGTGTGCAGCGACTGGTAGTTGTTGGCCTTCGGCATGGCAATGTAATCCTTGAAGCGTCCTTCGATAGGAATCCACATCGAATGGATGACGCCGAGGATCGTATAGCACTCTACCGTCGTCTGGCATATGACCCTGATGCCGAGGATGTCGTAGATCTCATCGATCTCCTTCTTCCTCTTCTTTATCTTCTGGTAGATGGAGTAGGCATGCTTCACGCGGCCCGTGATCTCTATGTCGTCTATCCCGGCTTTATGGCAGGCTTCGGCTATTGCCTTCGATACCTGCTTTATGTAGGCGGTGTATTCCCCCTTCTTCTCAAGCAGATAGCCGTTTATGTAGTCATATGATTCAGGCTTCAGGGCTTTGAGGGAGAGATCCTCGAGCTCGCTCTTGATAGTCTGCATGCCGAGGCTGTCTGCGATCGGGGCGAAGATATCGAGGCAGTCTTCAGCGAAGGCGCGCCTGCGTTCCGGAGACAGCCCGCTGATCGTCCTCATGTTATGGAGCTTGTCTGCGAGCTTGATGAGGATCACGCGCAGGTCCTTCGACATCGCGAAGAACATCTTCTTGATGGTCTCGGCCTCCTGGATTGATTTCTCATCGGTTATCCTGGATATCTTCGTGACGGCCTGCACCATCTCCCCGACTTCCTTGCCGAAGATTGTCGCGATCTCTTCCTCCGTGGTGTCAGTGTCCTCAAGGGTATCGTGCAGGAGCCCTGCCGATACCGTATCGGCATCCATGCCTATCTGCATGAGGATCTCCGCGACTGCCATCGGATGGGTTATATATGGCTCTCCTGACTTTCTCTTCTGGTCACCGTGCTTCTTGGCGGCGAAGACCGCAGCCGAGGAGATCTTGGCCTTGTCCTCATCGGAGTAGCGTATGATCTTCTTTACGAACCTGTCCACAAGTTCTTTATTCGGGAAGTCTTCTGCCATATATCACACGCTCCTTATCTGCCAGATCCCTTACTGTATGGATGTCAGTGAATCCGCCCTTTTCAAGCAGATTACCACATATTCCCATCTGCCGATAGTCGCATTCCAGTGCCAGAAACCCACCTTCCTCAAGATGCGCAGATGCGCTTCCGATTATCCTGCGTATGAGCTCAAGGCCATCTTCGCCGCCACCGATGAATGCATTCTCCGGCTCGGCTTTGACATCTTTGTCAGTATCCTCATACCACTTATCCGTGAGGTATGGCGGATTTGAGGCTATGATGCTGAATACCGTTCCGTCCCAGGGAGAGAGGAGGTCGCCGCATCTTGCCTCTGCTTTCATGCCTGTTATCCTGCTGTAGTTGCTTTCAGCGACTGAAAGCGCCGCCTGTGAGATATCAGACATCCGGACAGCGATCCCAAGCGCTGCGGCAACGGAAGCAGCTACCGCTCCGCTTCCTGTGCAGAGGTCAAGGATCCGCGGTTCGCGGAAGGAACCCGCAAGCTTTATGACAGTATCCACGAGCGTTTCGGTATCCGGCCGCGGAATGAGCACTGCGGGGGATACGGAGAAGGTGTGGCCGTAGAATTCCTTCTCTCCGGTTATGTATGCCATCGGCTCTCCGGAAAGCCTGCGTCTGAGGAGTTCCCTCGCTTTCTTCTCCTCTTCCTCCGTAACCTCCCTGAAGCTCTCCGTTATCTGATGGATATCATCGAGCCCTGTCGCGAGGCGGAGTATGAGCCTCGTATCCACTGCCTCTGCTGCTGATAGAAGCTCCTTCCTTAGCTCTCGGATCGTCACGCTTCCCTGAGCGCCTCTTCGCCCGCTGCCAGCTTCAGTGCATCGATGAGCTCGTCAAGGTCTCCCTCCATGATGGAGTCGAGCTTGTAGAGCGTCAGGTTGATCCTGTGGTCAGT
>CALXKY010000027.1 GCA_944389055.1 uncultured Spirochaetaceae bacterium | reverse complement strand
CCCATGATCCAAGCTGAACACGCCATTGAAATATAGATAGCCCAGCGTGACCGTGAAATTATCCATTCCCTGAAGGAATGTTGCAGACATAAGGAATTCATTCCACGCATTAATTCCAGTAATGACGGCGACGGTTATGATTCCCGGCGTTGTCAGCGGAAGCATTATCCTCGTGAAGATCTGCATGCTGCTTGCACCATCGATCGTTGCAGCTTCTTCCAATGAAAGCGGTATGTTCATGAAGAAAGTACGCATCAGCATAACAGCAAGAGGCATATTCGTCGCAGAGAGAATGAAACCGACAACATATACAGAGAACGGGGCATTGCTTCCAATCAGATGAAGCGATGAGAGTATGCCGTAAAGGGGGAAAAGGAAAAGCTGCAGCGGCACAGTCATTGCAAGAAGGAAATATGAGGTAATCACTCCTGCGCCTTTCAGCTTTTTCGTAGCAAGAACATAGCCGGCAAGCGATGAGGCGATTATAACAACAATTACCGTAGTGAATGAAAGCTTTATGCTATTGAGAAAACCATTGCCGAAATTTCCAAGTTCCCAGGCACGTGCGAAATTGCCGAAATCCAGCGATGTCGGAAGGCTCAGCGGATTCCTCATGATGTCAGAGCTGCTTTTGAAGCTATTGATGACGACAAGGAAGAGCGGAAAGATAATCGTGATGCAGAGCAGCAATATAAGGAAATACTGCAGTATGCGGAAAACGATGCTTGTATGTTTCGTACTCATTCTCTTTCCTCCTTTTTGCTGAGTTTCAGATACAGGAACGAGGCAAGAAGACCGAAGATGCTCATAAAGAGAGCTGCGGCAGAAGCCTTTCCGAGCCTGAACTCCTGGAAAGCGATTGAATAGGCGAATGTGCTGAGCATTTCTGTAGCATGAGCAGGACCGCCCTGCGTAAGGAGATATACGTAATCGAACGCAAGGAAAGAGAAGATTATGATCATGCTCCACATAAGCTTGAATGTCGGTTTGATATGCGGGAAATAAACATAGCGGACCTTCTGCAGGAATGAAGCTCCTTCAACAGAGGCTGCTTCTATCTGCTCATCTGGCGTCTGCCTGAGAGCTGCAAAGTAGATGATCGTAAGGAAACCCCAGTAATGCCAGATATCAACAGCGGCGACCGCAAAAAGGGCAACATCAGGATTTGACAATGGGGAGAAGACATTATAACCAAGTGACTTCAGCCATCCGATTATACCAGAGATCGGATTGAATATGATATTCTGCCATAACATGGCATTTACAACCGGTGCAAGTACATAAGGAATAAGGAAAACCGTCTGAAGAGCATCCCTGCCCTTTCTTCTTTCAAGGATAAGGAATGCGGCAATCATTCCGATGGCTACCGGAATAGTAAGGAACAGCAGCGTCCACACGATATTATTCCTGAACGCAACCCAGAAATATCTATTCGAGAATATTTCTCTGAAATTATCCAGACCGACAAAGCTGAAGTCCTGAGAGAATCCATTCCAGTCCGTCATTGAAATGCCGATTGTCATTGTACCGGGAATGAACACAATGCACAGACTGATCAGGACAGCCGGCAGAAGAAACAAATAATACTTCCAGTTCGATTTCATCAGACAACCCATTCTGCGGACCAGCCGCAGTCTCAGATAACTCCGGGCAGCATACACTGCCCGGATCCTCTTTTGACTTTCAGATCTTTATCAGGTCATCGGTTCCGGAATCGGCGGGACGAGTCCTTCTGCAAGCTCAGTTGCGAAGATTTCGTCGATTGACTGCATCAGCTCCTCTGCTGTCTCATTTCCTGTCCATACAGCATCGATATCATAGAACCTTGTAAGTGTTGATGGAGGGAAGAATGTTCCGCAGAAGAATCCGAAGTGGCCATCACCGATAGCAGATGCAATATCCTCAACGGCATTGAAGTATGTCTCCGAAAGGCCTGTAAGAGCACTTGTATCAGCTTCATCAAGGTTCGAAATCGGCATTCCCCAATATCCAGGCCATGTTTCTGTCATTCCTGCTACGAATTCAGGAGAGAGCATGAGATCCAGAACAGCCGCTGCTGCATCTTTGTTCTGACTGGCTTCGTTAATTGAGAACGAGCAGACTGTGCCGAGTGTATAAGTAGGATATGGTATCTCATCATTGAAATTCGGGAACGGAACGAATCCGATATTTGCTGCAGCTTCAGGTGTTGCGGTCTTTACGATGAACTGGAACACAAGAGCCGGTCCGATGAAGAATGGTGATCTGCCATCAACCAGGAACTGTGCAGCTGCATTGAAATCAAGGTTGAAGTAATCCTGTCCGGCAAGATATCCCTTCCTGTACCACTCATCAAGCTTCTTCATTGCATCGACGAATTCCTGATCTGCCCAGCTCTTCTGCCCGGTAAGAGCAAGATACGTATTCGTCGGACCCGCATAATGCGTGAGCATGAGCGAGGTGTAGTTCTCATTCGTAGGCCTCCAGCCCTGAGCTCCTGTTACAGAAGCATACAGACCGGCTTCCATAGCGGCATCCATGATCGTCTCCAGTTCCTCGATTGTCGTAGGTGGATCGAATCCAAGCTCCGCGAGTACTTCCTTGTTGTAGTAAACACCCAGCGTATTGAGAGCACCAGGGATGCTGTAAAGGCTGCCCTGGTATGAGCATGCATCATAAAGAGGCTTCAGGATGCGCTCATCCCATCCATACTTCTCTGCATACTCATCGAGGTTTGCCAGCTTTCCGCTGCTTGCAAGTGTTGCAACGAATGATGGGCCGGATCCATATACGATATCCGGACCGGAACCAGCAGAGACTGCGACATTGACATCATTGTCAACACTGTTCCTGAACTCAACGACAAGCTCATACTCATCCTGGGATGCATTGAAAGCATCTATCAGGTTCTTCTGCATCGCATCTCTCTGGAAATCCGCAGTACCCCAGAACCACATCGTCACCTGCTTTCTTCCACTGTCTTCAGCATTCTCCTGCGAGCCGGATGCGAAGACGGATAAAGCGGATAATACGATCAGGAAAACAGCAAAAGCCTTTTTCATCTGTTACCTCCTAAAATCCTTTTAATTGATATCCCTTACAGAATCCCGTTCAATTATCTGCCCGGGGAATCTGATAAAGCAGTTTGAAATCAAAGTCCCATTGCTCATGCTTTCAAGCAATTCGAACGACTTAGCCACGATCTCGGCGACGGGCTGCCTGACAGTAGTGATGGATGGCGACATGTAAGAGGAGAACTCCATATCATCGAACCCAGTCACCGATACATCCCCTGGAACACTCAGCCCTGATTCCTGAAGCCTGTGGATCGCTCCATACGCAATAAGATCATTCTCGCAGACAATGGCAGTGAACTTCTTTCCTGTGCTGATAAGGTAATCAGTGCATTCAACGCCGCTTTCGAAGGAGAAAGTCCCGAATCTTGTAAGTATCGGGTCGACAGGAAGATTCCTCTCGAACATGGCCCGTGAATATCCGACATGCCTGTTGTTGTTGAATTTGGCCTGCTTGGATCCAGTGATATAAGCAATATCCCTGTGCCCATAATCCTGAAGCATCCTGGTCAGATCATACATAGCCTTCTCACCATCAACAGAGACTGCAACGGGGAAAGCATTCGCATAGACGATATTATCAAGAAGCACAACCTTCTTACCCGAATCGCACAGCCTCTCAAGCTGCTTTGTCTCCTCGGATGAAATCCCCATGTAAAGGACCCATTGGATATCCTGGCACTTCGCAAGCGTCTCGATGATATCCTTATGCTTTTCAGGATCCCCTTCCCCGGAGAAAAGACAGAGCTCATAACCGGCCTCAAAGCAATATGAAGAGACAGCTTCTATCATCTGCGAGAAGAACATGTGCTGGATCTGGGGAACGATGAGAGCAACGCGGGCGGAAGAATCGATCTTCCTTTTCTTAGGCAGAACGTAATTATTCCTCCGCGCAATCTCCAGCACCTTATCCCTGGTTTCTTCGCTCACAGAGGAAAAGTCATTATTGAGGACTCTGGAAACCGTTGCTATTGAAACCGATGCTTCTGCTGCTATGTCCCTTATCGTCATATGCATGTCCTCCACTGAGGATTTAACTTCATGTTTACGTACATGTCAATAAATTTTTCGTAAACAAAATAAGAAACATCAAGAATAATGATTATGAAACAAGTCCTTGAAGACACACTCACTTGCAATTATCCTGTCTTAGGAGGCTAGGAAACATGAAAACCCTGCTTAAATGCGGTTGCCTGATAACACTTGATGAGAACAGTTCTGTGCTGAGGGATTCCGATGTCCTTATCGAAGATGGCAAAATCAAGGAAATCGGGAAAAACCTCAACGCAGAAGACTGCGGTATAATCGACCTCTCATCGCACACTGTCATGCCGGGACTTGTCAACGCACATACGCACTCGCCTATGATCATATTCCGCTCACTTGCCGATGACTGCCCTCTCGATCAATGGCTCAACAAGCATATCTGGCCGGCTGAAAAGGAAATAAGCAATGATGATATCAGGATTGCAGCACTTTACAGCATCCTTGAGATGCTCAGGTACGGAATAACATCATTCTCTGACATGTACCGCCATTCCACAGTGATAGCTGAAGCAGTATCCACTACCGGAATAAAAGCTACGATTGCCGACAGCATAACATGCAAACCGGAGGAAAAGCCTGAGGATCTATGCTCCGTAAAGGAATGCATCGACCTCATACGCAGCTGGAACAACTATGGAGACGGCCTGCTGAAAACCGATACGAGCATACAGAGCCCATGGCAGACAACGCCAGCCCTCTGGGAATGCATTGCCAGGATTGCAGAAGAATATGGCATCGGCATACATATGCATCTGGCAGAAACGGAAAAAGAAGTTGATGATTTCATAAACAGATACGGGAAATCACCTCTGGTGATGTTCGAGAAGGCTGGAGTCCTGCAGAGCAGGATCTCAGCAGCCCATTGCAGCTTCCTCACGGATGATGATCTGGATGCAGCTTCCCGGGCACATAGCTTCCATGCTATCCATGACCCCGCCAGCAATATGAAAATGTGCAGCGGTCTGGCCAATCTGAAACGGCTTGCTGAAAGGGGGATAAACATAGCTGTCGGAACCGATGGCGTCTGTTCCTCCAACTCATATGACATATTCGAAACGCTGAAGCTGGCATCTCTCGTGCAGAAGTCAATTACAGGCGATCCGGCATTTCTTCCAGCAATGGAGCTCCTGAGAATGGCCACAGCGAACGGGCTGAAGGCACAAGGAAGAAGGGAAAAAGGAATGATAGTTCCCGGACAGGACGCGGATATCATAGCCATCAGCAACGATACAGGCATGATTCCTGACTTCAACCCTGCTGCGAACCTCATCTACTCATGCAATGCGAGCCACGTAACAATGACAATGGTCAGAGGAAGAATCCTCTATAAAGACGGCGAGTATATGACCATCGACAAGGAAATGGTCAGGGATGAATTCATCAGAAGAGCAAGACGGTTCCGTTCATTCGCTTTATGAAGCCCTCTGCTCCCTATCCGTCTCAAATTGCTGCAAGCCAGAGAAATGAAACTCAAGGCATACTGAGCAGGGGCACTGCCCTGCTCAGATGATGCTTCCGTTCCAGAGGCTATCGAGGAACAGCTTCCATGGCATTATCCTGATGCCATCATCTGTTGTGCGCTCGAAGAGCTCACGGCATACGATTATATAGTCATTCACGGCATTCTCCTTCATGAATTCCTTGAGACCTTTCAGTTCTTTGCCCGTGATGTTCTTTGAAGTTTTCACTTCGATTGCAACCTTGTTCTCAATTACGAAATCGACTTCATAGCCTTCACGCGTACGCCAGAAATAGAGCTCATCATCCGTCATGCCGTAGTCGATGTAAGCCTTCAGCTCCATGAAGATGTAATTTTCAAACATCTTGCCATACTCTGTCATCGTTTCAGAAGGCACTGGCATCCTTGCCACAGTCCTTGCAACTCCGATATCGAAGAAATAGAACTTCGAGGTGTTTACAGGAATCCTTTTCGAGCCTTTCCTGTATGGCCTGAGATAGTAACCGATGAAGGTATCAACAAGTATCTGATACCATTCCTTGATGGTATCCGCTGACATGCCTATGTCTCTGGATACGTTAGAGAAATTCAACAGTTCCGTATTCTCAGAAGCGGCAAAGGAGAGAAAACTGCTGAAAACCGCAAGATCGCGTCTTTCCCCTTCTGCTGCGATCTCATTATCGAGATAACCTCTGACATAGTTTCTCAGCTGGGTCTGATACGACTTTGAAATAAAAGCTTTGGGAAGCATTCCTGTTGCAAATATGGAATCAAGATCAGAATCCCTATCTCTGATCTCCTTCCATACAAAAGGATGCATGGATACAATTCCAGCTCTCCCGCCAAGAAGATTGCTGCCGCTCTTCTTGAGCTTTCTTGCACTGGAACCTGTAAGAAGGAACTGAATATTGCTATGTGTCATGATATGCTGGATATCGAGGAGAACCGGGGGAAAAAGCTGAACCTCATCCACAATGACAAAGCCTTCTGTCCTGCCACCAAGCATCGATCTCAGCAGCACAGGATTGCGCCGGAATGCATCAAGGGTATCACCATCAAGAAATGTAATTGATACTATAGCCTTCTTCTGAAGCTCGTTCTCAATATACGATGTCTTTCCCGTCATTCTGGGGCCAAAAAGGAAAAGCGAGCTTTCTTCCAATTGATTTTCAATATCAAGTGCTCTTCTGATATATTCCATAGCACCACCTTTATTCGGAATTATATTGAAAAATTCCGAGTTAAACTAGGAATTTTCAAGTATTTTTCCGACATAGATAACCACTCTTCAACCGTAACAAGATCATTTTTCTAGAGCACATTCCTGTTCTCATTGGGAAAAACCAGCAGCCTCATCAGAATGAGGTAATATGGGTTTACCCATGCCTTCAAAAGATAGTAATCTCAGCATATGCGTATCACAGGCGGAAAGTATGTCAGAAGACAAGTCCAGTGTCCCCCAGGGGTCATCAGGCCTGCTATGGACAGGATGCGTGAGTCCCTCTTCTCAATCCTCGGAGATCTTTCAGGACTTTCATTCCTGGATCTCTACTCAGGCTCTGGCTGCGTTGCCATAGAAGCTGCATCGCGAGGCGCAGATCCTGTGCATCTGGTTGAGATGGACAGGGGGAAGAAAGCCACGATAGAGAAGAATCTCTCATTCGTCGAGGAAAACCACAGGCTCTTCATGATGGATGCACTGCGCTTCCTGTCATCGGGGATGTGGCGCTATTCGATTGTCTACGCAGACCCTCCGTTCCCCATGGAGAACAAGATCTCGATAATGCAGGCCGCTGATAAAGGCAATGCAGTCAAGGACAGCGGTCTTTTCATCATCCATATACCTACGGAGGAAAGGAAGCTCTGGCCTGAGACGGAAGGATCATTCAGCCTGATAGACGAGAGGAAATACGGCAGATCCATTCTGCTTTTCTATAGAAAGGAAGCAAAAGATGTTCAGAATCGATGACAACGGAATCGGATACGATACGATGGAAGTAAGGAGCGCCGACACGGACAGGTTCTTCACAGCGAAAGTCCCGTTCTTTTTCTCTGCACTCCAGGAAGCAGCTGCCAAGCATTCAACGCTGCTGCACTGCGGCATTCCTGAGTTTGTCGCGACAGAGAACAAGACATGGGTCATAGTGAGAGCAAAGATGACAGTCGAGAAGCTTCCCGCCTGGATGGATAATGTGAATATCGAGACATGGGCGGAGCAGCCGTTCAAGCTCTTTGCACCCCGTCTTGTGACAGGAAAAGCTGATGATGGCACGGTATTCTTCAATACCATAAGCCACTGGGTCGTCATCGATATCAGCAGGAAGCGCCCGATAAGGCCTGATGAGGCTCTCAGGTATTTCACGCTGCCCGGCAAGGATGTGCGCTTCATTGATCCGGACATCGGCAGATTCAAGGTTGCAGATGATTTCACCGGCCATCGCCTTCCGGATTTCAAGCCCGTTACGAACTACTATGACACGGACACCAATGAACACATAAATAATATCAGCTACGTAAACTGGGTCTGCGATGCATTCCCGTTCTCCTTCATGGATAGCCACAGGATCCAGACCATCGACTGCCACTGGGCGAAGCAGACGTTCAATGGCGATGATCTGATCGTGGAAACCTATGCAGACTCCGAGGACCCCGCCTCTGAGGATAATCCAGGATTCTTCTCACGCGTCATGAAGAGAGAAGCAGATGGTTCTCTCGTAACCGCCTTTGAAGCCGAAACAAGCTGGGTAAGACGCGACCAGTAGGTCCAATCATATCCAATGCATGAAAGGAATCCCCTCCGTCACCCTAAAACGATAACGAGAGGGGAAAATTTCCGGATAGCTCGACTCGTCAAAGCAACCCAGCCATATAAAAAGGGAGATGAATGATGCCGTCTTTGATCATTACATCCTTTGTGTAGAGGATATATGAATTTCCAATGGCAGAAGAAAAGTGTCTTCTGAATTTATCAAGAGAAGAATGGGAACGGTAATTTCCTGATTTGACTTCTATGGGTGAAATCTTCTTTCCTTCAGCAATCAGGAAATCAATCTCCATGTTATTCTCACGATGCAGATTATCGCAACGGGAATAGAAATACAGACGAGGTCGCTTCAGACGTAGAAGCTGGGCAACGATATTCTCCATCAGCATTCCTTCGTTGATATTCAGCTTATCGAAAAGAATCGCACGGTAAAGCTCATTGTCCATATATTTCCCGTCATGGAATGTGTGAGTCACAAGCAGCCCTGTATCTGCCATGTAACACTTCTGGGTGGCATTATCAGCACTCAGTGCAAGTCCAATATGAGGATCAGTTGCATTGAAGCACGTGTTTACAACCATTGCTTCATTAAGCCATACAAATGAATCCTCGTAAGTCCTGAACCGTGCCTGTTTCCCGAGAGAAGACAGCTTGTATTTCTTTTCTTTTCTTGAAAGCTGGCCAGGAATACTGTCAAATATGGCAAACACCTTGTCCTCATACCCTTCTGCGAATTTAGCAGCATCTTCACGATAGAGATTAAGGATACGACGCTTGGCAGCATCTGACGCCTCAAAATCCTTACCGTCCAGATAGGCAATAACGGACTGAGGCATACCACCGACAAGAATATACTGACGGAAGTCATTCATGATCTTCCGATGTAGCACTGCTCCAAGCGGTTTCTTCGTTTCAAAGCAATGCTTTATCAGGGGATACGTTGCCTCATCCCCCATTGCCCAGAGGAATTCTTCAAAATCAAGAGGAAACATCTCAATATGATCCTCTTCAGAAGGGATTATGATATCCTGCGCATTCTTCTTCAGACGAATCAGCGATCCTGTCTCCAGATAATCGAAACGGCCATCTGCCACAAGGTACTTTATAAGCTGACGGGCTCTGGGATATTGCTGCACCTCATCAAGGATGATAAGTGATTCCCTCCTATAAAGGACTGTTGAATAGAAAGCAGCCAGTTTGGCAAAGAAAAGATCAAGATCAGCACTGTCATCGGCAAATAGATCAAGTATATCGTTCGGAGCCTGCCCGAAGTCAATCAGAATGTAGCTTCTGTACTCTCTCTTCGCAAACTCCTCGGCAATAAAGCTTTTTCCAACACGTCTGGCTCCATCTATCATCAAAGCCGTTGTGCCATGACTATGTGTTTTCCATGCAACAAGTTCGCTGTAGATTTTCCTTTTAAGCATCGTGCCGACTCCTCTGCAAGACCTCGCCTGCATCATAATCTGATTATTACATCGAATCACGAAAAAGCAAATTCAACAAAGTAGAATATGCACGAAAAAGCAAACTTCAAGTATCAAATTTTGCACGAAAAAGCAGATTGGAGAGAATCAGTAGTGAGGCGGCTTCCGCTGCGGGCGTGCCGGTCCTGATACCTCAATGAGGTCCTCGACCTTCTTCTCAAGGGCCTCGATCCTGCGCTCCATCAAGGCTATTGATTTCTCCTGATCGATGATGACGCCATTAAGCTCATCAAGCTGTCCTTCGAGGTAGCTTATCTTTATCTCCAGCTTATCTGTTTCTTCGCTCATATCCTGATGATAGCATCAAGGAGATGGATGCAACAGATATGCAGTTCTACGCTTCCTTGTGCTAGAATCATGATGGGAGGATAGAGAATGAAAGGTGAACGCATCGCACAGCTTGAACTGCTCCTGAGATCCCATCCTGAAGGTATACGGAGAGCCGAGATCGCAAGGCGCATGGGTGTTCACCGATCTACCATCTCGAGATACGTGGATGACCTCTCGCAGCATATCGACATATACGAGGAGAACAATCTCATCAAGCTCAGGGAGAAGGATGAGGATGACTCCCCTATGGAGCTCTCGGTATATGAGAGCCTTGCATTCAACATGGGCGCGGAGGTGCTTGCTTCGACAGCGGAATTCGCCAATCCCCATCTGGCCTCGGGACTGAGAAAGCTTGCGATGAATATGCGTTCCTATGCGCCGAAGATCAGCGAGAACGCGCTCTATCTTGCAGAGAGGATCGATGAGGCTGTCCAGAGCAACAGGAACATCACAGGCCGCTACAACGCCATACTGGAAGTCCTGATAGACTGCTGGGTCTCAGGACGCATCGCACGCATCTCGACATCGATTCCCGACAAGGAGGAAATCGAGATAGCCCCGTATTTCATCGGATACAAGGATGAGGGGGAAGGCAGGAAGCCGATAACCGTTACGGGAAGGCTCAGGCACACCAAGGACATCATCACGCTCGACATAGCTTCCATCACGGAAGCCAGGATGCTTGATGAGACATACACAATTCCCGATAACCTCAAGCCTTTCTCGCATACCGAGGATAGCAGATACGATGCGATAGACATGATTCCTCTTAAGCTATGGCTGAAGGAGAAGAGCGCGCTGAACTCATTCTCATCACTCATCCATGACAAACCCATGCTTGAGAAGTGCAATGACGGAACCTGGCTCTGCACGATGAAGGCGGAGAACTCGATCGAGCTCATGCTGCGCATCATACAGAGCGGCACTTCCGTCTGTGTTCTGGAGCCTGAGAATTTCAGGAAGAAGCTCGTGTCGCTGCTCGACAGCATTCTGAGGATGTACCGCTGATGTATACGATACTTCTGGTAGATGATGAGGATGAGGCAAGGAAGTCGATAAAAGAGCTCACGCCATGGAATGAATACGGCTTCGAGGTCATCGGAGAGGCTTCAAATGGACTTGAGGCACTCGATTTCGTCAGCGAAACGCTTCCGGATGTCATCATCACGGATATCCGCATGCCATACCTCGACGGCATCGGCTTCATCGAGGAAGTACGTGCGCGCTACTCCCCCTCCGTCGATGTGATCATACTCTCGGGCTATGATGAATTCACATTCGCCCAGACTGCTATGAGGCTCAATGTGGCTGAATACGTGCTCAAGCCCGTCAGCGTCAGTTCAATGAAGGAAGTGCTCAGAAGAGCGAGGGAGCGCCTTGACCAGGACAGGGCAAAGGTATCCGACAAGGAGAGGATGGAGACTTTCTACAAGGATGCCGTCGAAGTCTACAGAGAGAGGTTCCTTGCCACGCTCATCGCGCCTGCACGCAGGCAGGAAAGCCAGATCATAAAGGAAAAGGCAGCTGAATACGGCGTCCCGCTTTCAGGCAGACTGTTTGCAGCTGCGATCATAGATATCCCTGCGGATATGCAGGCAGCGGTAGCCTCGATCACAGCCGAAGCCATGAAGGATGACAGCAGCACGATACCGTTCCTCTATGAGAATCAGGAAGTCATCATCTTCACATCAGGCATGGAAAGCAGTTTCTCGCCATTATTCTCGAAGCAGATATACCGCACGCTTTCGCTTCTCCAGTCCAGGTTCCTTCATTACTTCCCGCAAGCATTCAACATAGGCATCGGAGAAATGGTCACAGACATACTGAATCTGCCTGTTTCATACAGGAGCGCTGTTGAGGCACTGAACTACTCACAGCTCTACCCCGATCAGCACATCATAAGCATCAACGACGTGGAGACGGTGGAAAGCGACAGGAGCGGAGATACCGGAGACAGGAAGACGGAGCTTGTCATGGCCATCAAGTTCGGCAACTCCAGCGATACAGAGACAGCCGTCCATTCCTTCTTCGAAGGCATAATGGATACGCCGAATGTGCAGAATGCGGCGATCACGGTCCTCTCGATAATCTCGGAAATCTGCGCCTCATACGGCAGGAATGCAGCAACGCTTCTCGATGGCGAGGATCTCTTCCTTGCGCTTTCCCATGCCAACAGCCTCTCCAGAGCCGAGAAGCTCATGACGAAGCTTGCGCTGAAGGCGAATGAAGCTGCTTCGGGAGCGAGGGAGAACTCACGCATCCAGTTCGTCGAGAATGCGAAGCGGATCATCATGGAGAAGTATCAGGATCCCGCCTTCGGGCTTGATCAGGTTGCTGAGGAGATATCAGTCTCCCCTGCGTACTTCTCCACGACCTTCAAGAAGGAAACGGGAGTTTCATTCGTGCAGTATCTGACGAATGTCAGGCTTGAGAAGGCAAAGGAACTACTGAAGAACACAGATGCGAAGACCTATGAGATAGCGGAGCAGATCGGATTCTCCGAACCGAATTACTTCTCCTTCATCTTCCGCAAGAAGCTCGGGGAATCACCATCGCGCTACAGGGCGAGGCATCGCGGATGAGAAGAGCCGGCTTCTCGATCAGGACGCTCATAGCAGTACCGATGGCTCTGGTCATCTCATTCTTCGTGCTCATCACGGGACTTCTGGTGAATGGCTTCGTATCAAAGGCGATAGAAGACAACGCCATGGACTCCGCCTCCGAGATCGTCACACAGGTGAACAGCAACCTGAGCACATACATCTCGGATATCCTCGACGTCTCCGATTACGCGCGCGAGCTCGGAAGGACTACAGCCCTTTCGCCTTTCATCATACAGTCGAGGCTTGAAGCCCTGATAAACTCACGCGATGACCTCGTGAACATCTCGGCATTCGCTCTCGACGGGACTGTGATCGTTTCCACGGAACCGGATATCGATGCCACGAGAAGCGAGATCCTGTCGTCGCTATGGTTCCGTCGCGCAGTAGATGGAGAAGGAGATTTCTTCTTCACAGGCCCGCACAGGAATACGATCGGGGAGAGGGATGATGTCGTGATATCATACTCGACGATCATCAGCTACGGAGACATAAACAGGGACCCCTCTCCCGCCGTCCTGCTGATCGACCTGAACTTCAATGCCGTCGAGGAGCTTCTCGAAAGCGTTCATCTGTCGCAGACAGGCTACGCATACATCATCTCAAATGATGGGGATATCGTTTATCATCCGAAGGAAATGCTCATAGCTGAAGGCTCCATGGAGGAGGATCTGGAGAGTGTCTCAACACATGTCTTCGGATCTTACATCTCTGATTTCGGAGGACGCGAGCGGCTGACAATCATCCAGACCGTGGAACAGACGCGATGGAGGATCGTCGGAGTGGCTTTCATGGATGAGCTACTTGAGCCTCTGAGGATGTTCAGGACCTCTCTTATGGTCATCATGGTGCTTTCCGTCATAGTCGCCGTGCTTCTGTCGAACATCATATCCAAATGGATAACCAAGCCGCTGAGGAAGCTCGAAGCAGGAATGCGCAGCGTGCAGAACGGGAATTTCTCCGTGAAGGAGCCGGTCGACGGCTCAAAGGAGGTTGTATCGCTCTCGCAGTCGTTCCAGGCCATGGTGCAGAGGATCGAGGAGCTGATGGAACAGGTCCGCACGACCGAGGCGCTGAAGCGGCAGAGGGAGCTGGATGCACTGCAGGCCAAGATCAATCCGCATTTCCTGTACAACACGCTCGACAGCGTCGTGTGGATGGCGGAGACCGGGAACAGCAAGGGTGTCGTGAAGATGGTAACAGCGCTTGCGAGTCTTTTCAGGATATCGATAGCGAAGGGACACGACACAATAACGCTCAAGGAGGAATTCTCCCATGTCAGGAGCTACCTCGATATCCAGTCGATGCGCTATAAGGATAAATTCACTTATTCGATAGAGCTTCCCAGGGAGCTGGAGAACCAGCCTACGATAAAGCTCCTGGTCCAGCCTATTGTCGAGAACTCGATCTATCATGGCATCAAATACCTGCAGGATGAAGGCATCATCACGATAAAGGCTGAAGACCGGGGAGACCGGATTGCCATGATAATCTCCGACAACGGCGTAGGCATGAGAAAAGAGACGCTCAATTCGCTCCTGGACAGAAACAGCACACATGAGCACTCATCGGAAGGCAATGGAATCGGGCTCCTGAACATTGATGAGAGGATAAAGCTCTCATATGGGGAAGAGTACGGGCTTTCGATCACATCTGAGCCGGATGAGGGAACAACCGTGATGATCATTATACCGAAGCTTCCCCCGATAACCCCCGTAGTCACGGCCATCAGGGTCTAAGGATCATTGCTCTGCATCTCCGGGAAGCGGGCGGTACGGAATCCAGACATAGCGCCCATCCGTGATCTCATATCCGATTGCTTCATCAGTGGGGATTCTCCCCTCCGCAAGCTCGGCCGCAAGATGGTATGCGGCTTTTCCCTGATTGACGGCATCATTGTAGACAGTACCGAGAAGCGTTCCGTTCTGGAGGGCCTTCATGCCAGATCCGGTACCATCGATGCCTACAACCGGCATGAATCTGCCGCCGCTGAAGAAGCCGGATTCCTGAAGCGCCTCTATCGCTCCCAGGGCCATATCATCGTTGTTCGCGAAGACAGCCTCGATTTCATCCTCCGAGTGCGCGATGAATGACTTCATCACATCATAGCCTTTGCTTCTGTTCCACTCACCGGTATCCTCATGAAGCTTATCCAGCCGGATGCCGCGTGAGAGAAGCGTCTCTATGAAATACTCAGTACGGAGCTCAGTGTCCTGATGCCCCGTCTCCCCTTTTATGAGAACGAACTGCAGGACCCCATCTCCGTTCCGGTCAGCTTCAGGATGCTGGAACCAGTAATCCGCAAGGATATCAGCAGCCATGCGTCCGGAATCCGCAGCATTGGCTCCGACATAGTAGACCTTATCCCATTTGGACATATCATCCTTGACAGGTTCCCTGTTGAAGAAGACAAGAGGGACATTGCTCTGCATGCACTTCTCTATGATGACACCGGAAGCCGTCCTGTCCACCGAATTGACGATGATAGCCGATGCCCCATCCTCTATGAAAGCTTCGATCTGCCCATTCTGAGTCTGCTGCCGGCGCGCGGCATCCACGATACGGACAGGGATGCCTCCTTCGCTTTCGGCCGCTATGGAATCACGGACCTCGGCAATGAAGGAATCGCTGAAATCATAGATGGCCACCCCTATGAACGGCTCCTCCTTCATCCCTCCGGAGAACAGAGGCAGCGAAATAAGCAGGAACAGGATCAGGACATGCTTCCTCATATGCGCTCCTAAAGAAAAAGCTGAGCATGCGCCCAGCTTTTCCCTTTCCCGGAGAAGGATATCATTTCTTCTTCAGGTACTTGATGCTGTCGAGGGAGACAGCAGCAAGGATGATGAATCCCTTGAATACGAACTGGAGGTTCGTGTCGATTCCAAGGAACGTAAGGCAGTATGTGAGCGATGTGAAGATGACAACACCTATCGCAGCTCCGCCTATCTTTCCGATACCGCCGTTGAACGAGATGCCACCGACGACGCAGGCCGCGATCGCATCCATCTCATAGCCCTGGCCCGTACCTGCGGAAGCATTCGCCCTGAAAGCCTCGAGGAAGGAACCGCATCCATAGAAGACGCCAGCCATGATGAAAACGCCGAGCGTGACCCAGAATACTGAGATTCCGGACACAGCAGCTGCCTCAGCGTTGCCGCCAACAGCATACATGTTCTTTCCGAATGTCGTCTTGTTCCAGATGATCCATGCAACGATGATTGCAATAATCGCAGGAATGATGAGCTTCGGGAATGTGATGAGCTGTCCGTTGAGGACACCGATTGTCCATCTGCCTCCGATGAGCTCCTTGATACCGCGGTCGATGGATCCGACAGGCGTTCCGGATGTTCCGAAGAAGAGCATGCCGTAGATGATCAGCTGCGTGGACATCGTGGAGATGAACGGATGCATCTTCAGCTTAGCTGAGAAGAATCCAGCGAAGGCACTGAAGATCGAGCAGAAGAGGACGGACAGGACAAGTGCCATCAGAACACGGGCGAACATCGGAATCGAAGTGAAATCCCATGGTCCCATACCCATGAATGAGACGATGTTCAAGCCGGGATGCAGGATGAGGCCTGACGTGACAGAGCCCAGCGCGACCATTCGTCCGATTTAGAGGACAGTACCGGCAAGAAGGATCAGGCCGGCAACGCC
>CALXKY010000026.1 GCA_944389055.1 uncultured Spirochaetaceae bacterium | reverse complement strand
TCGAGGAATGAATGGATCGCCCGTCCGTTCTCCTCGGCAGCCCTGCGGTCGTCAGTGGCCTTAAGCGCGGCATCAAGGAGTGAACCGCCGACGCTGAAGCCCAGCATCTCATGCTCTCTTGCCGCCTTGATCCCAAGAGAAAGACATGCATTCCTGATCCTTTCACGGATATCTGCTTCGCGTGCAGATATCTCGCCTTCGAGTTCTTCCTTCGCGCTCATATACGGCAGTGTAACAGCTTCCGGCTTGGTTGACAAAGAGAGTGGCAGTATCTATCCTTTTCATGATTTGTGCCAGTCCGCTTGTTCTGATCGGAAACTGCATGGACATACCCATATTTTGGGCATATTTTCTCGCCTATCTTCAGGCAACTTGGAGCAGATAATGGAAGAAAAGACCAATGCCACGGTCTCTGCTGATGCAATCGAAAGGAAGATCGCAGAGCTCCGCCAGGCTATGAAGAGCGCGGATCCCGCCGAGCTCGAGAACATCAAGAGCATAATCAGGAAGAATGTCAGCTTCTTCGAGAGAATGTCATTCGCCGCATTCCTTCTCATGAACGCCTCAGAGGGAAGAAAGCACGATGAACGTCCGGAGAGAAGGCCGCGCCCAGAGCGCCCTGCTGAGAAGAAGAATGAAGCTGTCTCACAGCCCAGGAATCAGGGAGAGGCAAAAGAGAGACCAGAGAGGGTCATTCCAGAGGGAGCCAGGACGCTCTACCTCAATATCGGCAAGATGAAGCATCTCTATGCAAAGGATCTTTCGAAGCTCCTCCAGACTGAGCTCGGAATCACAAGGGATGATATCTACCAGATCCGCGTCCACGATAAGTATTCCTTCGTGACAATGAGCGAGGAGAACTGCAGCAAGGCCATCGAGAAGCTCAACAACCAGGCAATCAACGGCAGGACAGCGAAGGTCACGTATTCAGAGAAATGAGGATACAGCCATTTGCGGAAGGTCCTTACGGGACCAGCTGCTATGCAGTATATGAATACAGCGGGAATGAGTGCGTCATCATCGACGCACCTTTTCCTTTCAGGGGGCCAGCTTCATTCATAGAGGAAAACGGCCTAGCTCCGGCAGCGATATACCTTACGCACGGGCATTTCGATCATATATTCGGACTTGTGAAGGCCAGGAAGCTCTGGCCGGGAATACCCATATACATAGGAAAGGAAGACATGGGCTTCATAGAGAACGGATACAGCGGGACAATCAGTCTGCTGCAGTCTGCCGATCCGCTCTTTCTCTCCCGCTATGCTGCTCCGCTGATTGATGAAATGCCTGATGATATCTCTGCCTATGGAGAGGCAGCAGGCCCGTTCACCGTCATTCCGACACCGGGGCATACACCTGGATCCGTATCGCTCTGGAGCAGGGACGAGAAGGTCATCTTCACCGGTGATACCCTCTTCTCAGGCAGCGTCGGCCGCACGGACCTGGGAGGAAGCCTTCAGGATCTCCTCGGATCCATCAGGAAGCTGAAGGAACTCCCGCCGGATACGCTTGTCCTGCCAGGGCATGGCCCGATGACAGATATAGGGACCGAACTCTCGTCCAATCCCTATATGCGCTGATCACATTCCTATTCTTTCATTGGCTGCCTTGCAGTCTACGCAGAGTACCGCTTCAGGTATGGCGCGAAGCCTTCCTTCAGGTATCCGCTTGCCGCACTGCAGGCAATAGCCGTACTTTCCATCGCTTATGCGCTTGAGGGCGTTCTCTATCGCCTTCAGCTTCTTCGCATCCATAGCGTTCAGAGCTTCCATCTTTCTGTATACACCTTCATCGGAGGCGAGATCGCTTGAATCCCCGCGGCCAGAGGAAGCCTGTGCCTCGCTGCGGAAATCATCTCCTTCGGAATCAAGCTTCTTACGCAGCTCATCGCGCTCTGCAAGAAGCTTTGCCTCCATTTCCCTGGTGAAATCATCCATACCAACACCCCTCTCTTTCATAGAGTCGCCCTTAATCTGCACAAACTGAAGTGTGAAGTCAAGAGCACAAAGTGCAGTTATTGTGGAGTTCTGTCATCAATAGAGCGTATATACCGCCTTGAGACACGTATCGTCATGCCCGCAACGAAGAGGTATACGATGAAAACGGCAGCACGCACCCACATCGGACCCTGATACACGATGCCAAGGAGAAGGAATCCGGCTGTCATTCCCACAAGAAGCATCACTATTGATATGATGAAGCCTGCCTTACCTTTCTTTGCCGCCATCGATGAATGACCTTATCTCGCGAATAAGCTCGCTGTACTCTGTTGCCAGATGGAGATTCTTCTCCTCCCTGAGTATGTTCTCGGGCGCGCGGAAAAGGCATCCACCATCCGCCGCATGTATCATGGCAAGGTCATTGTAGCTGTCTCCTGAGGCAAACACACGGAAGCCGATCGACTGCAGTGCCTCGACAGCTTTCTTCTTGCCGTTTTCAGTCCGCATCCTGATACCCTCGATCATCCCATCGCTTCCGACAGAGAGGCTGTTGCAGAAAATCGTAGGATAGCCAAGCTGGCGCATGAGAGGGAGCGCAAACTCCGAGAATGTGTCAGAGAGGATTATCACCTGGGTAAGCTCCCTGAGCTCATCGAGGAAATCCTTTGCCCCATCAAGGGGTCTTATCCGCGCTATTACGCTCTGGATATCCGAAAGCCTGAGATCATGCTCCCTGAGGATAGCCATGCGGTATTCCATCAGACGATGGTAATCAGGTTCATCGCGCGTCGTGCGCTTCAGAGCCTCAATACCTGTTTCCTCTGCGAATGCGATCCATATCTCAGGAACCAGAACACCTTCAAGATCAAGCGTTACGATATCCATCTCATACTCCTCGGCAAGATTATTACCAGTAGCATGAGAATGGTCAACGCTGTTATCCTTGCATCCATGAGAACAGATGCATGCTATCCGCTTTCATTCATCACAGGGGCCATCATATCAGTGATGGTTGTATTCAACACGCAGCTCGGCGAAGCTACGACGAATGAGGTATCGATAACAATCAACCAGATTGTCGGCATCGCAACGCTCACAGCCATAATGCTGCTCTTCCGGAAGAGCCGGACCGTCAACCCGCCACGCACCCATGCGCCATGGTACCTCTGGGGCGGCGGCCTCTTCGGGCTTGCAGTCATAACATGCAACTACTTCTCCGTGCGCGGCGCGGGAACAACGATAGCGATGGCATCGGCAGTGCTGGGGCAATGCCTGATGGGCATTGCATTCGATATGACAGGCCTGATGGGCATGAAGAGGATGCGTATCAGCTTCAGAAGAGCGGCAGGCGCAGCTGTATCCTTTGCGGGAATACTCGTGATGCTCTTCTTCTCATCCGGAACTCCGGATCCGGTCTATGCGCTCATCGGCGGCACCGCGGGCATCATCACCATGATCCAGATGGTATACAACTCAGGATTCGCGAAAAGGAAAGGTGCATTCTTCTCTGCAAGGCAGAATGTCATCTCAGGGCTCATCGGCATCCTTGCTTTCTCATTCATCTCAATGCCGGAGGAAACAGCAGCAGGATGGGAAAACCTTGCAGGACTATCCCCTCTTGTCATCTGCGGAGGAGGCATGCTCGCATGCTTCGTCGTCGTTGCCTCGAACACGATCATCCCCGAGATCCCCGCCTCTGACTCATCGGTACTGATGTCATCGGGCCAGGTGCTTGCTGCAGCTGTGCTTGATGCTGTTCTTTACAGAATGATTGAGCCAGCCCTGATCATAGGCTCCGTGATAATGCTTCTCGGCATACTGCTCTCACGTCAGTCCTGAGGGCCTTCTGGCTTATCTGGCATCTCCGTATCATCGGTCTCTTCCATCTCCATCGCCATGCGCCTCCGTCTCTTTGACCGCTCGAAGCGCCGGCGGTAATCACGCCCCTCGGAAAGCATGATGGCTACAGGCTTCATCGATGGTATATTGGCGCAGATGATCTGGATGATCGAAGTGAGCGGAACAGAGAGGAACATTCCTGCGATGCCCCATATGTATCCCCAGAAGGCAAGCGAGACGAGGATAACAAGCGGCGAGATATTCAGCTGCACGCCCTGAAGCCTCGGATCGATTATATTCCCAAGCACCATCTCTATTGAGATCATGAGAAGAGCGATGTATATGACATATCCCCAGTCGGGAGCATACTGCAGTATTGCCATCACGATCGTTCCAGCGGTACATACGATCGATCCGATTGTAGGAATGAAGTTGAGGATGACTGCGAGCACTCCCCATACAAGTGCGAAGTCCAGACCTGATATTACTGAAGCGAAATAGAAGAGGACACCTGTCGCGACGCTGATGATGAGCTTTATCGCAAGGTATCTGGACATCTGCCTGTTCATCCTTGAGACCATCTGCCCTGCCCTCTGGGCCCTTCCTCGAGGGAAAGCCTCAAGCAGCTTCGGGAAGATTGTCTGACGCTCCATGATTATGAAGAGAAGATAAACGTATACGAGGAGCGCATCAGAGAGGATGCTTATGAATTTCCCTGAGATGGACGTAAGGGAAGCCATCAGGAGACCATACCAATCGATGTTCAGGAAACGCAGTATCGAGAACGAATCAGGCTCCTCCTCGAGGTATGGGGCTATCATTGATGAGACATACCTATCGAAATACTGCACCCTTGCTGCATAGGCAGGGATACCATCTGGCTGTATGAGCATGTTCACCATGAGGAAGAACACGTAGACGAACAGAAGGAAGACAACGAGAACAAGCAGCATCACAAGCACAAGCGATACCATTCTCGGGATCCTCATCCTATCAAGCCTTGCCAGGATGGGGCTGATGATGACGAAGATGAAGAATGCTATCACTATAGGCAGAATGAACTCAGCGCAGGCTTTGAGGATGAAGAGGAAGATGATGGCAGCAATGAAAGCAAGGATATTCCTCGTCTGCTTCTTGATATTGTCCTGCGGGATTGGATTCATGTCCCGATTGTACAGCACTATGGCAAAAACTGGCAATATGCTGTACTCTCCCCGGTATGGAAGCTCAGGGGTATCTGGAACGCATCAGGATAGTGCTGGTAGACACGCAGGATGGTGCCAATATCGGGTCTGTATGCCGCGCGATGAAAACGATGGGTATAACGGATCTCGCTATAACCGGCAGCAGGGAGTACGATGAGGACAGAGTCAGGACCCTTGCCCTCCATGCAAGCGATGTATGGGAAAACGCGAAGAGATTTCCCACTCTTGAGGAAGCACTTGCCGGCAGCATATTCACTGTCGGGGCGACAAGACGCCGCGGCAAGTTCCGCAAGCTGAGCGCGTACTCGCCAGAACAGCTCTCGGAGAAGATCTCAGCGCTTCCGGAAGGAAGGATATCGATAGTCTTCGGGCGTGAATCCGATGGGCTGAGGGATGACGAGGTTTCGCTCTGCTCATCAATCGTCACGATTCCGACATCTGACAGCTTCCCGTCGCTGAATCTCTCACAGGCTGTCCAGATCATATGCTACATACTTTTCCGCGGAGCACTGGTCTACAGACAGGGAATGACCGCAGTTACCCATGAGCGCATCAGGGAGGCTGCCGATGGAATGACCGGGCACCTGAAGGCTATGGGCTATTTCAAGATGGCGGACGAGGAGAAATGGACGAACCAGCTTCTGGCGGATATCGTAGAGCGCGCAGCCCTTTCAGGGGAGGAGCTCAGAAGATTCGAGAAGATATTCAGGAAGGCAGAGCTCATAGCGATGCATAAGAGGGAATCATGACGGAATCATTCCTCTCACCGATGCCACGCATCATTGCTCACAGAGGCGACTCCGCATATTTCCCGGAGAATACGCTGCCAGCATTCATTTCAGCGCATAAGCTCGGCGTCGATGCAATTGAAACAGATGTGCACATGACGAAGGATGGAAGGATCGTCATCTGGCATGATCCTACGCTCGAGAGAAATACCGATGGCACAGGAAGGATAGAGGATCACACCCTTGCCGAGCTGAAGGCGCTCGATGCCGGATATGCTTTCACAGCAGATGGAGGAAGGACATTCCCGTTCCGCGGGAAAGGCGTGCAGATTGCAGAGCTCGATGAAGTCCTGAAGGCACTGCCTGATACAAGATTCAACATAGATCTCAAGAGCCAGGAAGAGGAGATTGTCCCATCCTATATCCGCACGATCCGCGAGAACAGTGCAGAAGGCAGGGTATGCACAGCCTCATTTCACCTCGGGAATCTCCAGAAGCTCAGAGCTGCGGCTCCTGACTTCCTCACATCCATATCAACAAAGGAAGTCATCCCGATTGTCATCAGGCAGAAGCTGCACATGCTGCCAAGGTCCTTCCGGATGAAGACGATCTTCCAGATACCTGTAAGCCAGTTCGGCATCAAGATCGTCACCCCATCATTCGTGGAAGCGATGCACAAGCGCGATGCCACGGTTATGGTATGGACCATCAATGACCGGAAGGATATGGAATACCTATATTCAATCGGTGTCGATACGATCATGACGGACAACCCGAGGCTTCTGATAGAGACAGCGGAAGCTCTGGGAATAAGAAAGTAAGGAGACGGCTATGGCAAGCGATGTATACTGCTCCGACCTCAGGACAGGTTTCAGCAACTCTCTTCTCGACAAGCTCGGAAGGCTCATGGAGAGAGCAGGAATCGGGAATATTGATTTCCAGGACCACTATGCAGCGATCAAGATGCATTTCGGAGAACCAGGCAATCTGGCATTCCTCAGGCCCAACTGGGCGAAGACTGTGGCAGATGAAGTCAGGAAAAGAGGCGGAAAGCCATTCCTTACGGACTGCAATACCCTTTATGTCGGAGGAAGGAAGAATGCCCTGGACCATCTCGATACTGCTATGGCAAATGGATTCTCTCCCCTCTCCACCGGCTGTCAGATCATCATCGGCGACGGCCTCAAGGGCATGGATGATATCGAAGTGCCTGTAAATGGCAGGTATGTGAAGGAAGCCAAGATAGGCAGGGCAATCATGGATGCGGATATCTTCATATCGCTCACACACTTCAAGGGCCACGAATCGACAGGATTCGGCGGGGCGCTGAAGAACATAGGAATGGGGTCGGGCTCAAGACGAGGGAAAATGGAGATGCATGCAGCGGGAAAGCCTGTAGTCATTGCTGAGAAATGCGTATCATGTCATCGATGCGAGAAGATATGCGCACATGGCGGACCTGTATTCGATACAGGAAAGTGCGTGATCGATCACTCGAAATGCGTCGGATGCGGCCGCTGCATCGCAATCTGCCCGAAGGATGCGATCACAGAGGGAACCAGCAACTCAAATGAGATACTCAACTGCAGGATGATGGAATATGCAAAGGCAGTGCTCCAGGACAGGCCTTCATTCCATATTTCAATCGCCATCGACATCTCCCCCAACTGCGACTGCCATGGCGAGAATGATGCCCCGATCGTACCGAATATCGGCATGTTCGCCTCCTTCGATCCCGTTGCGCTCGATCAGGCATGCGCAGATGCCGTCAACAGGATGCCGCAGAATCCGGGCACGATGCTTTCGGAAGCAGAGCATAAGCACCACGATCATTTCACGGACATCCACCCGGACACGAACTGGGAACAGGGACTGGAATACGCTGAATCAATAGGCCTCGGAACAAGGAAATACAACCTGATCATGGTTAACTGAGCGGATTGCACGCGGAAAAAAGCTGCCCACGGAAGATGAGAACCGTGGGCAAAGCTTTTTCAGGCTTCCTCAGCGAAAACCAGAAAGCTGATTCCTTACAATGTATTGGGATCGAGATTTGCCTGCTCGATATCCTTGAAATACCGGTACGTGGCCACCTTCAGCTCATCGCATGCAGGTTCATCGCAGACGATGATCGCGCGTGGATGCATCTGGATCGCGGAGCACGTCCATGCCTGCGATACACCGCCCTCGACAGTATGCTGGAGAGCTGTTGCCTTGTTATGGCCATTGACGAGTATCATGACCTCCCTGGCATCCATGACTGTCTGGACGCCGACAGTAAGCGCGGTAGAAGGCACGCTTGCTATATTCCCTCCGAAGAAACGTGAGTTCATGACCTTGGTATCGTACGTAAGGCTCTTTACTCTTGTGCGGGACGAAAGGGAACTGAAAGGCTCATTGAAAGCTATATGGCCATCCGCCCCTATACCGCCGAGGAAGAGATCGATACCGCCATATGATGCTATCTTCTCCTCATACCTCCTGCACTCCTCCTCAGGATCCGCAGCGTTGCCATTCAGGATATTCGTATTCTCCGGAATGATATCGATATGATCGAAGAAATTGGTATGCATGAATGTGTAGTAGCTCTGCTCATGGTCACGTGGAAGTCCCACATATTCATCCATATTGAACGTGACTACATTCCTGAAAGAGATATAGCCTGACTTATTGAGCTTTATGAGCTCCTTGTATGTACCAATCGGCGATGAACCCGTCGGAAGGCCGAGGATGAAAGGCCTCGTGCCATCTTTTCTCTCATGTTCCCTGATACGCGCTGCTATATACCTTGCCGCCCACTGAGAAAGCTTCTCATAATCCGGTTCAATGATAACTCTCATGTCTCCTCCTCCTGAAAAGGATACCATCCAAAGCCATCATAAGCAAATATAAGGTGCGCAGTATCACACTCAGATCTGAAGACGTGAGACTTTCCCGGTGATATGCTCTATTTCAAGCTCAATGATATGGAATGCATTCCATGACCGGCTGATCGTATCATCCATTACGCTGCGGCTTACAGATGGTGCATACTTCATGGCTATCGCTTCAATATCACGCAGCTTGCGGCTCTCATCCTCGACGATTGATATCCTGCCGAAAGCAATTACGCTGCAGTATCTGGTGGTAAATTCCTCAGGGACAGCAGAATCTTCGGTGACGACGCAGAACGATGCCCTGCCCGAGCGCCTCACAGCATCGATCTTATGTCCAGACAAAGCTGAATGGAAGACAATCCGCCCATCAGAGACAGCGAACGATAGCGGAACGGCATATGGATATCCATCATCGCCATCAAGCGCAAGAACACCGTGAGAGGCGCCGGATAGGATGCGCATGCATCTGGATTCATCGAGGCCCTGCCTCATCCTTCTCATCGGTCTGAACATATCCCCTCCTCATTTCCCCGAGATGATACCGGACGCCACAACGGCATCGCCATCATAGACAACCGCGCTCTGCCCGGGGGCAAGCCCTTTCACGTAAGAAAGGAATGAAACACGGAAGCCATCCCCAGCCCTCTCCGCATGAGCAGGCACGGGATCGGCCATGCTGCGGATCTTCACTCCATAGACTGCAGCCGGATCGAAATCCTCAGAGGCCCCGAATACAGCATCGGAGGCATATGCCGAGAAGCTGTGCGTTTCCGGTTCGGTTCCGACAATCACCCTGTTGCATTCAGAATCGATATCCACCACATAAAGCGGCTCGCTGTATGCGACTCCAAGCCCTTTTCTCTGCCCTATCGTGTAATGCCAGTAGCCTCGGTGATGGCCGACGACACGGCCATCACTGAAGCAGATATCGCCTTCCCGGTCGCTGACAGAAAGGAGATCAGCATAATCTCCGCCATAGAAATCCTGGCTCTCAGACTGTCCCTTCTCATGGAAGCCGAGAATCTCATCAAGCTCACGCACCTCTGACTTAAGCATCTCCCCAAGGGGGAACAGAACGGAAGAAAGCTGCTCCTGTGACAACCTGGACAGGAAATAGCTCTGATCCTTCTTCGGATCCCTGGCACGGAGCACGGCATAGCGCCCGTTATCCAGCCGTTTCACCCTTGCATAATGGCCCGTAGCGAAATAATCGAAGCTGATGATCGAACGGGCATGATCCAGCATGGCACCGAACTTGATCTTCTGGTTGCACCATACGCATGGATTAGGAGTGCGGCCATTCATGTATTCAGAACGGAAGTTTCCGAGCACATCGCTCTCGAAAAGATCCGAGCAGTCGACAGTATGATGGCGTATGCCGATCCGGCTGCAGATCTCCTGTATCTTCCTGAGATCCTTTGTCTTGTCCGGGCTGTAGCAGCTGTTGGCAGACATCGGAGCAGGATACGGTGAACCGGGTTTCCAGATGAGCATCGTCACCCCTTCGACATCATAGCCCTGGTTCTTCAGAAGATAGGCAGCAACGGAGGAATCGATTCCCCCGGACATTCCGACAAGTACTTTCACAGGAGCTATCTTAGCACAGATCCGTCATCATCCGCATGAAGCGGTATGCTTACCCTGAATGTGCTCCCCTGGCCTTCTGAACTCTCAGCTTCCACGGAGCCCCCCTGAGCCTCGGCAAGCATTCTGACGATGGACAGCCCTAGCCCGGAACCAGAGGAAGCATCAGCCGTTCTGGCCGCGTCCACCTGATAGAATCTTTCCCAGATTCTTTCCATATGCTCAGAGGCAATGCCGATCCCATTATCCTCAACCTCGATAAGCACAGCGCCATTCCTGCTGGAAAGCCGCAGAAGCACCCATCCGCCATCCCTGCCATATGCAATCGCATTGGAAACAAGATTGATGAGGATCCTCGTCATCATTCCATGATCGGCCATCAGTTCAAGATGCTCCGGGGCTTTCATGTTCAGCGTAATATGTCTCTCATCTGCTTTATCCCTGAGCGACTCGACCACCATCTCACCAAGTTCGGAAAGATCAAAAAGTTCCGGATCAGGACGGAGGGTTCCCTTCTCAGCCCGGGCCATGGAAAGGAGTTCGGATACAAGCTTTGACATCCGTCCCGCCTGAGCGGATATTACGGCAAGGGATTCCCCCGTAATGGATGGATCATCCGTATGGGACGAGGCATACTCCGCCTCTGCACGTATGACTGCTATCGGTGTCCTCAGCTCATGAGAGGCATCGGAAGTGAACTGCTTCTCCCGCTCGAAAGCCCCCTCGATACGGTCCATCATACCATCGAAGGCCGCGGCCATCTGATGGATCTCATCCTTTCCAGGCCCGAGCCCGATACGCTTGGAAAGATCATCGGATCCTGCGATATCCCCTGCAGTGGCTATGACCCTGTCCGCCGGGAGGAAAGAACGTCTGACGATGAAGTATCCTCCGGCGGCTGCAAGCACAACGATTGCCGGCAGCAGGATGAGCAGCAGCCTCTGCATTGAAGTGGCGATGAGGCTCATGTCATATGAGCGCGCGGCACCTCTCACATAGAATGGTCCGGACAGAGCCGCATCCATGATGTACCATCCCCCCTCATCATTGCTTGCCTCCTGCAGCATACCATCAGCGAAAGGAGATGAAGGGGCCTCTTCAGGGAATCGCCCAGCAACCATCCGGCTGCCGTTCCAGATAGAGATATAGATACCGTCATCGAAGAAATCGAGATCATCATCGAAGCGGACCTCATCTCCTTTGACAATGATATCCCCGGCAGCATCATAGATGGCCTCCTCGAGTTCACCTATGATCTCCCGTCTCAGGAGTGCTCCGCTTGCAGAGAACAGAACGGCAGCCGCTATGCCGACAAGCAAAGCCATCCAGACCGTATACCAGATGACTATCCTTTTCTTTATCGTCACTCCGTTTCCCCCTTGATCATATATCCCGTTCCCCTGACTGTCTGGATAAGCTTCTCGTCAGAACCATCATCGATTTTCTTCCTCAGATACCGGATATACACATCGACGATATTCGATTCGCCATCATAGTCCCATGACCAGGTGTGCTCACGGATGCTCTCCCTGCTCAGTACCACGCCACGGTTCCTCATGAGATATTCAAGCATCGAAAACTCCTTCGAGCTCAGATCGATAGGCCGGCCGCCGCGCACCACTTTATGCGAAGCGGGATCGAGAATGAGGTCACCTGCACTGAGAATGGCAGGAGCCGATGACGAATGGGAACGTCTCAGGAGCACTCGCATCCTGGCAAGGAGCTCCTGGAAAGAGAAAGGCTTCACAAGGTAATCATCAGCGCCTGTATCAAGGCCGAGCACACGGTCATCAATGCTATCGCGTGCCGTGAGAAAAAGCACAGGAGTCTTTCCGCCAGAGTCCCGGTATCTCCGGAGGACCTCGAATCCATCGAGTACGGGCATCATGACATCAAGAAGCGCTATATCGTAAGCAGCTGCTCCAAGATACTCCAGCGCAGTCTTCCCATCATAGACTGAATCGACGGCATAATCCTCATCGGAAAGCCTTTTCACGATTATTGCATTAAGATCCCTCTCATCCTCTGCGACGAGCACACGCATGGCTGCCTCCTAAGAACAATCTAGCATCGCTTCATTAGAATAAGATTAGAAGCATCCTTGATATTCAAGCCGCGGATATTATAAAGCAATATCATGAGGAAAGAGCATATCATGAAGAGGGTGCTGACACTTGCTGCCGGCTTGTGGGTGATGGCACTCGGAGTCGCATTCTCCATCGCAGCGGATCTCGGGACCTCTCCTATCTCAGGAGTTCCCTACACCGTCAGCATGTTCACACCATTTTCCGTCGGAATACTGACAATCATGATGCATGTGGTATTCATAGTCATCCAGCTTATCCTTCTCGGGAAGGATTACAGTCCCATGCAGCTGCTTCAGCTTCCCGTCGCATTCATATTCGGATTCATGACGGATGCTGCCGTATTCATGCTCAAGGGACTTGAACCCGGCAATTACGCCGTATCAATGCTCTTCTGCCTGACCGGAATCGTGCTTGTATCGATCGGAGTATCTGCTGAAGTTGCCTCCGATACCGTTCCCCTTGCCGGGGAGGGGCTTGCAATAGCCATCTCCAGGAAAGCAGGGCTGAAGTTCGGAACAGCGAAGGTCGCCGTCGACTGCTCCCTCGTGGCATTGTCCCTGATTCTCTCATTCTCATTTCTCGGGACTATGGGAGGAGTGAGGGAAGGAACAATCCTCGCGGCCATTCTTGTCGGAACGATTGCGCGGCAGATCAGCAAAGCTGTCATGCCGCTAAGGAAGAGATACCTCTGATCACAGATGATGGTGATCCAGGGCATGAAGCCAGTCGGCTTTGAGCAGGTAGACCATGAATATCAGTGCGGACATAGTCCATGTAATCGGATATGCCGAGTAGACGATCTCTATATGATGGAACAGACGCAGCGCCACTGTAATATAGATGACACGGAAGATGCACCAGCAGCCAAGCATTATGAACATAGGAACCGTAGCTTTCCCCGCGCCCCGCAGAACGCCGGCGATGCAGTGCGACAAGGCAAGGAAGCAGTAGAAGAGCGCCTCGATATGCGCCTGCCGCGCTCCGTATGCCACAACTTCCGGAGTGGAATTGAATAACGATACAAGAAACGGCGAAGCAATGAATATCATTGCACCTATGAGCTCTGCTGCTGCTACAGAACACAGGATGCCGAACCGTGCGCCGGCCTTGGCCCTATCGTACTGCTTCGCACCGAGATTCTGGCCCACGAACGTCGTCAGTCCCAGAGAGAAGCTCGTGATCGGAAGGAAGGCGAATCCCTCAATCTTGGAATAGGCCCCGCTGCCTGCGACAGCCGCTGAAGCGAAAGAGTTGATATTCGTCTGGACGATTATGTTCGCGAAATTGATGACCGAATTCTGAACACCTGACGGCAGGCCGAATGCGATGATCTGCCTGAGCATCACAGGATCGATCCGTATATCACGAAGACGCACACGATACTCCGTCCTGTCCCTCATCAGCTTGATCAGGCAGAGAACGGAACTCACGGCCTGAGACATTATGGTGGCAAATGCCGCACCACCAACGCCCCAGCCTACGACACCGACAAGGAACAGATCGAGGAATATATTTATTACCGATGATATAATCAGATAGTAGAGCGGATGGCGGCTATCTCCGAGGGCATTCATGATTCCCATCATGATATTGTACAGAACGGAAAAGAGGATTCCCATCGAATAAATCCTGAAGTACTCCACGCTCTGCGGCATGATATCCTCTGGCGTCTGCATCAATCGGAGGATCTTCGGGGAGAAAATGACCCCGAAGACTATGAGGAGCGTTCCGCAGATGATTCCGAATGCAATATCCGTATGAATGGCAAGCCGCAGCTTCCTCATATCACGGGCACCGAAGAAACGAGAGATTACGACACCTGCTCCGATGGCCATGCCATTGAAGAATCCGACCATGAGGTTGATCAGCGGTGTTGATGATGAAACAGCAGCCAGAGCTTCAGCCCCGACAAAATTACCGACGATAACAGAGTCAGCAGCGTTGTAAAGCTGCTGAAAAAGATTCGAAAGAAAAAGAGGTATTGCGAAAAGCACAAGGCTTTTCCGTATCGGGCCTTTCGTGAAATCGGTTGCAGAACGCTGATTCATATCAAGGATGATACATCATAAACCCGAATGGAGAGTATAATATCATCGAGATGGATGCTGCACGGAACATCATGATCTTCAGAGAGACGCTTGAATTGATCAAAGAGAATCCCAAGCTCCTGGAAGCTGCCGGTGAATCAAGAAAGAATACGGTCTTCTACCCCGCCGATGCCGCTATGGAGGCACCGCAGGCACGCTTCGCGGATACAGAAGTGATTGTATCAGGAAAAAGAAGCATCGAAGCCGCTTCTGCTTACAGGGGAAAGCGCATAGCCGTGCTTAATTTCGCCTCAGCGGTCAATCCCGGAGGCGGTGTCCTGAGCGGAAGCAGTGCCCAGGAGGAAAGCCTCTGCAGGATATCCACTCTATACCCTTCCCTTTCCGGAAATCCTGAAGCAGAGCCATTCTATCGGTTCCACAGGCAGCAGCGCGACAGCGATCATTCGGATGCCATGCTCTTCTCGCCTGGCATAATCTTCTTCAGGAAAGATGAAGCCGTACCGGAGATACTGGATGAAGAGGAATGGATACACGCAGGAGTGATTACATCGGCAGCCCCTGATATCTCAGCAGAAAACACCATTGCGATGTCAGAAGGCAGGAAAGAGCAGCTGAGGATGATTCTTCTTTCCAGGATAAGGAAGATATCAGCAATCGCAGCTGCAAATGCTGATGTGCTGATTGCAGGGGCCTTCGGATGCGGCGTCTTCGGCAATTCCCCCGAAATGGTAGCAGAGTGCTTCAGGACTGTCATCGAGGAATGCAAAGGAAGCCTTAAGACAGTGGAATTCGCAGTCTATACATCGCGATTCAATACAAGAAACTATGATGCATTCAGAAAAGTGCTTACTTAATTTCAGTCAGAATATATAATTACTATAAACATTCTGATTCTTTGAGAATTTTTGCTTCCATGTGTTGACATACATGCCTGTTTTCTGCAAAATAAACATCGCTTGTGGGAGTAGCGAAGCTGGTTATCGCGCTGGCCTGTCACGCCGGAGATCGCGGGTTCGAGCCCCGTCTCTCACGAATTCGAATAAGTCCTTGCACTGCAAGGACTTATTTCATTTCTGATGGGTCTCATTTTGGTCTCGGCTGACCAAAAGCTGACCAAAAGCTGACCAATTGACTTCGGCGTTGCACACTTATGTAACGTCATTGCTCAAAATAAGGACTATCTCAACTCCATCTACGACGCTATTACATTTATAGGAGTGTGAGATGAGATTCAGACGACAGTACACTTTGTATTCTGACAAGACTGTCAAAGGCAAACCAATCTGGTATTTTCGTGTCTATCTTCCAGACGGTAAGAGAAGAGCCAAAAGCACAGGCTGTACCTCAAAGGAAAAAGCCCGGGTTTATGTTGAGGAACTGCTCAACAATGAGAATCTTCTTCGCAAGGTCTTTGAATCCGACCTGGTAATCAGGATAGACAGTTCGCATTTACTCCAGTCCAATACGGCAGCATCCAATTCTGGCACACCTACATTCAAGGAGTTTGCCTCCCCTTGGTGGCATTGGGATACCTGTCCATATGTCCTCGCCAGAAGAGCTGCTGGATCAGAGTCACACCCTGGAATCAAGAAGAGCTATGTGACCTGCAACGAACTCTGGACTAGGAAATATCTCATTCCCTATTTCGGCAAGTACAAGCTCTCTGAGATCAACGTCGATATGATCAACTCCTTCTGGCAGGTTCTGAAAGACAAGCATGGTCTCGCTCCGAAGTCGATTAACAACATCAGATCCGTTTTCATCATCATGATGAAGGAAGCAGTCTCAAAAGGACTCATAGAAAGGAATCCAGTGGAAATGACAATCGCAAGAACAGTTGACAAGAAGAAAAAGGAACTTCTCACTGATGACGAGTGTGCAAGGCTCTTTGATATCGAGAGAATCAAGGATCTCTGGAATGATAGAATCGTCTATTACGTCTACAGCTTTGTAGCCGGGCTTACAGGCTTGAGGGCTGGAGAGTTGCTTGCCCTGACAATCAATGAAGTGTACCCCAACAAGATCATCGTCAAGCGAAGCTACAACGAGTCTTACGGAATGAGTACAACAAAGACTTCAGAGGAAAGAGTCGTTCCTATCACAGCCGAAATCTACCGCTATCTCTACGCCGCCTGGCAAAGCCATCCAAATGACGAGAATGATTTCATCTTCTCCTTTGACGGCAAGAAACCGATGAACGAAGGAAGAGCCAGAGCTGCTTTCTACAAGGCTATGGAGAAAATCGGCATCTCGGAAGCAGAAAGACAGAGGCGTGGAATCACATTCCATTCCTGGAGACATAAATTCACAACGGATTGCGTCAGGTCGAACATGCATCCGGAGAAGATCATGGCTCTTACAGGACACCACTCAATGGAAATGCTCTCCAGGTACACGGATCTCAATGCAGAACGGGACATCGCATCACAGATCAATGAGCTTCAGATCTCGAAAGGAAAGGAGTTCACAAATGGGATGAAATGACAGTCAGGTTGAGTTTTCCACATCTTTGTCGCCTCTACTACTGAAAGTACTATTATTACTAGTGCTTACTATTATCACGCGCGCGCATTATGCGAGGAATTTTCTTCTAAAGGTACGCTAATATCTTCCAAAGGTACGCCGTTTGTCTTCTAAAGGTAC
>CALXKY010000025.1 GCA_944389055.1 uncultured Spirochaetaceae bacterium | reverse complement strand
CTTGTGAAGTATATGGACAGCACAAGCACGAGAAGGAAAGCGAATGCGGCAGCAGCAATCGGGAGCAGCACAGAGGCAGGGGATGCATAGCTGATGAACGAGTATTCCGGGAATGATACACCTATCGAGAAACGGGGAAGACGGCAGTTCCTCAGTTCCGTGATCTCCGATCCCGGAGTGCCGAACTCCATGAACGGCTGTCCGTTGTACATCAGCCTCACACCGCTTCCATACGGGACGAGTCCCAGCAGCGACCGTTCAACCCTATCTGCATCGATCGAGATAGCTATGACACCATGGCCTGCACCGCCCTGATAGCTGAAATCGGAAAGGTACATGATTCCGGGCCGGGAGAATGTATAGCGAAGGGAATCAACATTCAATGAGGTGCTGAATGCTCCGTACTCAAGGTATGGGACAGGATAGAATGCCTGTCCGAATGGCTCATCGAGCATCTGGATTCCGGATGGCATATAGGCATAGTCAAGCCCATTGACGAAGAGAGCTATATCAACGATATCGTAGCGGCCGGCAAGAGAATATGCACCCTTCAGTGCCGTTATGATGGCAGAGTTTTCCGCGGACGAGGGAAGGGACCCATCGACAACGGAGAAATAGAGACGGGAGAATACAGGAGAGGCATCGATTGCATCCTCGATCGCTGTCAGGTCCCGCATGAGATCGTCTGAGAATCCAGATACCCTATCCTCCGCGGCAGCGATCTCAGCCTCATATCTTTCGCGCGCGAGCCTGTCAGAAACAAAGAGCACTGCGGCAAAGAAGATGACCAGAAGTATCATCATTATCAGGAGGTATGAATAGAGCAGCCTGCGGAAGAATGCCGGTTTCCTCATGATCGGATGAACCTCACAAGCGGGAAATCCTGCGGAAAGAAACGGATCATGACAATATCCGAAGAACTGATGACTGCGCGTTTTCCTTCCATTCTGTTCGATTGCGAGAGGAAACGGGACGAGAGTTCCGTCCCTTCCATATCCCATCTCAGGCCTTCGGTGGTAACCGTGGCCTCCGTCAGCGCTATTATGGAAAGATCCATCCCGGAAGGGGCTTCGAATGAAATGCTGCCGGAGGAGAAGATAATCGTATCAGAAAGCATGAACCAGCGCTCGGGCGGCCTGATCGTGCGGAATGCTGCGAGTATCGATAGCGTATGGTCGAGCCTGCCCTCTCCGCCTCCGATGAGATCATAGGCACCGCCGCACATCCTCACAGCGATCGCAGTATCCGTATCATCCTTATCGCGCGGACAGGGAACGAAGCCGAGCCTTATAAGCTCATCCGGCGAGGATGCCGAATCGAAATCCCCGACGACGGCATCGGGAACGATCGAAAGCCTCTTCGCTGTATCATATCCTGAATCAGCAGCTATGATGCGTCCATAGCAGGTCATATCAAGATTGATGCTTTCAGGAGCTTTCCCGCCGATGATCACCAGGTCCTTCATTGCATGATATAATATCTCCGGAGGTCACGGAATGAAAGACATTGGATTCTCTCCTGCAGATATTCTCCTTCCAGTTGAGAGTATCAGCATGGAGCGCTGGGCAGTCGTTGCCTGCGATCAGTTCACATCGGAGAAGGAATACTGGGAAGAAGCGGACAGAATAGCCGGGGATGCTCCGTCGACGCTCCGAATGATACTCCCTGAATGCTATCTCGAGAATGATGACAGGGAAGACAGGATCAGGAAGATAGAGAAATGCATGGATGACTACCTCGGAAACGGCATCTTCCGTACATTCACAGATTCGTATGTGCTTGTCAGAAGGGATACGGAATCGGGCACACGCTATGGACTTGTCGGAAAGCTTGACCTCGAAGCCTATGACTACTCCCCCGATTCAATATCGCTCATAAGGGCAACGGAGGGAACGATACTCTCCCGCATACCGCCTCGGAAGGAGATACGCCGCAATGCCGCACTTGAGCTGCCGCACATCATGGTGCTCATCTCTGACAAGGAAAGAAGCGTAATCGAACCCCTTGCAGCGAAAGCGGAAAGTCTTGAGAAGCTCTACAGCTCCCCTCTCATGCTCGGCGGCGGCCACGTCACGGGGTATCTTGTATCCAGCGAAAGCGACAAAGCCGCAATAAGCGAAGCGCTCGGAAGGATCCTGGATTCGCTCGACCCGGAAAATCCCCTCCTCTTCGCCATGGGTGACGGCAACCACAGCCTGGCTTCCGCAAAAAGCTGCTGGGAAGATGTGAAGAAGAAGCTCTCACCTGCTGAGCGCGAGCATCACAAGGCAAGATACGCCCTTGTGGAAATCGAGAACATCTTCGATCCCGGACTGGAGTTCGAGCCGATACACAGGGCTTTCTTCTCAATCGGGAAAGATGGTTTCCTCTCCATCCTCTCCCTTTTCGCGAAGAAGATAGAAAGGGCGCCTGCAGCAGGCATCGAGGAAGCCTGGAAGATGATCAATAGCAGGAAACAGAGCTTCGCGCTCATTTCAGATGGCGGGATCGAGGTCTGTACGCTCGATGGCACGGAGAAGGAGATGCCTGCCTGGACGATCCAGAACGTCATAGACGAAATGCTCCGGACAGGAAAGGGAACGGTGGATTACATCCATGGCATGGACACGGTGATGAAGCTTGCGGCAGACGGTGCTCTCGGCGTCATTCTTCCCGATATCTCCAAGGATACGTTCTTCAGCTCCATACTCCGCGACAGGGCATTCCCGAGGAAGACATTCTCGATCGGCCACGCAGCGGAAAAGCGCTATTACATCGAGGCAAGACGCATCAGATGACGTATGCCCCCTGGCGGAGCACCTTATACGGGATGCGGGTGGCGTCCACCAGCGTGGATGCCATCCCGGCATGCACGCCTGGGGCATTGACGATGAAATCAGCAGAATCCCTGAATACAGGGAATATATCCTCGAATGAAAGCAGGCTCTTCTCCCCTGAGAAGTTCACGGATGTGGAGAAGATCGGCCCGGAAACAGGAAGCACGAGCTGCAGGAAGGGATCGGATGGTACCCTTATCGCAGCCGTACCGCCCCCGGGACTGGCGACAACCGCGGTCAGCGGAGCTGGCCACCTATCCATTATATCTTCAGGAATCAGAAGTCCGGATGCAGCAGCCTGCTCCTTCGTCATGAGCGTGATGAATGACTTGGACTGGGGCCGTCTCTTTATCTCATAGAGCCGCTCCGCGATGCTCTCCGTTGCCGCTCCGCAGAGTCCGTAGATCGTGTCGCAGGGGAAGATCCCCACCTGCCCTTCTGAAAGCCTTCTGCCCACTTCCGCAGCTGCGGAAGGCGTGTAATCCAGTATGACTGCCATGGAAATGGCATATACGCTTCGGAAGAAAACATCAAGCTTTGTCTGGAACAAACATCCATCCAGTCGGTTTTGTGATGAATATTTCCTTGCTTATCCTCATATAGCACTGATATAATAACAATAAGGCGTAGAGTATACGTCCCGGGAGGAATTATGGCTCGACCCTCGAAAACAGCGAAGCTTGTAATCACCAGCATCGTGATAACACTGATAGTTCTTGCTGCGTTCACGCTTATTTTCATCAGCTTTATCGTACCCGCTTATCAGATAACCGAAGAGCAGATCTATACCGTGCTCACAAGGCTGTTCCCGGTTCTCATCGGGCTTATCCTCATACAGATCGGGGTCATGGCGGCGAAGAAAGGCGAACCGGAATACAAGGATACGATAGACAGGCTTTCCCCGAATTCGTATGATTCACCGCTCTATTCCTCCCCGAAGGATGACCCGATGCTCCGCGGCAGGATCGATCCTGAGGTATTCGCAGCCAGCGGCACCACCGCTGCAGCTGGCAAGGAAGCCAGGGAGATCATAAAGGAAGTTCCTGTAGAGGTGGTCAAGGAAGTCCCCGTTGAGATCGTAAGGGAAGTCGAAGTTCCCATCGAGAAGATCAGGGAGATACAGGTTCCGGTCGAAGTCGTGAAGGAAGTCCCGGTAGAGAAGATCGTCGAGAAGGAAGTGATAAAGGAGGTTCCTATCGAGGTCGTGAGGGAAGTTCCTGTAGAGGTGGTCAAGGAAGTCCCGGTAGAGAAGATCATCGAGAAGGAAGTTCCTGTCGAAGTCGTGAAGGAAGTGCCGGTAGAGGTCATAAAGGAAGTTTCTGTAGAGAAAGAGGTAGAAGTCCCTGTGGAAGCGGAGCCGGAGATGCTGACATTCCGCGAAGTCCTGAAGGAAGAGACGAAGGCTGCCTGCGATATGAATTACGACATCTCGCTTGTTGCGATAAAAGAACGCGATGGCCTTACGGAGGAGCAGGTCGAGGCCTCCTTCGGGGAGGATACGCTCGTATTCAGCGAGAATGGGTGCTTCTATGCGATCCTTCCGCTCTTCTCAAAAGAAGAGGCAGAGGAAGCAACGGAATCGCTTGCACCAAGGAATGTCTGCACGGTATCCGGCAGGGATATCGAGCCGGAAGAGTTCATCAGGGAAGCCTCGCGCTTCTGAGAGCATGACGGAGCCGGTATCTGCCGGCTCTTCTTTTTCAGACAGATGAATATTTTCGTAACGGGAGCGGCAGGTTTCATCGGATCCAATTTCGTCCGATGGCTGCTTGATAATGATGACGCATGCATAACAGGCTATGATTCCCTCACATATGCCGGGAATATGGAAAACCTCGGACCAGCGCTCCGCAGCAGCCGTTTCCGCTTCATAAAAGGAGACATCAGGGATGCAGAGGCTGTCGGCAATGCATTCAGGGAAACAAAGCCGGATGCAGTAGTCAACTTTGCCGCAGAAAGCCATGTGGACCGTTCAATTGCAGATCCATCGCTCTTCATAGATACAAATGTGGCAGGTACAGGGGTTCTGCTTGACGCGGCTGTGCGATATGGCATCCCTACATTCCATCAGGTATCGACAGATGAAGTCTACGGCGATCTTCCGCTCGATTCCGGTGAACCATTCACGGAATCATCCCCGCTGCGCCCAAGCTCCCCATACAGTGCCTCAAAAGCCGGAGCAGACCTTCTTGCGCTTTCATACGCAAGGACATACGGCCTGCATGTGACGATTTCCCGCTGTACGAACAACTATGGACCGAACCAGCATCCGGAGAAGCTTATCCCGAAGACAGTGACATCGGCATTCCATGACAAACCCATAACGATCTATGGAACAGGACGCAATGTAAGGGACTGGATCTATGCAGACGATCACTGCCGGGCAATCAGCATGATACTCAGGAACGGAAGGAGCGGCAGGATATATAACGTCGGAGCAGACTGCCCGATAAGCAATATCGATCTCGTGAGAAAGATACTCACGATCATGGGAAAACCCCTGAGCCTCATCTCCTACGTTCCGGACAGGAAGGGGCATGATATGAGATATGCCCTTGATTCATCGCGGATCAGGGAGGAGCTTGGCTTCTCCGCAGAGAGCGATTTCACCCTGATGCTGGAGAAGACGATAGCTTTCTTCGAAAAGCAGCTGGCAGCCTCTCCCGCTGAAGGCATTACCTGATCACCTCTACTTTCCTGAGTGCAGCAGCAATCGTCTTGTCCATATCATAATAGGCATAATCAGCAAGGCGGCCCCCGATGAGAAGACGGCTCTCAGCATCCGCCATGGCTCTGTACTGCGCATAGAGGGCCTTATTCTCCTCATCTCCTATCGGATAGAAAGGCTCTCCGGTTTCCTCATACCCCACAGGATACTCGCGGCTGATCCAGGTCACAGGCGACTGCGTGCGGCAGAAATGCTTGTGCTCGATGATACGCGTCCAGGGTGTCTCCCTGTCCGTATAGTTCACGACCGCATTGCCCTGGAAATCGTCCATCTCAAGCCTTATCTCCTCAAAGACCTCTGAGCGGTACTGAAGCTTTCCGAGGCTGAATCCATAGAGCGCATCCAGGCACCCGGTGTAAAGCGTGCAGTCCGCAGCTGCATCCCACCTGCTGCGCTGCGGGATATAATCCTCAGAGAGTATGACATCCGCTCCATCGATCAGATTCTCTATCAAACGGGTATATCCGAAACGCGGTATGCCCTGATAGGTATCCGAGAAGTAGTTGTTGTCATATATGAAGCGCACGGGGATGCGCCTGATGATCTCAGGAGGAAGCTCAGTGCAGCTCCTGCCCCACTGCTTTTCGGTATATCCCTTGACAAGCGTCTCATAGACATCCCTTCCCACAAGCGATATGGCCTGCTCCTCGAGATTCCTCGGGGTGCCCCTGACCTCCTTCCGCTGCTCCTCTATGATCCGTCTTGCCTCCTCGGGCTTTGATATCCCCCACATCCTCGCGAATGTATTCATATTGAAAGGCATGTTGTAGATCTGACCATGGAAATCAGCAATCGGTGAGTTTATGAACGGGATGAACTCCGTCAGGCCATTTGCATAATCCCAGACCGATTTGTCTGAAGTATGGAAGATATGCGCACCATAACGGTGGATCATGATGCCATCACGCTCCTCCGTATAGACATTGCCGCCGATCTGATCGCGTCTGTCCAGCATCAGGACCGAGCATCCTTTCCTCATGGCTTCATGGGCGAACACGGCTCCATACAGTCCTGTACCGACAACAAGATAATCATAATGGCTTCTCATATTCATCTCCTGAACGCGCATATTATAGCAGTACCGCCCTTGTCCGGTAACTCCGCTTCTGATATATTGCAGCCATTATGGAATACAAGGTACCGGAAAACCCTTCAGAAAACCGGAAAGGCGACTTCACGCCGCTTGTTGTCGTCACAGCCCTTCTGGTCACTCTTTATCTCATAGCGAATCTGATGGCAGTCAAGATCATCTCCGTCGGACCGCTCTCGCTTTTCGATGCAGGGACAATCACATTCCCCTTCGCCTACATGCTCGGCGATGTGCTTGCGGAGGTCTGGGGATACAGGACAGCGAAGAAAGTCATATTCCTGACGTTCATCTGCAATGCGCTCCTCGTTCTCTTCACATCGATCGGAGTCGTGCTGCCGTATCCGGACTACATGCAGGAAGTGCAGGAATCATATGCGATGATCTACACCTATGTTCCGCGCATAGTGGCGGCGTCCCTCATATCATTCCTTCTCGGGGAGCTGGCGAATGCGAAGGTGCTTGTCTGGATAAAGGACAAGCAGGAGAGCAGCAGCCGCTTGTGGATCAGGACAATCGGATCATCGGCCGTAGGATACATCTTCGACACCGTATTCTTCGTGCTCATCGCATTCACAGGCACTGCACCGGCTGCGGACCTCGTGTCCATGATCGCAGTGCAGTATGCAGCCAAGCTCATCATCGAAGGCATTGCAGGAACACCGCTGGCCTATGCGGCCGTCAGGTACCTGAAACGGAGGTACATATGAGTGATCTTGAACGCTACAGCGTCATAGAAACAGGATTCAGGCGGGAGTTCATACTGCTGCAGGGAACTGGCTGCCGCTGGAGGAAATGCACTTTCTGTGACTATTATCTCGACACGTCACCCGATCCGTATGCCGTCAACGCGCCGGTTCTTGAGGAAGTAACCGGCAGATATGGGGTGCTGGATGTGATCAACTCAGGTTCCGCAATGGAATTCGATGACAGGACAATTGCGCTGATCGCAGAGACTGTGAGGAAAAGGAACATAGAGGATCTCTGGTTCGAGACGCACTGGATGTACCGCAGCGAGCTTGAGGCTTTCAGCGCGCATTTCCCCTGCCGTGTGCACTACCGCATCGGCGTTGAATCATTCAATCCGGACCTGAGGATACGCTGGAAGAAGGGAATCGGGAGGGATGTCACCCCGGAAATGATCAGGAAATATTTCGAAGGCGTATGCCTCCTTGCTGGAATGGAAGGACAGACGGAGGAGGACATCATGGAATCCGTGGAAATAGCCGAAAGGCTCTTTGACTACTACTCCGTGAACCTGTTCTGTCCCAACTCCTCTGCAGAGAAGCGGAACGAAGAGCTATGCAGGATATTCGCAGCGGAACTTGCTCCCATCATACGCCGAAGCAGCAAGGCTGAGGTTCTGATTGAGAATACCGATCTCGGTGTCGGCTGATGATACCCCGCTGATGTATGCTCTGAATTGACAGATATACTGCATAGATGGTACTTTTCTGACTAGCTGTTTCCAATGGAAACGGCTTTATATTACAGGGAAAGAGGTTTCAGGATGCCTTCGGATAATAAGGAAAACGGCGCAGTGATCCCTGAGAAGGGAAAGAAGAACGGCAAGGACAGGAAGCACGGCAAGTCCATCGGATGGATCATCGGAGTCGTGGTCCTTATCCTGATTTCCGTAACGTTCATACTGCCGACTACAGTATTCAGCACATCGAACTCCCCCAAGATCACATTCGGCCGCTACAATGGCAAGGATATCAATCTTGAGTTCACGTACGACAACTACTTCTACAACCAGCTCTACTCTCTTGCACAGACCTATTCGATGAATGCCCAGAACATGATGCAGATCTATGCTCAGGCATTCTACCAGACAGTGTACCAGACAGCGCTCAGCGAGATGGCAGATGATGCTTCGATCTTCGTATCCGACAGGATGCTCAGCAACGCCATCTTCACAAGCGGCCTATTCCGCGATGAAGAAGGAAAATTCGACATGGAAGCATACAATGCAGCTTCCAAGATGGAGAAGGATTCCATCAAGGAGCAGATCATCGCTTCGCTGCCGGCCCAGATGGTCGCTGAGGATATCGCATCGGTGAAGACATCGGATGCTGAGACGGATTTCGTCGCCTCGCTGAATGATTCCCCACGCGCATTCCAGTATATTACCGTTGATTACAGCTCATACCCGGATGCCGATGCCGCTTCATATGCTTCAGCCGATCCGGCACCGTTCATGACAATGGAGCTTTCATCCATCACCGCAGCGACAGAGACCGCAGCCTCGGATATCATCGCAGCAATAGAGAGCGGAGAGAAGACATTCGAGGAAGCAGCTGCTGAGAATGCCTCAAGCGCTTTCGGCGAGGATGAGAACGGCTATATGGGCGCGATGATGTTCATGGCTGTAGAGGATCTTCTCACGGATCCATCCGCTGCTGAGACGATCTTCCAGACTGAAACCGGTTCAATGACAGCCCCCATCGAGACATATGCGGGATGGACTGTATTCCGCGCAGACAGTGCAGCTGCTGAAGCGGATCTTTCCGATGCAGACGTGCTCGACTCAGTGAAGAGATATATCCTGCTCAATGAGCCGGAGACAATCGAAAGCTTCCTTTCAGTGCAGTCAGAAGCAGTCTATGCCGCTGCCGTCGAGGATTTCGATGCCGCCGCATCTGAATATGGTCTTACGATAACCGAGGTCAGCGACTCCTCATACAACCCCGGACTCTCCTCATTCATCATCGATTTCGCAGGAAACGATCCGGAAGGGCTCCTTTACAATGCCGCGATGTCCGATGAGACTTTCTACAGATCTCTCTACACTGCCGAGGACAATACGGTGCTTCCGCCGGCAATGACAGGATCAAGCTATGTGATAGCGCGCCCGATACCGACCGATGGAACAGCTAATGCTTCGCTCATCTCATACGTGAACCTCATGTATGCAATGAACTCTGCGATGATGGCTGATCAGGATCTCCAGTCAAGCATCCTCTCATCGGGCAGCTTCGAGGACAACTTCATCTCTACATACCTGACAGAAGTCCTCAGCACATCAGTGCAGTAAAACAGCTGAAACGGACAGCAGGGGGCGGCGGAAATGCCGCTCCTTTCTTTTTCTGCTATACTCTCGCTATGGACATAGAGCTGATAACCGAAAGCACGGAAGATGGATGGAGACCATACCCCGCTTGGGAATTCCCGCAGCGCAGGGACATGAGGAACATCATACGCAGAGGCTGTGATATCTGCACCTTCACCGATCATGAGAAAGGACTTACAGCTTCAGTCTCCTTCGTGGACCTGGGCATCATGGGAATCCATACGATCATCTTCGCCGACCTCAGAAGAGGGAAGATCGCTGCAGCAGAGTCCATAAGCAGGACATCCGACGCATCTTCCGGAGCAGAGGACTCACCATCAGGCGACAGCTACCATACATTCTCAGACAGCTCGATGACAATGACACTGATCAAGCGCAGCACTGGATGGAGGCTTCTTGTATCCGCACCCTATCTCAGACTGCCATCCGGAGAGGAAGGCTTCAAAGCTGATGTCACGCTGACGTCCACCCCTGACGCGCCATGTTCCGCTTCGGTATCGCGGCTTGCATCCTGCAAAGGCATAGCCTATTCAGCATGCAGTCTTCCGCTCAGATCCAGCGGAACACTCTTCATGGGTGACACCATTTCTTCCATGAGCGAAGGAAGCCTCGGTGGTGTACGCTGGCTCCGTACCCGCGGAACGCTTTCCGGCAGAGCGTCAGCAGCCATGATCTACGGCTGGGATGGAGTGATTCCATGGGGAATAACGCTCTCTGAAGCATTGCCCGTCCAGAATGCAGCAATATACGGGGAAAGGGCGATGAAGCTCGGAAACGTTTCATTCAGCAATGAGAACGGGATCTGGAAGATCACGGAGGAGCGAGGAAGGCTGCTGCTGACGCTCCCCTGCCCCTCAATGCATCAGACAAAGGGAGGAAGGAAGTTCCTCAGCGGCGAAGCAACGGAGATATACGGCCTCTGGGATGGATTCCTGATCCTGGACGATGGAATGAAGGTGATGATTTCCGGTGCAGCCGGATCACTTGCGATTGCTGAAGGGAAATCCTGATCCGTTCTGCGAAAAATGCACATGATTCTATTGACATGATTCTGCATAACGTGTAAATTCTTCCTTGTTCGAAAGAACAAATTCTCCTGTAGCTCAGTCGGTAGAGCAGGTGGCTGTTAACCACCCTGTCGGGGGTTCGAATCCCTCCGGGGGAGCGAATGAAGACTCCTTACGCTGTAAGGAGTTTTTCTTTTCTCCGCAGGGAATGCGTTGTAGAATCCTTATATGGCAGAGAGAAAGGAATACACGATAGCCGACCTGGGAATCACAGCTGCGGCTCCGGAGGAAATCATCTCCGGAAGCATGGATGAAGAGATCAGGAAGCGTATGCTGGCGGTCATAGAAGCTGAAGCCCCGATACTCGAGAGCCTCTTATACAAACGCGTCATAGCATCATTCTCGCTCAGGAAAGTCGGATCACGGATACTGCCTGTATTCGAAGCAGCGGCATCTGCACTGCCGGTAACCATAACGGACGACAACGGGGAACGTGTATTCCACAGGGACGGCGAAGAGGACTGCTACCGCCCTACTCCGGATGCTGCGGTGCGTTATTCCTATCAGATTCCTTCCTCCGAGGCAGCATGCTGCATACGCTGCATCCTCGAAAGGGAAAACAGGACGCTCACCAAGAGCGAACTCAAGAGACTCTTCAGGGAAGAAATGGGATATGACAGGATGGGAGCACAGGTGGAAGCGCTTTTCCGCCGTGCTGCAGGATACCCTGGAATAAGGAGAACAGGAAATGGCAGATTCACATTGTAAATAATTTGTGTCTTTCTTTTTGCGATAATCCGCAGTATTTTCTTTACATTCTGCATAATACCTTTATACTCAAACACAGGAGGCAGCATGCTTATAAACCTCAGAAAGAAGAAAGCCATAATTGCTAAGAACGCGGAAAGATGCAGGGAGAAGGGCATCAAGCTCCCGACTTTCGCGCAGATGAAGGATCCCTCGCTCATTCCTGACAGCATCAAGGAACAGCTCAGGAACGTGGGCCTCTGGGATGTGAATCCACTCAATCTCTACAGGATCAACTGGCACAATGAGCCGAAGGAATCAGGCGGAAGCTTCGGAGGCGTGAACTTCATAGAGATCCCGCGCGCGATAACGGGCACGAAAGCCAGGATCTTCGCGCTTGCTGGAAAATGGTTCCCCTGCGGCGTCCATAAGGTCGGTGCAACATATGCATGCCTTGCTCCTGCGCTTGTGACAGGAAACTTCGACGCAACTGAACAGCAGGCAGTATGGCCATCGACCGGAAACTACTGCAGGGGCGGTGCATACAACAGCGCGCTCCTCGGCTGCAGCAGCATAGCGATTCTCCCTGAGGATATGTCCCAGGAGAGATTCAACTGGCTGAAGACCGTCGCCGGTGAAATCATAGCAACACCGGGCTGTGAATCGAACGTCAAGGAAATCTTCGATAAATGCCACGAGCTCGATGCTGAGCGCGGCAAGCATATCGTGATCTTCAATCAGTTCGAGCAGTTCGAGAATTACCTCTGGCACTACGAGGTCACAGGATCCGCAATACTTGAGGTCCTCAGGGAGCTCGGGATAAAGAAAGAGAATGTAAGGGCCTATGCCTCGTCGACCGGATCAGGCGGAACCCTTGCTGCGGGCGATCATCTCAAGGAAGTCTATCCTGGCATAAAGATAGGAGCCGGCGAAGCACTGCAGTGCCCGACTCTTCTCAGGAATGGATTCGGCGCCCACAGGATCGAGGGAATCGGGGACAAGCATGTCCCATGGATCCACAACGTCAGGAATACCGATATGGTGCTCTCCATCGATGATCAGGACTGCATGGATATATACAGGCTCTTCAACGAGGAGAGCGGAAAGGAGTATCTTTCCTCCATCGGCGTAAGCGATGCGGAAATCGCTGACCTTGCCCTCTTCGGAATCTCCGGTATCGGCAATATGCTCTCTGCTATCAAGATGGCAAAATACTATGAGATGGATGAGGATGATGTCGTATTCACGATACTCACCGACAGCACCGTCATGTATACATCGCGCCTTAAGGAGCTTGAGGCCGAACAGGGACCGTTCACGAAGACCGAGGCTGCGAAAGTCCATGCCGCTTCCCTTATGCATCAGGGTATCGACAATGCTCTTGAGCTCGGCTACTACGACAGGCTCCGTATCCACAACCTCAAGTACTACACATGGGTTGAGCAGCAGGGCAAGACCTATGAGGAACTCAACAGGCAGTGGTATGACCGCAATTACTGGAAGGAGATACCGAAGCTCACATCCAGGATCGACAGGCTCATCACAGAATTCAACAGCATGATCGATGGCTGAGAACGATGCCGGCCATGTGCCGGCATTATCATTGACAGGAGACCGAATGAGATTCCATTACAAATGCTCCGACTGCGGGAAGGAATTCCTCACGGAGGATCTTATGTACCAGTGCCCTGAGTGCAGCAGGGAGAACGATGGCACGCACTTCCCGAAGGGCAACCTCATCGTAGAGCTATCCGAGGATGTGCTGAAGGCAGCAGCCGCGAAGGAGCATGTCACACCGGATGACTTCTACCCCTACCCATCCACGGATCCGGAGGCTTATCCCATAGGTGTCACACCGCTTATGCGGCCTCGGAGGCTTCAGGAGAAGCTCGGGCTGCCTAATCTCTCCCTGAAGCTGGACAGCCAGCTTGTATCCGGTTCATTCAAGGACAGGGCAAGCTATGAAGTCGCGCTGCAGGCAAAAGCACTCGGTGAGAAGCGCATTGTACTTGCCTCCACAGGCAATGCCGGAGCGGCAGCATCTGCCGTAGGCGCGGCAATGGGACTGGACATCATACTCTTCGTGCCAGCCTCCGCACCTGTCAACAAGCTGATGCAGAGCGTGCTTTATGGGGCGCATGTTGTTCCTGTGAAAGGAAGCTATGACGATGCATTCGCGCTATCGATTGAGTATACGAAGCGCCATGGCGGGATCAACAGGAACACTGCATACAATCCGATGACGATCGAAGGGAAGAAGTCCATCTCGATAGAGCTTTTTGAGCAGATGGGAAGGAAAGCCCCCGATGCCGTCTACGTACCGGTCGGTGACGGATGCATCATCGGAGGTGTTGCGAAAGGATTCTCGGATCTCCGGAAAGCAGGCCTCATAGACCGCGTACCTCGCCTCATCGCATGCCAGTCAGAGGCTTCCGATGCAATATCAAGGGCAATAAACGACGGAGATACACGAGCAATCAGGGCAACGACAAGGGCCGATTCCATATCGGTTGACCTTCCTGCGAACGGAAGGATGGCGGCAGAAGCTGTGAAATGCTCAGAAGGATGGGCCGTGACAGTGCCCGACGAAGGAATACTTGATGCCCAGCTTACGCTCACACGCTATGCGGGCGTGCTTGCGGAACCTGCGGCAGCCTGTGCATACGCAGCCCTCGAACGCGACAGGGACAATCTTGTATCAAGGCTTGGCAAAGATGCGGAGGCTGTCGTCCTCATCACGGGAACAGGATTCAAGGATATGAAGGCTTTCGATGGAAGAGCTGCTATCCCGGAAGCGATAGAGAACTCCGTCGAAGAGCTGGACAAGCTTTCATTCTGACAATAAAGAAGCCTGAGGCGGGTCCATTCCTCAGGCTTCATTTTTGTTTTCCTGGTTCGATCAGACGATGGTTACGGTGAAATCCGCGGACCAGATATCCCCGTCCCTATCCTCTGCAGCTATATGGAGCATGTAATCTCCAGCTTCGGTTCCGACTACTCTCAATCCACGGATTGATACATCATCTCCAGCTTCAACGAAGCGTACGGAACCATTTCCGTTCAGCACTTTCAGTCCATCGGAACCTGTGCATGATATGCTGAGATTCCTCAGGTCCTCAGTACCCTTATTGGCAATCGTGAATGTAAGGTCAGCCTGAGTATTCACGGGGATTGCCGAGATATCATAATGCCTTGCCTTGAGATCCGAGATCTCCGCATTCTTCCAGAGTGCCTCGAAGACAGCTCCATTGCCTTCAAGCGTTACCTCCGTCTCTTCTGGAGCGATATATTCGCCTGTAGAGCGATCCACCCAGCCTGCAAACACATAGGAATCATCGGGTTCCGTGATCTCGGGGACAGCTATGCTGTCACCATCGGATGCGTCCGTGACGGTTGATTCCGTTCCTGTAACAGGATCAGAGAACACAACGCGTGATTCCCAGATCGCATACAGCGTCTGATCGGTATATGGTGCCGCTATCGTCTCTCCCGGCTCATATGTCTTCTCATCAGGAGTGATTCCCCATCCCGTGAGGACGCCTGCTGCTGATGTATTGACGCGGAGCGAATCAGTGTCAGGAAGAGTCACTTCCTCACCCGGTGTCACTGACCTCGAAGAGGAGTAGCTGAAACTGTAGCTGTCGCCAGAAGACGACCATCTGTAAGTGATGGAAGGATTATAGTACCTGCTGTTTGCCATAAGCCATGCGGCATCCTCGGCCTTCTGGTCATCATCCTCTGCAAGGATGAGGGAAAGCATCTGATCCGTCTCATCTGCTGTCATCGGGCTTACCGAAGCCGAATGCATATCATTCCAGGCCTCTCTGGCCTTTGCCATATTCCCAGCTTCCATTGCCTTCTCATAGCTTCTTTCAGCTTTCTGATAATCCTTGCGGGCCTGGGAAATCATATCATCATATCTCGCAATCGCCTCACTGGCATCTCCGGATGAGAGAGCCTCTGAGAATCTTGTCCTGAGTTCTGCAGCATCCGCAGCTCCAAGCGTCATGACGGCAGCAAGAAGGACAGCTGCAATACCTATTGTTCTTTTCTTCATCTCCTTAGCCTCCTGTATAGAATGTAACAGCTAGGATGTGAAGAATGGGAAAAGCATCTGTGTATCTGATGAGAAGATGGAATGAAGAAAGCCCTGATGCAGCAGCACCAGGGCCGGAGAAATCCAGGCGGGACTCATTCGAGCTCGACTGCACCTGTATAGAGCTGATAATAGACACCGTGCTGGGCAATAAGCGAATCATGGTCACCGCGCTCTATGATACGGCCATGGTCGAGAACCATTATCGCATCTGAATTGCGTACGGTTGAAAGCCTGTGGGCGATCACGAATACCGTCCTGCCCTCCATCAGCTTATCCATACCGCTCTGCACCAATGCCTCGGTATGCGTATCGATGGATGATGTGGCTTCATCCATGACAAGCACAGGAGGATCTGCGATGGCAGCCCTTGCGATAGAAAGGAGCTGGCGCTGTCCCTGCGAAAGACTCTCGCCGTTGTTGGTCAGCATCGTATCATACCCGTCCGGCATCATCATGATGAAGTCATGGGCATTGGCAAGCTTTGCCGCTGCAATAACCTCCTCATCCGTCGCATCGAGCTTCCCGAACTTGATATTCTCCTTGATCGTACCAGTGAAGAGATTCGTATCCTGGAGTATCATGCCGAGGGAATGGCGGAGATCGGCCTTACTGATCTTGTTTATGTTGATTCCATCGAACCGTATCTTGCCATCCTGTATGTCGTAGAAACGGTTCAGAAGATTAGTTATCGTGGTCTTGCCTGCACCTGTAGATCCTACGAACGCTATCTTCTGGCCGGGCTTTGCATAGAGCGAGATATCATGAAGGACCATCTTATCCGGCACGTAGCCGAAATCCACATCCTGCATCACGATATCCCCTCTGAGCGGCGTGTATGTGATCGGGCTTCCGTCATGGTGCGGATGCTTCCAGGCCCACTGCCCTGTCTTCTCATCAGTCTCTGTGATATTCCCATTCTCATCCGTCTTTGCATTGACGAGCATGACGTATCCATTATCCGTCTCGCTCTCTTCATCCAGGAGATCGAAGATGCGCTCAGCACCAGCAAGGGCAAGAAGCACCATGTTCATCTGCTGTGATATCTGGTTGATGTTGTTCGAGAATGAACGGGAAAGCTGCAGGAAAGCGGCAAGAAGACCAATCGTGTAGCCAGCAGCGGAACCGCCGGAGATGATTACGATGACAGCTCCTATGATAACGAGGGCAACATACTGGATATTTCCCAGGTTCATTGTTACCGGTCCCATTGCATTGGCAAGCGCATTGCCCTTCGTCATCGATTTCCGCAGCTTCTCATTGAGAGCATTGAAATCATCCTTGCTCTGATCCTCATGGCAGAACACCTTGATGACACGCTGCCCGTTCATCATCTCCTCGATGAATCCATTGACCGAAGCAAGATCAGCCTGCTGCGATGCGAACTGCCGGCCTGAGCGCTTTGCGATAAGAGAGGACATCCTCAGCGTGAGG
>CALXKY010000024.1 GCA_944389055.1 uncultured Spirochaetaceae bacterium | reverse complement strand
ATCATAAACTCCCCGTTCTGGACAATCCATCCGGTTTTCTCCGATGGCATCATCATCAGGAACGTGCATATCAAGAATCCGTACGATGCCCCGAATACTGACGGTATCGACATCGAGTCCACGAGCAATGTCGAGGTGCTTGACAGCATCGTAGATGTCGGCGATGACGGAATCGCGCTCAAGTCAGGCTCCGGCATTGACGGTATCAGGGACAATGTTCCTACGAAGAATGTCAGGATCTCCGGATGCACCGTGCGTGCCGCTCATGGCGGAGCGGTCATCGGCTCGGAGACAGCTGCCGAAATCTCGGATCTCGTCGTTGAGGATTGCGTGTTCGATGGAACGGACAGGGGCATAAGGATCAAGTCGCGCCGTACGCGCGGAGGGCTGATCCACGACGTCGTGTTCCGCCGCATCACGATGAAGAACAATCTCTGCCCATTCGTCATCAATATGTATTATCGCTGCGGAACGACTGACCAGAGGCTGTTCTCGCTTGATAGCCTCCCTGTTGATGAAGGAACGCCTGTCCTTTACAACGTCACAGTCGAGGACTGCCATGCAGAAGGGTCGAGAGCTTCAGCCGGTATGGTCGTGGGTCTTCCGGAAAGCCCTGTGCGCAATATCGTGATCAGGAATTCCGTCTTCGCGGTGTCTCCGGAAGCGGACAGGCCTGTAGATGAGAGCGATATGTACGAAGGTCTTCCGGATGTGCCGTCGCGCGGCTTCAGGATCCGCAATGCTTCGGTGACGCTCGACAATCTCCGCGTTGTCTCCGATCAGCCTGAGATAATCATCGAGGATGGCGTGGAGCTCAGCAAGGACTGAGCCTGTATATTCTCTCCTGTTTTCTCCGCTGCTGTCCTTTTGAGGGATGGCGGCGGTTTTTGATTATCATGTCCTTCTGCGGGTGTAGAATGGATGCATGGCTGAAAGGGAAACACTTGCTTCACGCTTGGGATTCATCCTGCTCTCCGCAGGGTGCGCGGTGGGACTCGGGAATGTCTGGAGATTCCCGTATATAACCGGTCAGTACGGAGGTGCAGTCTTCGTGCTCATCTATCTGGTATGCCTCATCATGATAGGACTGCCGGTCATGGTGATGGAATTCTCGATAGGCCGCGCATCGAAGAGGAGCATCTCAGATGCGCTGAGGATCCTTGAGCCTGAAGGGAAGAAGTGGCATCTCTACGGTCCTGCCGCCATTGCCGGCAACTATCTTCTGATGATGTTCTATACGGTCATCACCGGATGGCTCCTTTACTATTTCTTCTCATCGGTCTCCGGAAGCCTCAGCTCCCTCGATGCAGCTGGTGCAGAGGCGTTCTTCCAGGATATGCAGTCCAGGCCGCTGCTGCAGACCGCTTTCATGGCAGCAGGCGTCGCCATCGGATTCGGTATCTGCATGGGCGGGCTCAGGAACGGGGTGGAACGCGCCTCCAAGATCATGATGCTGGGACTACTGGCCATCATGATCGTGCTTGTGATCAATTCCGTGATGCTTCCCGGAGGAGAGGAGGGGCTGAGGTTCTACCTTGTCCCGGATTTCGGGAGAGCCAGGGATGCTGGTCTTGCCGAGGTTGTATTCGCTGCGATGAGCCAGGCATTCTTCACGCTCTCCATCGGCATGGGAGGCATGGAGATCTTCGGATCGTATATCGGGAAGGAGCAGTCGCTGACAGGCGAGGCGGGACGTATCATCGTGCTTGATACTTCCGTCGCCCTCATGGCCGGCCTCATCATCTTCCCCGCTTGTTTTGCCTATGGCGTCAGCCCCGACTCCGGCCCGAGCCTTCTTTTCGTCACGCTGCCGAATATCTTCTCGCGTATGAATGGCGGCAGGCTGTGGGGCGCGCTCTTCTTCCTCTTCATGGCGTTTGCCGCCATGACTACGCTGATTGCTGTCTTCGAGAACATCATAGCGTACTGGATGGACAGCCATGGGTGGACGAGAAGGAAAGCTTCGCTGGTGAATATGGTGCTGGTGATGATACTCTCCATACCCTGCATCCTCGGCTTCAGCGTCTTCTCGTCGTTCCATCCGCTCGGCCCTTCCTCATCGGTGCTGGATCTCGAGGATTTCCTCATTTCATCCACGATAATGCCAATCGGCTCTCTGCTGTTCGTGCTTTTCTGCTCCCGGCGTTCAGGGTGGGGCTGGGAAGGATTCATCGGGGAAGCCGATTCCGGAAGGGGAGTCAGGTTCCCGAAATGGCTGAAATCCTATGTGCGCTGGGTGCTCCCGCTACTGATTGCGGTGATCTTCATCAAAGGTTACTGGGATATCTTCTCAGCGATATGAGAAAAGGGCTGCCATCATGACAGCCCTCATCAATGCTTCCACCCTGTCTTATTTCACAAGATGGATTGCGAATCCGCCGATTTCCTCGTTGAAGTAGCAGACCTTGATCTTGCCCTTGGCATCGCGCTTGACGGTCGATTCGTTGACGGTGAATCCCTTCTCCTTGAGGAAGTAGATTGCCCTTTCGATGTCATTGCACCTGAATGCGAGGTGGCCGTTCTTTCCGAGCCCTGCGGACTTCATGACCTCAATCTCCTTGTTCATGAAGATGGAGGAATTGCCCGCGATGATGTCCATGCCGAGCTTTGCGAATTCGTCAGCCACGCCTGCTGCTGCATCTGCATCCGGAAGGTTGATTCCGATGTGTGCCAGCGTAAGACCCTGGAGCTTAACCCTTGCTTCCTTGCAGAGGCGTGTGATCTCGTCCCACTTCTCACCATTGATGAGATCTGGCTTGACCATCCAGGATCCGCCGATTGCGAGGACATTCGATGCCTTTGCATAGTCGGGGAGGTTGTTGATGTTGATGCCGCCTGTCGTCATGAACCTTACCTGGGAGAACGGACCGGAGAAGTCCTTGAGCATCGCGACACCGCCGGAAGCCTCAGCCGGGAAGAACTTGAGGACGTTGAGTCCCATGGAAAGCCCGAGCTCGATCTCGGAAGGCGTGCATACGCCAGGTACTACAGGTACATTATGCGAGAGGCACCATGCGACTGTTTCCTTGTTGAAGCCTGCGGAGACGATGAACTTGGCACCTGCTGCGACTGCCTTCTCGGCAAGCTGCGGATTGATGACCGTGCCGGCTCCTACAAGCATCTCCGGATATGCCTTCGTGACCTTCCTGATTGCTTCCTCTGCTGCGTCTGTGCGGAATGTGATCTCTGCGCACGGGATTCCGCCGTCGATAAGAGCCTTTGCAAGAGGCACTGCTTTCTCGGCATCTTCGATCTTCACTACCGGAACGAGTCCGATATCATGGAATGTGGTGAAAAGCTCATCTTTTGTCATTTCTGCTCTCCTTTTCCTGTTATCCTGTCAGGGATTGTATCACACTGCGCTCATAAATGGAACATTGTTCCGATCCGAGCTTGACCGCTCACAGCTGTGTCTTTACAATGACAAGCATAACTATCATAAACCTATGATATCATTATGGGATAGGAGGTTCCTAATGTCCAAGAAATATGTGACTTTCGGTGAGATCATGCTCCGCCTGAGAAGCCAGGAGCTTTATCGTCTTTTCCAGACGCCGTCGCTTGAGGCGACTTTCGGCGGTGGAGAGGCAAACGTAGCTGTTTCCCTCTCGATCCTCGGAGAGAAGGCTCAGTTCGTAACGGCTCTTCCTGACAATGCTGTCGGCGAGGCTGCAGAGCGTGAACTCATGAAGTATGGTGTCGACACCTCTGCTATCAACAAGGTCAAGGGCGGAAGGCTCGGAATCTATTTCCTTGAGACAGGTGCGAACCAGAGACCTTCTCTTGTTGTCTATGACCGCAGCGGCAGTGCAATCGCAGAATCAAAACCCTCTGATTTCGACTTCGATTCGATCATGAAGGACGCATGCTGGTTCCACACGACGGGAATCACTCCGGCTGTAAGCCAGGGAGCGGCAGACTGCGCCCTTGCAGCAATGAAGGCTGCAAAGAAGGCAGGCGCCACGGTTTCCATCGACCTCAACTTCCGCAAGAAGCTCTGGAACTACGGCAAGACGGCTCCGGAGGTGATGAGGGAGCTTACGAAGTATGCCGATGTCGTCATCGCAAACGAGGAAGATATCCAGAAGTGCCTCGGAATCGAAGCAGACAGCGATGTAACGAAGGGTGAGCTCGATACCAAGGTCTATGAGGAGCTCGCAGCAAAGGTAAAGGAGCAGTTCCCCAACGTATCGGTTGTTGCTATAACGCTCCGCGAGTCCAAGAGCGCTGATCACAACGGCTGGTCGGCAGCGCTTTCCGGAAAGACAGGTTTCTACCTTTCAAGGCACTATGAGATCACGGATATCGTCGACAGGGTAGGCGGCGGAGACTCCTTCGCGGCAGGCATCATCTATGCTCTTTCCCACTTCGACGACGAGCAGTATGCAATCAACTTCGCAGTTGCCTCATCCTGCCTCAAGCATTCCATCATCGGAGATTTCAACCTTACCCGCCTTAACGAGGTCAAGGCTCTCTGTGAGGGAGACGGATCAGGACGCGTTCAGCGCTGAGCCTGATTCCTGCAGCATGAAAGCCAGCATTGCCGGTGTGCAGGCTGGCTTTCTGTATTTCTACGCACATATCCGCCTTTTCCGTGTATATTATCTAAGGATTCATATATTTCATTTCGGTTTTCTGCGTTAAAGCACTGTTTTTACGCTGTATTTTTTCCTACTGCAAAATGGCAGAGGTATGACATTTGCCTTTTGCGGGTAAAATGATTTGCGTGTTCCCGGATACCACCTTATACTGGAGCTGGTTACAGTGGATGCGGCATGGTCCCGGAAGAGGTAGCTGCGGACCTTGGTCACGTCCTTCATTTTCTTAGAAAGGAGGAGATATGAAGGATTTCTTTTGTCTCACCGAGAAGAACACCAACGTAAAGACAGAGATCGTCGCTGGCCTTACTACGTTCTTCACAATGGCGTATATCATATTCGTCAATCCGAATATGCTGAGCGAAACCGGAATGAGCTGGCATGGAGTATTCGTTGCAACCTGTCTTGCGGCAGCGGTTGGCACGCTCATCATGGCTCTTGTCGCAAATGTACCGTATGCCGTGGCTCCGGGAATGGGCCTGAACGCGCTTTTCACATACACCATCTGCATGGCAGGAGGGTTCGCATGGCAGGAAGCGCTCGCGATGGTTTTCATCTGCGGTCTCATCAATATCGTGATAACCGTGACGAAGCTCAGGAAATCAATCGTCAAATCCATTCCTGAAAGCCTCCAGAACGCTATCGGCGGAGGAATCGGCCTCTTCATCGCATACCTCGGAATGAACAATGCCGGACTCATTTCCTTCACCGGTGCATATCCAAGCGTAACGCCTGGCATGCAGCCGTTCAATGCACCGCATCTCGTGCTTGCGGTCATCGGCCTCCTGATCATCGTAGTCCTCATGGTCATGCAGGTGAAGGGCGCTATACTCATTGGCATCATCGCTACGACAATCATCGGTATCCCGATGGGAGTCACGCAGCTTCCGGCATCCATCTTCTCCGGCAGCGAGACAGTGCAGGGATTCAGGGATGTAGCATTCAGCTTCTTCGGCAATCCAGGACTCGGATCGCTCTTCTCGACACCTGCAAAGATCCCGTTCGTCCTCGTGACGATCTTCTCGATGTGCCTTTCCGATACCTTCGATTCCATCGGAACATTCATCGGAACAGGACGCAAGAGCCACATCTTCGATGAAGAGGATGAGAAGGCCCTTGAGGGTTCCGGATTCAAGAGCCGCCTTGATAAGGCTCTCGTTGCTGACAGCTTCGCAACAAGCGTCGGCGCACTCTTCGGAACAAGCAATGCAACGACATTCGTTGAAAGCTCTGCAGGTATCGCAGCTGGCGGACGCACAGGACTCACCAGCCTTGTGACGGCTATAATGTTCCTTATCTGCCTTCCGTTCTCCGGACTCATCGGAATGGTTCCCTCAGCAGCGACATCGCCAGCTCTCATTGTTGTCGGTATCCTGATGGTCGAGCCGTTCGCAGAGATCAACTGGAAGGATCTCAAGGAGGCTGTGCCGGCATTCTTCACAGTTGCTGTCATGAGCTTCACATATGGCATCACCAATGGAATCGCGGCAGGCTTCATCATGTACTGCCTTACGAAGATCTGTACGAAGAAGGCAAGGGAGATCCATCCGATCATCGCAGTGGCTTCCGTTCTCTTCGTGATAGATTTCATACTCAAGGCAACTGCCTGATTCTTGCTATTCAGGAAGTTCTCTGAGAAAATCGGCCGGGGGCGTTCATCCGCTCCCGGTTCTGCATCAGGAGGTATTATGAACAAGCTTTTCATTCTCGGCGACTCCACTGCTGCGAGGAAGGAGGAAGCGGCCCGTCCTGAAACGGGGTGGGGCGAAGCCTTCGGGAAGTATCTCCGCCCAGGCTGGCGTCTTGATAACCGCGCCATCAACGGGCGTTCCACCAGGGATACGATCTCGAGAGGGGAATTCGCAGCGATGCTTTCGGAGGCATCCTCCGGGGATATTGCCCTGCTGCAGTTCGGGCATAACGACGAGAAGCTTGATGATCCTGCGCGCGGTGCCAGAGCCTGGCATGAATACAAAGTGAATCTCATCTATATGGCGAACGCTCTCATGGAGAAGGGTGTCCGTGTCATCTTCCTCACCTCGATAGCCCGCCGCAGCTTTGCGGAGGGAGAGCTTCTCGATACCCATGGTGACTGGCCGGCTGCCATGAAAGCCGCGGCAGCTGAGTGCGGAATAGACTGCATCGATATGACGATCCCGACGATGATCGGCATCATGATGAAAGGCGAGGAGGCTTCGAAGGAATACTTCATGAACTTCGCTTCCGGAATCTATCCGAACTACCCCGATGGCGATACGGACAACACGCATCTCAGGCCTGAAGGGGCGGAATGGGTCGCCGGCATGGTATACCGCAAGCTCCGGGAACTTGATAAGAAGGTGGAAGCTCTTGTCCTGTGATCGGAATCTCTCTTCATTATGCAGTATTTATCTGAATACGGAGACAGAAGCGTTCGTCACTGTTCCTGATCCTGACAATGATTATGCAGATCTGGGTCCGGAGGCGATTCCCGATGTCAGCAGGAAGGAATTTATCCGTCTTCCTGATCAGTATGATGTCCACGAGAAAAGCATCATGGAGTATTTTGCTGCGGGTATAGCCGATGCTGGAATGCGGAATCGTCTCTTCTATGCTCTCTCGCATTCCCACCCGTACAGGAGATTCAAGGACGCGGTCGCTGGGTGCGGTATCGCTGATGGATATTACGCCTTCCGCCTGAAGGCATATGAGAGGATCGCAGAGGATTGGTGCCGATACCACGATATTTCCTTCTCTTCCTGATGAGGCTGGTCTGTAATATCTAAATAATTAACATTTGAATAATAATTATTTTGATAATATAATTTCCCGCAGGAGATTGCTATGTTCATAGGACGGGAAGCAGAGCTTAAGAGACTTGAGAGGATGCATGGTAGCGGAAGGTTTGAGTTTGCTGTTGTATATGGCAGGCGGAGAGTCGGCAAGACAACGCTCATCAACAGGTTCGCAGATGGGAAGAAGTGCATATTCCTGGCGTGCCAGAAATCATCGGTAGGGGATAACCTCGCAGAGCTCTCGAGGCAGATCAGCGCATATCTCGGGTACAGCGTATCATTCTCCTCTTTCATTGAGGCTTTCCGGGCTATCGGACATTATGCGGAGAAGGAACGTCTCGTTTTCGTGATGGATGAGTATCCGTATCTTGCCCGTAAGGATGACAATGCGATTTCCTCCGTGCTGCAGAACATAATCGATCATGAATGGAAGGGTTCGCGTCTTTTTCTTATCCTTGCGGGATCCTCGGTACCTTTCATGGAAGATGAAGTGCTGGGGAAGGAGAGCCCTCTTCATGGGCGAATAACAAGCGAGTTCAGGCTTCAGGCACTGGATTATCTTGTAAGCAGCGAATTCGTACCATCCTACACCGTGGCTGATAAAGCGCTTGTATATGGGATCACAGGGGGAATTCCCCGGTATCTTGAACTCTTTGACGATCGTTACTCCCTGAAAGAGAATCTTCTCTATAATGCTTTCGACTGCAATTCCGTGCTTTTCAACGAGCGGGAGAATTACCTCAGGGAAGAGTTCAGCGATGTCTCTACATACAGTGCGATCCTGAATGCCATCGCTTCAGGCTGCACGAAGGTTTCGGAGATATCGAGCAGAGCGGGAATCCAGGTGGGCTCGCTCCCGTCATATCTCAGGAAGCTTCAGGAAGTCGGTGTGATAGACAAGCTCATTCCTGTCGGGGAGGGGGAGAAGAAGGGAATCTGGCGGGTTTCCGATCTCTTCTTCCGCTTCCATTCATTCTTCATTTCGCGGAATATCTCAACTATTGTCTCCGGCCGTATGGAAAAGGCGTATGATCAGGTTGTCGAGCCATTCCTCAATGATTATATGGGGAAGGTTTTCGAGGAGATCGCAAAACAGTTCATCGAAAGGTATTCTGAGCTTCCGTTCCCGCTTGGTGAAGTCGGAACCTGGTGGGGCGGCAGCAGCCATCTGAAGAAGGAAATCGAGATAGATATCGTAGCCAGGTCCGCGGTAAGCAAGGAGACGATCATCGGCAGCGCAAAGTACAGGGAACGCCTGCTGCCTTACGGAGAGCTCAATCTGATGAGAAGCTATTCAGCAGAGATGGGCGGAAACGGAAAATGCCAGTACTGGTTCTTCTCGAAGTCGGGATTCGATGATGATCTCAGATCTTATGCGGCGAGTGCAGATGATGTCAGGCTGTATTCGATAGATGACCTGTATCGCCGTCAGGAAATATAGCCAAGCACCTTCGACAGTTCTGCGGCGACCGCTTTGATCTTATCAGCTGTCTCCTGGAATGTCTCGCTGTTGAAGCGGAATACGGGCCAGGATACTGACATAGCTGCGATCGTCTTCCCTGTGTAATCTCTTACAGGGGCTCCGATGCAGAAGACATTCTCCTCGTGCTCCTCATCATCTATTGCCCAGCCGCGCTGGCGAGTGCGCTCGAGCTCTTCCCTGAGGGCATGGTGTGTGCGGATGGATTTCGGCGTGAATGGCTTGAGAGGATTGGTTCTGAAGTATTCCTCCAGCTCATCCTCGCTCATCTCGGAGAGGAAGATCTTGCCGATTGCTGTACAGTAGAGAGGAATCACCTTGCCGACGCGGGAGTACATCCTCAGCGTGTAGCTCGATTCCTCCTTGAGGACATAAACGGCATAGCTGTCCTCGAGTATTCCCATGTGGACTGTCTCTCCCAGATCCTGGCAGAGCTGCTTCGCGAAAGGCTTTGCCGTATTGATCAGGTCGATGTGATTGAGGGATCTGGAGCCGACCGAGAACATCTTGAGCGTAAGATGATACATGTCGGCCCCGTCCCTGTATGCATAGCCGAGGCTTATGAGGGTGGAGAGAAAACGGAGAAGCGTTGCTTTCGGCAGCTCGGTCGTCTTCGAGAGATTCTCAAGGTTTATGCCATCAACAACCGATAGCGCTTCAAGTATCGATATCGTGCGCATCACTGCGCTCATCTGCTTCTCGTCTTCTCTCCCTTTTTCCATATCAGCCCTCAAAGTATCTCTGTGCGTTGTTGAATGAGATGTTGCGGACGATCTCTCCGAGCATCTCCTTGTCTGCAGGAACCTCGCCATTCTCTGCCCAGCCGCCGATGACGTTGCAGAGTATCCTTCTGAAATACTCATGCCTTGAGTAGGAGAGGAAGGACCTGGAGTCGGTGAGCATGCCTACGAAGAGCGGAAGTGCTCCGAGGTTGCCGAGGGCTTTGATCTGCTCCTCCATTCCATCCCTGTGATCGCAGAACCACCATGCGGAACCGAGCTGGATCCTGCCCCTGACTCCGCCCTGGTAGCAGCCCATGAGCGTTCCGAGCGGATAGTAATCCTTCGGGTTGAGCGAGTAGAGAATCGTCTTAGGCACATCATCGGTATCGGTGAGAGCCGAGAAGAATGCTGCGACGCCTGTGGAGAGGTCAGTGTCGTAGACCGCATCGTATCCGGTGTCCGGTCCAAGGACCTTGTACATCTTCGCATTGCAGTCACGGATGGAAGCGAAGTGGAACTGCATGACGACATTGTTCTTCCTGTAGGCGCGTGCAAGCGCTGAGAGCACGAATGTCCTGTATGCATCTGCCTCTGCCGCTGTGACTTCAGCGCCGTTCATCCTCTTCTGGAACACCTCATTGACCTTTCCCGTCTCCCAGAATGTATGCGGGCATGTCATGAGAGCATGGTCGGAAGCGCGGCATCCCATCTCCACGAAGAAGGCAAGCCTCTTCTCGAGAGCAGCTACGACATCCTCTGCTGACCTGATCTCCATGCCGGCAGCCTTTCCGAGCTTTGCGATGTAGTCAGCGAAATCAGGCTTGTCGATATTGAGAGCCTTGTCGGGCCTGTATGAAGGAATGACCTTCGCGGGGCACTTTCCCTCTTCCTTGATCACCTTGTGCCACTTGAGGTCATCGGCAGGATCGTCTGTTGTTCCGACTGCATAGACGCGGAATTTCTTCATGATGCCGAAGACGGAGAGCTCAGGATTGCTCTTGAACTGCTCGTTTGCCTCGTCATAGATCTTCTTTGCATTCTTCCTGCAGAGCACATCATAGATCCCGAAGTATCTCTGGAGCTCAAGGTGTGTCCAGTGATAGAGCGGGTTGCCGATGAGGTTCTCCATGGTCTCTGCCCATGCGAGGAACTTGTCATACGGATCTGCATCTCCGGTGATGAGCTTCTCATCGAAGCCGCATGTCCTCATCTGCCTCCATTTGTAATGGTCTCCGCCGAGCCACGCATCGGTGATGGTCGTGAACCTCTTGTCGGTAGCGATCTGCTCCGGAATGAGGTGGCAGTGATAGTCGAAGATAGGCATATCAGCGGCATAGTCGTGATAAAGAGTCTTTGCCATTCCGCTTTCAAGCAGGAAATCCTTTCCCATGAATTCCGTCATAATACAACTCCATCCTTGAAGATCGAGATCTCCGAGTATCCGTTGATCTCGTTTTTGGTGCGAGTCTCACCATTCGCAATGGAGATGATGAGCGTAATCAGTCTTTCAGTGACCTTTCTCGGGTCTTCCGTGAGCATTGCCGAGGCATCGAAATCAATCCAGTCCTTCTTGTGTTCGGCAAGATCATGGTTCGTTGCGATCTTCACAGTCGGGACAGGTGCTCCGAGCGGAGTGCCGCGTCCTGTAGTGAAGAGAATCATGTGTGCGCCTGCAGCGCTCTGATCCGTTGTGGAGACAATATCGTTGCCAGGTCCCGAGAGAAGGTTGAGGCCCGTTTCAGTGACCCTGTCACCATATCCGAGGACAGCTGTGACAGGAGCTCTTCCGCCTTTCTGGACGCATCCGAGGCTCTTGTCCTCGAGCGTTGAAATGCCGCCGGCCTTGTTGCCGGGAGAGGGATTCTCGTAGACAACCTGCCCATGGGATGTGAAGTAGTGCTTGAAGTCCTGGATGAGCTTCACGGTCTTCTCGTAGATTTCCTCGTTCACGGCGCGGTTCATCAGCACCTGCTCGGCTCCGAACATCTCCGGAACCTCAGTGAGGATTCCCGTTCCGCCCATTGCGGTGAGCTCATTGCAGAACCTTCCGACAAGGGGGTTCGCGGTGATGCCTGAAAGACCATCGGATCCGCCGCATTTGAAGCCGACGATGAGTTTCGACATCGGCACAGGCTCGCGTCTGTCAGCCTTCATTGCCTCTGCGATCTCGGAAAGGAGCTTCTTTCCATCGGCAACCTCATCCTCCGACTCCTGGCAGACAAGGAACTTCACCCTCTCCGGATCCACAGGCCCGAGGAGTTCCCTGAATGAATCCATCGTGTTGTTCTCGCAGCCGAGACCGATTACGAGAACGCCGCCAGCGTTCGGGTGGTGCACGAGGTCAGAGAGGATCTTCCTTGTGTTTTCGTGGTCGCCGCCAAGCTGCGAGCATCCGAAGGGGTGGGTGTATGCATGCACACCGTCCTCAAGGCCGAGCGTGCTGTTTCCCCATGCCTCCAGCTGCATCGAGATGCGGTTGACGCAGCCGACTGTCGGGATGATCCAGAGCGAGTTGCGGATTCCGATCTCTCCGTTCTTCCTCTTGTATGCCATGATGGTCGGAATGTGATCCTTCCATCTGAGCCTGTCCTCCTCGGCTTCCCTGAGCGCCTCCTCGGCCACTGCTCTGTCATAGTGGTACTCGGCATTCTCATTCAGCAGCGTGTGGATATTGAATGCATGCACGTGGCATCCTTTCTTTATATCCTCACTCGCCGCGCCGATAGGGTAGCCATATTTGATGACTTCCTCATCCTTCCTTATATCGGAAAGCGCGACCTTGTGTCCTGCCGGGATGTCCGAGAAGATGGTGAAGGTCTCGCCATCGACGGTTACGACCTCACCTTTCATCAGAGCCTTGATAGCTACCGCGACATTGTCGCGGCTGTTGATCCTGATAAGCTTGCTTGCCATGTTCTCCTCAGATCTTCTCGATGGCTTTTGCCATTCCATCTGTCCAGATGCTCTCAAGGTAGCCCTTTACCTTGTCCTCGAAGCCGGCGATGGCTGTGAGATCCTCTCCCCACCATGATGTGTCGGAAAGGACGCTCTTCGTGATGACCGCTGCCTTCTCTGCTGCGGAGGAGTAGGAAGCCGAGTAGAGCTTCTGGAACTTCTCAAGGACTTCCGGGCTATCCTGGATGAGATACTTCTCACCGTTCCTTGAACCCTTGAGAGCCGTTCCCTCGTATTCTGTTCCCTCGTAGAAAGCAATGAGCGAAGCAAGCGAGAATGAGAGCACTGAAGGAAGCTTGCCTGTCTTCTTCACATAGCCTGTGATCGAAGGAAGGTCGCGTGTCTTGAACTTTGAGACGCTGTTGAGGGAGATGGAGAGAAGGAGATGGACGATGTAGGGGTTTGCGAATCTCTCGAGAACATCGCCTGCGTATTCCTCAAGCTGCTTCTTGTCTCCGTCCATCGACGGTATGATCTCTTCGAAGAGGCCTTTCTTCGCCATCGGGAAGATGAGGTCGCTCTTGATGCACTCCTCGACCGTATTGAGGCCTGAGAGGTATGCCGCAAGAACCATCATCGTATGCGTGCCGTTGAGGATGCGCACCTTCCTTGTGCGATAGAATGACATGTCATCAGTCCAGACGACATTGACGCCGGCCTTATCCGTCGGGAGCTCATCCTCGTGCGTCTTTCCATGGCACTCGATGACCCAGAGAAGGAAGATCTCAGCGCTGTCGAGAAGGTTGTCCTGGTATCCGAGCTTCTCGCAGATCTTCTCCGCTTCAGCCCTCGGGTAACCCGGGACGATCCTGTCTACGAGGCTGTTGCAGAAATCGCAGGCGGTATCGAGCCATGTGATGAATCCTTCCTCGAGCTTCCATTCCTCTGCATACTGCTTGACGATCCTCTTGAGGTTGTCGCCGTTCTTGTCGATGAGCTCGCACGGGATTGCGATGATGCCCTTGTCCTCGGCGCCGCCGAATGCCTTGTAGCGATGGTAGAGGAATGCGCAGACCTTGCCGGGGTAGGATACCTGCGGCTTGTCATCGAGCTTGTCACCCTCATGGTATGCAATGCCAGCTTCCGTCGTGTTCGAGATGAAGAACCTGAGATCAGGATTCTCCGCCTGCTTCATGAACTCATCGTACTCCGTATACGGATTGATGCATCCCCTTACGCTGGTGATCTTCCTGAACTCCTCGACCGGCTTGCCGTTCTGGACGCCGCGGAGCACTGTCGTGTAGATGCCGTTCTGCGCGTTGATCATCTCTCCCATGCCGTTCTTCAGCGGCTGGACCATCATCACGTCTCCGTTGAAATCTCCCTTCTCATTGAGAAGATCCACGATCCAGTCAACGAATGCGCGGAGGAAGTTTCCCTCTCCGAACTGGAGTATCCTTACAGGACGCTCTGGCTTCTGTACTGTTTCACTGACATTGTTCATTTATAGCTCTCTCCTTTTCCATTGGTAAGATTCTATCATTTTTCTCCGGTTTTCTCCCGAAGATGAAATGCGATGCTATTGCGGTTGCAGACTGCTGCAGCACAACGCCGGAAATAACGGGCATGACCGACTCCGGCGGGAAGAAATCTATGGCTATGACAAGAGCCGCGGAGATGTTCCTCATGCTTGAGGCGAACGTCATCGATACGGTTTCTTCCTTTCCCAGCGAGAAAAGCTTCGCGATGAGGATTGATATGAAGAATCCCGCCACCGTCAGCACTCCAGCCATCAGGAACGGCGGAAGATACTCAGGGGAGGCAGCAGCGATGAGGTCATCTGCAACCTGGCTTGTATTGATTATGATCACAAACAGGAGCGCGATCTTCGTGAATGGCTTGAGGCATACCGTCACATGCTCTGTGCAGCGTCCTTCCGTAAGCGTGTTGATCAGGATGCCGGCTATCGAGGGGATGACGACCATCCACAGCAGCGAGAGCATCATTCCGACAGAGTCGATCGTGACGCCGGATCCTCCAAGGATGCGGACTGTGAGCGGTGTCGAGACCGGTGCCAGCAGCGTTCCTATTATGAGAAGCGTGAGAGAGAGTGCGCCGCTGCCGCTGTAGATGCCTGACCACACGCATGCGACGACGGCCGTCGGGATTGCGTACAGGAGCACGAAGCCCAGCGTGATCGAGGGCCGGGAAGGGAAGATCAGGGAAGATGAGGCTGTCACTATTGCCGGCAGCAGCAGATATGATGTGAGCATGAATGCGGCTATCGGCTTCGGATGCCTTATCACATGCGGGAAATCGCGGATTGAGACGCTCATGCCGTTCACGAGGGTGAGGAATGCGAAAAGCCATGTCACGAGAGGCTTGAGCGGACGGAATATCCCGGACAGCAGCAGGCCCAGAATGACACCTCCCGGTGTCAGAACGGGCATATAGCGCTCAAAGAAGCTGTTGGCAGATACAAGTCCTGCCTCTGCTGACTGAAATCGGAACATGGTTTCAGTTTATACGTTATTCCCGATATGTCAAACGGAATAAGGCGTTCTGAATTTGTTATCGGGAGACATAGCCCCCTGTTTACTGTAGCTGTGCTCAGTCACTCATGCTAATATATTCTCCATGGGTAGGAGAACCGGACTGCTGCTAGCCAATATCTATCAGGGATCCAGCCGCGCTGTATGGCGCTACGCTGCTCAGATCCAGCATCAGCATCCAGAGGATGCTCTTGTCATGATTCCCGGAGGCAGGATCGGATTCCTCGGTGCGAGCGAATATCTCCGCAACAGCATCTACGAGCTTGTGGACAGCGCTTCGCTCGATGGGGCCGTCATCTGGTCGTCTTCGCTGACAGGTGCCGAGAATGCGGATAGCATCACATCATTCGTCCGCGGCATCTCAGAGCGTCTTCCGGTTGTATCGATGTGCATGGATATCCCGGGGATTCCTTCCGTGGATTTCGATGCATATGCCGGTACCTATCAGGCTACGATGCATTTCATAAAGAATCATGGTGCAAGGCGCATCGCATTCCTGCGTGGACCTGCGAGCCACAGGAGCGCGGAGGCCAGATACAAAGCATACCTCGATGCGCTCCGTGATGGCGGCATAGAGCCGGATCCGGACCTCGTGACATCGCCGCGCCCCTGGTCCGAGGGCGCAGAAGCGGCTTCGGAGCTCATCTGTGCCAGGAAGCTCCGTGCCGGAAGTGATTTCGAAGCCGTCGTAGCAGCTTCCGACCTTCTTGTATTCGGCGCAGTCCCCGTTTTCAGGGAGGCCGGTATCTCCATCCCCGATGACATAGGGATCTCCGGATTCAATGATAACGAGGAGAACCAGCTTCTCGACGTCGAGCTGACGACTGTGCGCATGCCCATAAGAAGGATTCTTGAGCAGGCTTACAGGATGATCGCAAGCATCGAGGATGGCAGGAAGGATGAAGCAGGCACGGCTGTGCTTCCCTCGGAGTTCATAATACGCCGCTCCTGCGGATGCTCGGACAGCATGGGAGGGGTTGATCATGCGCTGGCGCGTATCAGTGATGAGGAAAGCTTTCTGCGGTGGCTATCGGATATCCTTGATGACAGCACCGCATACAGCTGCATGCAGCGCATCCTCCGGTTCCTTTTCGAGGAGGATGAGCCTGACAAAGGCGAGTTTGCTGAAGCTCTGGCGGAATATTTCGACACGGGAGCTGAGGCGGATGTCATCATCGAGGCAGTCAGATGGTCGGAATCCATACTCGGCAGAAAGGAGAAGAGCCCGGGACGCAGGGATTATCTCATATCAAGGATCATCCATGGCAGCCGCAGGCTGTACATAAGGGAACAGAAGAGGATCAGCGAGGTATCAAGAATCCTTGATGCATTCAAAACCGAGCTTCTTGCCGCGCGTTCATATTCGGCGCTCTCGGAGATCATGCAGAGCATCTTCCCATCTCTTGGCATAACAGGTGCGGCAATCATGCTGTTCGATGATTTCCAGTATACATCGATGATCGGGGGCTTCTCCGGAAACCGGATTTTCCCTGAGCGTGTCCGCTTTCCCCGCAAGCTCATGATCCCGGAATCCCTTTCCTCATTCATGGAGAAGGGCGTGTTCGTTGTCGAGCCTCTCTTCATAGATAAGCAGGAACTTGGATATCTTCTGGTGGCTACGGAGTGGTGCGAGGGACATATACTGGAGGATATCAGGGCCGCTATATCCTCGTCGATGAAGGGTATCAGCCTGACAGAAGTTGCCCAGAAGGCGGCAGAATCGGCAGAAGAAGGGGAGAGACGCGCCGGGGAATTCTATGCCAGCGTCTCCGAAGCACTCCGCGGTCCGCTTTCCGCAATGCACAGGATGCTCTCCGGAAAGGGCCGTATCCCCCGGTCTGAGATGGCTGATGAAGTCAGACGCGCGGAGCATATGCTCTCCCTGTCCCTTGCTGAGTTCGGTGAGCTCGACATGGAGAAGGCGCTGATTCCTTCAGATGCTTTCCTGAGCAGCCTTTCATCTTCCCTAGGGGCTGAGATAGATACGCCGGAAGAGCTTCCTGCGATGGAAGCCGATCCGGAGCTCATAACGGAGCTCTTCTCTGCCATATCCTCCGTCATCGCTCCGGATGCTGTGATATCCATCTCTGTCAGCCTTTCCGTGCACTCCATTCTTTTCAGGGTGCGAGGTGACGGAAAGCTTGCGAAGGAAGATGA
>CALXKY010000023.1 GCA_944389055.1 uncultured Spirochaetaceae bacterium | reverse complement strand
GAAATCGCTGAGGAGCTCACGCAGGAAGCCTTCGAGAGGTTCTATGTGAAGAACATGACCTTTCCGAGCGAGGATGATGCAAGGTACTGGCTCATAAGAGTCGCCAAGAACCTTGCGCTGAATCACATAAGGCGGAACAAGCGCGAGATCGAGATGGTGGAGAAGGTCAGGCACAACCCATCGGCTGCTGTCGATGGCCGCGATGCAGCGCAGGCTGCGCTCGAGGCCGATGAGCGGAGGACGGTGAGGGCGGCTATCGAAAGTCTCCCGGAGAATCTGAGGCTGGTCATACAGCTTAAGGAGTATTCCGGTCTGGACTACAAGTCGATAGCGAAGGTGCTTGGCATTTCCGAGACTAACGTGAAGGTGAGGGTCTACAGGGCCAGGAAGAAGCTCGAAGAGACTCTTTCGACGGAGGATAGGGATGTGTATTGATTCGCAGATGCTCTCAGCTTATCTTGATGGGGAGCTTCCGGAGCCGTACAGAACACAGGTGGAGGAACATTTGGAACACTGTGCGGCCTGCCGTAAGCACCTTGAGGATATGAAAGCCCTTGATGAGAGGATCCGGTCCGCTGAGTTCCCGGAGGAGCTTATGATGCGGAACAAGGACAGGATTTTCTCTACGCTTGACAGCAAGTACTTCGAGGGCGGAAAGAAGGTCAGCTTTATCCGAAGACGCCTGGAGATATCGCTGCCATCGCTGATTACGGCGGCGGCAGCGGTCGTCTTTATCTTCATCGGAGGTTTCATGTTCTTCGGGACATCCTCCGAGCAGACAGAGGATATTCTTCCGTCCTTTTCTATGCAGGCTGACAGCAGCAATGTCCATTTCGTCTCGGATTCCGCAAGTCTTGACAATTTCACGCTGGAAGAGATACTACAGTACCTTGACAGCAAGGGCTACAATGTCGATATATCGATAAAGGGGTTGCAGCCTCTTGAGATGCCGGAATCGGCAGATCAGGAGTAAGCATAGCCATTGGGGATTGGATAATGGCGGGCAGGCGGAGAAATCTGACCTGCCTTTTCCTTTGTGGCAGGGGAATTCTGATGCTATGCTTAAGGCATGAGAAGACGGATTTTCCTTATCATTGCCGCGCTGTTACTGCTGCTCCTTCCCGCCTCTGCGATGGATTATGAGAGCATAACCGCAGAGAACCTTTCCTCGCTGCTTTCAGGTGTAGGGATTGTGTCATATACCGATGAGGAAGGCGACGCAGCCTTCCAGGATGAATATGGCATGGAGTACTGGATCATCCTGGATTTCCCAGAGAAGGGGTATATGATGATCCAGAGCGCATGGAGCGCTGCGGATGGCGTATCGGCGGATATGGCTGTCCGCATGATTAATGAGTGCAACCGCGCCATGAGCATTATACGCTGCTGGTATGAGCCTATTGCGCGTGCATTCTATGCGGACTATGTCTTTCCGTATACGGAAGCTGGTTTCGATGATGATGCTTTCCTCATGATCATCAGGGATTTCATGGACGAGAGCGATGTCTATACCGATTATCTCATAGCAGAAGGAGCAATGTGATCAGAGCCTGCGTGCATTTTCAGGTCGCTGAGAAACCTGTCAGATCAGGATGTGCTATCTGTGATCTAAGCCGCTGGATTGATCAGATAAAGCAGTAAGAGATAACCTTGATTGCACGGTCTGACGCTCGGATCGCCTCTTCGGAGAGTGGTTCATCAATGAGGTCAGGCTTTTCTTTTTCAGATGGTGAAAGGCTGCTGTGTATGATGGACTGGCAAACCTTGGTTTCGTATAAACGATTAAATTTTATTTATAAAAATATAATCAAATTTATAAATAATATTGCCTTATTAAGTTTTATGATGGATACTTATTGAAAGGATATGCTATGGATAAATTACCTGTATCATTTGATTTCGAAACAACACAGATCCTTAAGCGGCTGATTACCGCACATAGGGAATTAGCCCTTCTCAACGGTATCTGTGATTCCATTCCAAACCAGGCTGTGCTTGTGCATACACTTGCACTTCAGGAAGCGAAGGAAAGTTCCGAGATAGAGAATATAATCACGACGCATGCAGATATATATACAGCTATAGCAAATCCTGAATTCCCAGAGATAAAACCAGCTACGAAAGAAGTTCTCCATTATGTTGATGCGATAATGCGGGGCTATCATATATACAGCCAAAGAGGGATTCTTTCGCTTAGCTGTATCGAAGAGATCCAGTCTGCTATCGAATGCAATAATGCAGGGCTGCGTAAGCTCCCTGGCACTGCTTTGGTAAATGACCGGACAAATGAGGTTGTGTATGAGCCGCCAATGCCGAATGAGATTCCGGAATTAATGGATAACTTCCTGTTGTACTTCAATGATGATGCGGCATGGACTGCAGATCCTCTGGTCAAGATGGCGATATTGCATTATCAGTTTGAGAGCATACATCCTTTCTATGATGGAAATGGAAGAACAGGCAGGATATTGAATATCCTTTACCTGCTGCATGAGGGCTTGCTGAATTATCCTGTTCTTTATCTATCCAGATATATCAATATCAATAAGGGATTATATTACAAGTATCTTCAGTCAGTCAGGGATTCTGGCAGCGCAGAGCATTGGGAGGAATATGTGCTTTTCATGCTGGAAGGTGTTATACGCACATCCAGACTTACAAGCGAAATTGTGACTTCTCTGAGAAACATGATGGTAGAGTATAAACATAGGATAAGGGAGGCTCATCCATCGTTTTACAGCCAGGATCTGATAAATGTCCTGTTCTCCTATCCATATACAAGAATAGGAATTCTCAGGGAACGGCTTGGCATTTCATACCTTACTGCCCGTAAATACCTTGATATCCTTACAGAGGACGCTCTTCTTGAGAAGGTCCGTATCGGGAGAGACAGCTATTATGTGAATGTAAGCATGATGAGAATACTCACGGACTCAGATACTGATTCATTGAGAGTCGATCGCTGATTGTTATACGAAAGGCGTTTTTCTTATAAAGATCCTGCAGACGTTTATAAAAAGGCATGTTTTTTATAAACGTTCTGCTGATTCTTATAGGAAAACCAATTTTCTTATAAACGTTCTGCAGTGTTTCCCTCCCGTGATGATTCAGGATATGAAAGGAAAGAATGCTGAAATAAACAGCCCCCTGCTCAGAGGGAGCTGCCTGAATCCGGAATGAGCTGTGATCAGCCGAAAGTCTTCCTGAAGAGCTCATCATCTTCAGGGAAGTGCGTCACGAAGCCGATGGCTATGGAGTGGCCTGTGGCCTCGATGATGCGCTTTGCTCCGTCTTCTCCGAATGCACCGCAGAGCTCGATGGCTTCATATCCTTCATCCTTCAGCCTGACAGCTATCTTCTCCGCAGTGCTTATATCAGGAACGCCTATCATGCGCGTGGTGCTGACTCTGCCCGGGAATCTGACATCATCCCGGGCGGGGTCGTATGGGCCCATGATGAGAAATGCGTAGTCCATCACATCCTCGAGTAGAGATCCTTGTAGATCTCAGCGGATTTCTTCCAGGACCAGTCTTCTTCCATTCCTCTCTTCTGCATATGGTCCCAGAGCTCGTGGCGGTTATACCAGACCCACTCTGCATTCCTGATCCTGTCGATGAGATCCTGGCCGGAGTAATTGTGGAAGGAGAATCCTGTTCCCTGATCCTCGTACTCATTGAATGGCTTGACCGTATCCCTGAGGCCTCCGATCTCATGGACGATCGGGACCATGCCGTATCTGAGCGCAATGAGCTGCGTAAGGCCGCACGGTTCGAATGCTGATGGAACTAGGATGGTATCAGCTCCTGCATAGATCCTGTGCGCAAGCGGATCGGAGTAGGTGATCGCAGCCCTGACCTTGTCAGGATACTTCCCCTGATAGTACCGGAACATGTTCTCGTAATACTGGTTTCCGGTGCCGAGGACGATGAGGTTCACATTCAGTGAGCAGATCTGGTCCATCACCTGGTCGATGATATCAAGTCCCTTCTGGTCCGTAAGGCGCGAGACAACGGCAAGCGTGAGCACATCGGGGTTCTCGGGAAGTCCCATCTCCTTCTGGAGTGCTATCTTGTTCTGCTTCCTCTTTGACTTGCGGTCGCGTACGGAATACTGGGCTGCGATGTTCTTGTCGGTCTTCGGGTTCCATGCCTTGTAGTCGATGCCGTTGATTATGCCCCAGAGACGCTCATGGCGCCACTTCAGTATATCCTGGAGACCCTCTCCGAATTCCGGCGTCTGTATTTCCCAGGCGTAGCTGTTGCTGACGGTCGTTATGTAGTCGGAGTAGACCAGAGCGCCGCGCATCATCGTGCAGTTCCAGTCGCTCTTCGGTATCGATCTGTCCTGATACGGGCTTACGAGAAGGCCTGGCTCGAAGACTTCGTCCGGAAGTGCTGATACCCATCTGATATGCCCGACATCCCACTCTCCCTTGAACCTTATGTTGTGGATCGTGAAGACTGTCCTGATTCCGCGGAAGAACGGATCTCCCTGGAATACCGTATTGAGGTAAACGGGAATCAGGGATGTCTGCCAGTCATGGCAATGGATGATGTCAGGGCGGAAGCCGATGAGCGGCAGCGCCGAGAGCACGGCCTTCGAGAAATATGCGAAGCGCTCGAGATCCTGATAGAGATCATAATACGGGACGATTCCTGAGAAATACTGCTCGTTGTCTATGAAGTAGTAGGTGATTACATCGTATTCAAGCTTCTTGACGCCGACGTAGATCCTGTTGTCCATCTGGAAATAGTAGATGGTTTCCATCTTCTCCCGGATCTCCGGCTTTATTGCATGATAGCAGGGGATGATGACCCTTATATCATATTCATTCTTGTCAAAAGCCTGCGGAAGGCTTCCGACGACGTCCGCAAGTCCTCCTGTTTTCACGAATGGAACACATTCCGATGCGGCGAAGAGAATCTTCTTCATAAATCCTCCCTTTCTGATGATCAACACGATTATATCCTCTCTTTCCGAGGTTTCACAGGCTAAAAGATGCAATTGCCATGAGTTGTTGGTTTTCCTCATATCTGATACACTTCTTGAGACGTTCCTGGAGGCATAAATGAAAGCAGTTGAGCTTGCGAGAAACTACGACCCGAAGGATTTCGAGGACCGTATCTATGAGGAATGGAAGCAGAAGAAGGAATTCGCTCCGTCTGCTTCTGATAAAGAGCATTTTTCAGTCGTGATGCCGCCGCCGAATGTCACAGGCATCCTGCATATGGGCCATGCGCTGAACAACAGCCTGCAGGACATCATCGTCAGATACCACAGGATGCTCGGCTGTCCGACGCTCTGGGTTCCCGGTACCGACCACGCCGGTATTGCTACGCAGAATGTCGTTGAGAGACAGCTCCAGAAAGAGGGACTCAGACGTCAGGATCTCGGACGCGAGAAATTCGTCGAGCGCACATGGACAGTCAAGGAAAAGCATCACGATATCATAAAGAAGCAGCTTGAGAAGATGGGCTGCTCGTGCGACTGGGATCATGAGCGCTTCACAATGGATGAGGGGCTTTCGCGCGCTGTTCGCGAGGCGTTCGTCACACTTTATGAACGCGGTCTCATCTATAAGGGCAAATATCTCGTTAACTACTGCCCGAAGTGCGGTACTGCGCTTGCTGACGATGAAGTCGAATACGAGAATGTTCCAGGAAAGCTGTATGATGTGAGATATCCGTATGCCGATGGTTCCGGATACATCACCGTTGCCACTACGCGTCCTGAGACGATGTTCGGCGATGTCGCGGTTGCAGTGAATCCAGATGATGAGCGCTATACATCCGTAGTAGGGAAGGAACTGCTCCTTCCGCTTACGGACAGGAAGATCCCTATCATAACCGACAGCTTCGTCGATAAGGAATTCGGCACGGGCATGGTAAAGATCACTCCGGCGCATGATCCCAATGACTGGGAGTGCGGACGCCGCCACAGCCTCGAAGCGATCAACCTCCTCAATCCCGATGGAACGCTCAATGAGAATGTCCCTGAGAAATACAGGGGCATGAAGGCCGAGGAGGCCAGGAAGCTCGTCGTGGAGGATCTCGAGAAGGGCGGATACCTCGTCAAGGTCACCGATCATGCCCATGATGTGGGGCACTGCTATCGCTGCCATACCACTGTCGAGCCATATCTTTCCGAGCAGTGGTTCGTCAGCATGAAGTCGCTTGCTGATAAAGCGCTGAAAGCCTGGAAGGACGGGGATATCGTCTTCTATCCGAGAAGATGGGAGAATACATATGTTCACTGGATGGAGACAATCCGTGACTGGTGCATCTCCCGCCAGCTCTGGTGGGGACACAGGATTCCTGTATGGTACTGCCAGGACTGCGGAAGGATGATCGTATCGCGCACAGATCCCGATGAGTGCCCTGAGTGCCATGGCCACAGCCTGAAGCAGGACGAGGATGTCCTCGATACCTGGTTCTCCTCATGGCTCTGGCCATTCTCAACGCTCGGCTGGCCTGACAAGACACCGGATCTGGAGAAGTTCTTCCCGACCAACGCGCTTGTCTCAGCTTATGACATAATCTTCTTCTGGATTTCCAGGATGATCATGGCTTCCGAGGAATTCCTCGGCAAGGCTCCATTCAGGGATATCGTGATCACCGGTCTTGTCAGGGACATCCAGGGCAGGAAGATGTCGAAGTCGCTCGGCAATGGCATCGATCCGATCGAGGTCATAGACAAGTATGGTGCGGACGCGATGAAGTTCACGCTCTGCTACCTTGCCGCCCAGGGGCAGGATGTCATGATCGATATGGATTCCTTCCGCCTTGGCTCAAGGTTTGCCAACAAGATCTGGAATGCGACACGGTACCTGCTGATGAATATAGAGGGCAGGAACCTCGTCAGAATCGAGAGGCAGAACCTTTCTGTGATGGATAGATGGATCTATTCAAGGTTCAATGCTGCCGCCAGGGAGATTGCCTCTGCTATGGAAAGCTACCGCTTCAATGAGGCGGCCCAGACAATCTACTCGTTCTTCTGGAATGATTTCTGCGACTGGTATATCGAAGCGTCAAAGGGAAGGCTCCTGCATGGAACGGATGAGGAGAAGGACCTGCAGGTATCCATTCTCATGGATATCCTTGAGAAGAGCATGAGGCTCATGCACCCATTCCTTTCGTTCATAACAGAGGAGATCTATCAGAAGCTTCCGAACCATGATGGCGATGTGATCTCAGCTTCCTATCCGGTTTATGATCCTGAGCTTGATGATAAGGAGGCGGATTCGCTCGTGTCATCGCTGCAGGAGGCCTCAAGGGTTGTCCGTGCAGCCCGTGCAAGCCTCCAGATTGCTCCGGAGAAGAAGCTCCGCGTCGTTGTAAGGACGGACAAGGCCAATGCTGCTGCCTCTTTCATGAAGCAGGAAGCATCCCTTCTCGCCACATTCATGTCCGCTTCATCAGTCACCGTTGATACCGATGGAACAGAGGATGTGAAGGGTGCGCTTCCGGCCGCAGGAGTTGGCTTTGAGGCCTTTGTCTTCGTGCGTGAAGCCATCGACGTCGAGGCAGAGATAAAGAGACTCCAGGCGGAGATCGAGAAGACTGAGAAGCTCCTTGCGGGGTCTGTGGCAAAGCTTTCGAATGAGAACTTCATCTCGCATGCAAAGCCAGAGGCTGTAGAGAAGGAGAGATCCAAGAAGGCTGAGTTCGAGGATAAGATCGAGAAGTCGAAGGAGCATATCGGGCTTCTGAAGTCATTCTGAGAATTTCCTGGAAGGATAACGGGGAGGCTGTGCTGCAGCCTCCCTTTGCGTTCCAGTTGATCAAAACCACGTCTGAAACGGACTAAATCGGAAGAAATATGGAAAAAGTCCGTTTCAGAGGGGTATTTCAGGCGTTTCTGATTCTCTCAATCAGCATATCTATGTGCTCATGCGTAAGCACGGGATTGAGAAGGGTGAACTTAAGCATCGTGCGGCCGGAGAAGACTGTCTGCCCGATGACGATTCCTTCAGCGAGAAGCTTCCTTCTTGCGGCCTTGTTCCTATCATCGCCGCCTTTCAGGGCAAATACGACGGAACTCAGCTCCGGCTTTATCGGAGCGATGAAGTCAGGATCCGATGCAATGCGTGAGTAGAAGTAGTCAGCATTGCCGATTGCCGTATCCATGATCTTCCTATAGCCATCACGGCCCCTCATCCTGAATGAGACATATACCTTGAGCGCATCGAAGCGTCTTGTCGTCTGCAGCGATTTCCCGACGAGATTGATGTAGCCATCCTCCTCATCTTCCTCTCTGTTGAGGTAGTCTGCGTGGAGCTGGAAGGCATCGAGAACCGATCCGTCCTTCACAAGGAGCGCTGATGCGCTGATCGGCAGGAGGAACATCTTGTGGAAATCAACGGTGATGGAATCTGCAAGCGAAAGATCTCCAAGCCTGCCGCTGTATGAGGAGAGCACCGCACCGGAACCATATGCCGCATCCGCATGGAGAAGCATGCCGTATCTATCAGCGATCTTCCTCAGTCCCTGAACGCTGTCAATGCTGCCGAAATCCGTAGTGCCTATGGTTGCTGCGATGAGGAAGGGGCAGAGTCCTGCCTCATAGTCCCTTCTTATGATCTCTTCGGCTTTTTCCAGATCGATTCTCTCCTGATGATCTGCTGGGAGCTTGACGACAGCATCGTACCCGAGCCCCATCATGTGCGAACCTTTATCGAACGAGAAGTGGGATATCTCTGACACATAGATTCTCAGCTTCCTGAAATCATCGGGAAGGCCTCGCTTCTTCACATCCCATCCCAGATGTTCCGAGATGAACCTGTCGCGGAGTGCGATTGCTGCCGAGATATTCGACTGGCTGCCGCCTGAGGTGAAGACGCCATCGGATCCTTCTCCGTATCCTAAGAGCTTGCATAGCTCCCTGATCGTCCTGACCTCCAGCTCCGTTGCAGCCGGGCCCTGATCCCAGCTGTCCATCGATGAATTGAACGCTGCTATGATGAGCTCAGCGGCAATCGACTCAATGAGCGCGGGGGAGTGGAGGTGCGGCATGTAGGAGGGTGACCACGTCCTCAGCATGTGCGGGAGTATATCTGTCCTGAGCGAATGGAGCACCGCATCCCATCCTTCGCCATGTTCTGGCAGGAATGCGAGTTTGGATATGCTCTTCCTCAGCTCATACGGATTGATCCCTGAGAATGCCGAATCATCATGGAATGAATCCAGAATCGCATCGAGGGCGGAGGTGACAGCTTCACGGAGAGCCGCCTTATCCTCCTCCCTGCATGATATGACAGTGCTATCTGATCTCACTGTCGATTTCCTTTACGACCCTGGAGAAGATATCGAGCATGGTGCTTATCTCATCATCTGTGACGGTAAGAGCGCAGAGGCATCTCATCACGCTGCCGCTGCGTCCGCCTTTCTCCATCACAAGATGGTTCTCGAAGCAGCGCTTCTGGACCTCTGCCGCTATTTTCCCTGATGGCTCTGGATGGCCCATTATGTCCTTAGGTCCTTCAGGATCGATGAATTCAATCCCCTGCATGAGTCCCCGGCCGCGGACATCCCCGATGATTGATACCTCAGCCTTGAGATTCTCCAGGGCTCTGCGTATGATCCCTCCCTTCCTCCGGACTTCGCTGAGGAATGCCGGATCCGAGACTCTTCTGAGGACGACAGTACCTGCAGCCATCGCAAGCTGGTTGCCGCGGAACGTGCCTGCATGCGCGCCTGGATTCCACTTGTCGAGCGATCTGTCGTAGACTACGACGCTCATCGGCTGGCTTCCGCCGATAGCCTTGCTCATCAGGATTATATCCGGGATGATCCCGCTTTCCTGGAATGCGAAGATGTCGCCGCTGCGTCCGATGCCGCACTGGATCTCATCAACGATCATCGGGATCCCGAGCTCCCTGGTCACTCTCCTGATTGTCTGGAGGAACTTCGCCGGTGCAGGTACCACACCGCCTTCTCCCTGAATCGGCTCGATGATGACAGCCGCAGGTTTCGTGATTCCGCTCTCTGGATCCTTGAGAACTCTCTCGAAGTATGCGCATGCAGCATCCGTTCCGGCTTCGCCGCCGAGTCCGAACGGGCATCTGTATGAGTTCGGGAAGGGGAGGAACTGCACACCTGGCATCAGATTCTGCACGGGGGTCTTGGCACCGAGGTTGCCGGTGAGCGCCATCGCGCCGTGTCCCATTCCATGGTAAGCACCATTGAATGCTATGACGGTCCCGCGTCCTGTAGCGGTCTTGCAGAGCTTTATCGCAGCATCCACTGCATCGGTTCCGGATGGAGAGCAGAACTGTATCTTCACATTTCCCTGCATCTCTTCCAGAAGAATGGAGAAAATCGTCTCAACGAACCGATCCTTCACTGGTGTTGTGAGATCCAGCGTATGAAGGGGAGCACCTGAAGCGATGAGATCCATCATGGCTCTGCTTACCTCGTCATCATTGTGCCCCAGGGCAAGTGTTCCTGCTCCGCAGAGGAAATCAAGGTATCTGTTGCCTTCGACATCCTCTACCCATGATCCCTTTGCCTTCTTCAGCGCAAACGGGAACTTCCTTGGATAGCTCCTCGCCGATGACTCGAAGTCATTCTGGCGGCCGATGAACCACTCGTTTGTCAGGTTTGTGTCGTTCACTCTCTTTCCGGTCCTTTATTCCATAAATATCTGTCTGGCTAGGCCAGCCCTTCTTATTAAGTCTCCTGGAGAATCCCAGGGTGCAAGCGCAATATTATCAGCAGGGAAGGTGCTTGCCTAGCCGTAAAGGCATCATAAAGGTGAATATGCAGTCAAAAACAGAGACAGCCTATGGCTGTCCCTGCCTGAAAACGCTATGTATGGCTGATCATGCTTCAGCGTTCTTCGATTCCTGGATCTCCTTTCTCCTTTCCTTGCAGAGCTTTGAAATCTCGGCAAGTGCCTTGCGCGCTCTTGCCGCAGAGGCCTTGATACCTTTCTGCTCGAAACGCGTACTTTCCGCAACGTATGTCTCTACCTGTGAGAGCAGTTCTTCATGAACCGACATTCAACACCTCCCTATGCCTATATGTACTGAATCATAGCACAGGGAGTTTGAATTTCAACAAAACTGATGATGTTTTTCTTCAGTTTCCACAGAAGAATTCATTCCATGGATCTCCTGAGGCATATCAGATCAGATATTTCATACCGAGCGTGAAAAGCACATCATGCTCAAAACGGTCCTTCTCGTTGCCGTAATTGAAAACCATGCGGCCTTCAATGGCGCCGTAGAGCTCAAGCTCAGGCATGAAGCTGTATCCGCCTTCGGCGCTGATGGTGAGCATATGGCTCAGCACCATGTCCTCATTCTCCTCCGAATCATAGATCGTCATGAGATTGTTCTTTCCGAAAAGCCTGTATTCGGCTGCGAGCCCTGCGCGGTAGCTGAACGGAACGCGGTATGTCACTCCCAGATGCGCAATCATCTGGTCTCCGCCGTTGGGGTATCCGATCGAATAAAGATCATATACACCCTCTCCTGACCTCTGGTTCCTTATTGCGACGACGAAGTCGAGGGGGTAGGGGTTGTCGCTGGCTTTCTTTCCGTCCCTGAGATAAAGGTATGGGCTCATGTATGTGATTTCCGCCTCGCTTTCGATGATCCCATCGCCCAGCTCATGAGCTGAGGTAAGCCCATACTGCACTCCGATGGCATTCGGCCGCGGCTTGCTGCCATCCTCGCCTTCAAACGGGATACTGAAATCATCGATGGCGATAGCGAGGTGCTGCCTGAGTCCCTTTGTCAGGGCCATATCCCATTCAAGCTGCAGAATCGAGTTGGAATTGCCTGCGATGTACATGTTGTGGAAGAACATCATCGGATTGAGCACCTGCAGATCCAGGATCCCATCATCGCTCTGATACATGATGCCTTCGGTCACGGCCATTCTGTGCCTGCCGTTCCCCATTGTCCAGTCGAATCGATGGGACATGAACATCTTCGTTCCTGTGAATGCATTCGTATTCTGATCGAACATCAGATCCGTTTCATGCATATTCCCGTTGACCACTGCGCTGGGGTCAGCCATGTACTGCGAAGGATGAGGGAAGAATGAGAGCAGGAACGTATACTTGAATGTATCGGAGAAGAATGAGAGCGACAGCGCATTGTGGTATGGCAGCGATCTGTCAATCGTGAAGCCCCCTGTTATTCCTGAACCGTAGTTCAGCTGCTCCCTTCCGATCTGGATGCTGTACCAGTCTCCTGCAATGCTCATATACGCTCTCTTCGGGAAGTTCATGGAGAAGTCCTGGAACGAATCCAGGGAAGTATCGACAGGGGCGGCGAGAATCGGGATGTTCGTCATCCATACGCTTGTTCCCTTCGGTACGCCTGTGTGGACAGTGTTCGTGACAGGCGCGCGGAAGAAGAGTGTCACTGTGTCCTTGAATGACAGCGCGAGATCTGCTTCGAAGAGGGGCGGCTCATCCTTGTTCCAGAGCATGTATTTATCGGTGTTGGCGTAGGAATATATGAGCTTGTTGTCTTCCGTACGCTCTATCGGATCGCTGAATGTCCCTGTGTTGTAATGCAGGTACATCTCTGGCTGGAGCGTCATCCTGGCATCGAACGAAACCGTCTTGCTGTCTTCCGCTGCCGCAGTCTCTTCCGCTAGATAATCATAGAGAACCAGCTCGGCGGAGCTCAGGCCATCCCTGTCTATCGCTCTTATGAACCCGGCGGCTTCACCATATGTGTATGGGCGTGTCATGTTCACTTCCCTGCCGAGCATGGTCATGAGCGTGTCGAACTCCCTGTAGAACTGAGAGGAGAGAGGGATGAAATCACTCTGGGATGGTGCGGCACAGATCAAAGGGACGGCGGCAATCATCATTACGATGAATGCTGCAATGCGATGCTTTCTCATCTGATTTTTCTTCCTTTCCATTCAAAGCCTTTGCCGGAGAGCTCCTTGTAAAGGCCATGGATATACATGAGTGCCGTGACCAGAAGGGTCAGGAAGCATACTGTGGAGATCCGCTTCCGCCAGCTGGCTGCCCTGCATCCTATGTACCATGCGATGTAGAGCAGCAGCCATCCTGCAATGAGGGGAATCAGCTCAGGAACAGGGCCGAGCACTGCTGCGAATACGATTGTCATAATAGGCGAGAGCGCAAGGTGCAGGATGAGGAGCACCAAGAGGAGCACGGGGAACATCGTGGAAACCTTCGGCGGGAATACGCCGGCGATCGAGCGCTCTATGCCCCTGAATGCTTCCCTTGCGCTTCCATACATATGGCAGCTGACGTATTCCGAGATGGAGATGAATGCGTATTTCTTCTTCTTCCTGACGAAGAGCCTCACGATTCCCACGTCATCGCAGATTGTGCCGCTTATGGCGGTGTAACCTCCGCTTTCCCTGTATGCGTCGGTGCGCATCATGATGAACTGCCCGATCGCGAATGCCGCCGATGGGATAGGGAAGCGGTAAACGATGAAGTGCGGGATCATTATATTCGTGAGCATCATCGCGGAGATGCTTACAAGTCCCATATAGCTCGGGCATATTTCCTTTGGGAAACCGGAGATTATATCGAGGCCATTCCTGTGCATCACCGCGTATGAATGCGCTATGCAGTCCGGTGCATGCTCCGTGTCGGCATCGGTTGCAAGGATGTATTCACCCCTTACATGCGGCAGTACCTGAAGAAGCGCATTGATCTTCCCGTTCTGATTGAGCCTCTTCCCCGGATCGGAGCTGTAGCCATGTATGCGGCTGTCCTTCCTCTCGTATTCCCTGATGATATCCCCGGTGCGGTCCTCGCTCTGGTCGTTTATGACGAGTATCTCGATGTTCCTGTATGTCTGTGCGATAAGGGAATCCAGAAGCCGCGGGAGATTATCCTCTTCGTTGCGGGCGGGTATCACGACGGAGACGAGAGGTCCCTCGGTTTCATTCCCGGCTCTTCCGAGCTTCCTGAAATGACGTATATTAAGCAGCGTGGCAGCAAGGGAATATACTCCGACGATAAGCATCAATGCTGATAGTATATTGAGATAAAGCTCCATGCCCGGTTATTTCCTTCGACCCTTCGCATTGTCCCTTCGTGTTTCACCGATAGCTTCATCGAATGTGAAGATCTTCTCGGCTTCGTCGAGATATGCGTCGCTTTCATCATAGCTTCCGGTGCGGGAAAGCGCCATTGCCTTTCCCACAAGCATCGAATAGTGGTCAAGATATGAGATGCCTTCCTGATTCTCTTCCACGCTGCTGAAGATGGATAGGGCTTTCTTGCTGGACCCTCCCGCGATGGGCGGTGCGTACAGCATGCGGAAGCCTTCCTGTATCGCGGCATAGAATTCATCGGGGAATTCCTTGTACATCCGCTTCACCAGGTTGTTGTTCTCCATCCCTTTGCCGAGTTTTTTCGTTACATAGTATTCGGATGAGGTCGCATCGACCTCGGCAGCAAGCTTCTCTACCTCCGAAGCTGATTCCGGTATCTCTTCAAGGTATCTGAGTTCTGCTTCTAGATGCTTCTCAGCCATCTCCCTGTTTCCCATATCCATGTAGTATCTGACCATATGGTATTCCATGCGGGACAGATAGACGGGATCTGTCTCTGAAGCGATGTATGCGCTGCAGGCCGCTTCTGCCTCAGCTTCGCTTCTGCCGTTCTTGACAGTATCGAGAAGTTCCAGGAAGAGCGGATCAGACTGCATCCGCGCAAAGGAATCCGTGTATGAGTAAACCGGGCTTAGCAACAGTGTTATTGCCAGGAGCGGCAGTATTATCTTCTTCATCATATTCTGAACTTATAGCAGGAGAGAGCGCACCGGGGCAAGGTGCGCTCTTCCGTCATTCGATGATTGATTTCTCCGGATCGGACAGGCGTCTGATGATGTAGCCTTCCTTCAGCGGAGAAGATGTGCGGATGTATCCTGTGTGCCCGTGGTCAAGCTTCTCCACCGGATTCATCTCCTCATCAAGGAGCGTGATGTCATCAGCGCACAGAAGCGGTACGTCAGGTCCGATGAACTCAAGCCCGTCCGGCCTTATCTGGTTGCGTATATCCACCTCATAGGTGTTTCCCGACACCTTCCTGCCGATGGAGCCGAGGAAGAGATAATTGCGCTCATAGCCATAGCTTGTCGGGCGTGAGACGTCGGAAGCCGTATCGACAGGACCGCTGGAGAAGAAGAATCCCGTGGTGTATTCCCTGTGGGAGACGTCGAAGAGATCCCTTTTGTACCGATCTGCATCGGGTGCGTTGTCAAGGGCTTTCCTGTATGCTCTTGTGACTACGGCCACATAGTATATGGATTTCATCCTTCCCTCGATCTTGAGGGAGGAGAGGCCTGCCTCCTCGAGCTCCCTGACATGATCTATCATGCAGAGATCCTTTGAGGAGAGGATCGTCGTGTAGCCTTCATCCTCGCTGATGGGGTAGTAGATGCCGGGGCGTTCCTCCTCTTCCAGTGCATAATGCAGCTTGTAGTTCCAGCGGCATGTATGTGAGCAGTCCCCCTGGTTGCCGCTTCTTCCCGCAAGGTGAGCGGAAAGCAGGCAGCGGCCGGAGTATGCCATGCACATCGCTCCATGCACGAAAGCCTCAAGCTCCATATCCGGTACGGCGTCCTTCATGCGCTTTATGTCATCGAGACTGGCCTCACGGCCGAGTATGATGCGGCTGAACCCCATATCGCGGTACATCTTCACGCTCTCTGAATTGAGGCAGGATGCCTGCGTGGATAGGTGTATCCCGCGCTCAGGAAAGTTCTTCCTGAGGAACGGGACCAGTCCTATATCCGAGATGATGAAGGCGTCGAAAGGCCAGGAGCGGATCTCGTCGGCCATTGTCTGTATCCTCTCCATGTCCCTCTGGTGGAAGAGGATATTCATCGTGCAGTATAGCTTCTTCCCCGTCGCCTCCTTCAGCGCTCTTACTTTCCCGATCTCCTCAGCCGGGAAGTTTCCCGCATTGCGCCGGAGCGAGAATTCCGTCATTCCCATGTATGCAGCATCGGCTCCGTAGCTGAATGCCGTACGGAGCTTGTCGTAGTTCCCCGCAGGGGAAAGCAGCTCTATTGCCATCTCATTGCCTTCTCGAAGGCAGCCGCCTGTCTGAGCGTCTCCTTCTCCTTGTCTTCCTCGGCTTTCTTCCTTTTCTCTTCCTGAAGCGCCTTCAGGATGGGCTTCGAGAGCCTCTTTGAGGATTCTTCCGGGAATGCGATATCGATGACCTGGGAGATATCAGAGACGGTATGGAACACCACGCTGCCCCTGACTTCCTGGTCCAGCTTCTCCAGATCCGCTTTGTTGCGTTCCGGGATGATGATTTCCCTGATGCCGTTGCGGCGCGCTGCGAGGATCTTCTCCTTGAGCCCTCCGATGGGCATGACCCGGCCGGTGAGGGTGAGCTCTCCGGTCATTGCGAGGGATGGCTTGATCGTCTCCTCCCTGTACATCGACCAGAGGGCAGTGAAGAGCGTGATGCCCGCGGATGGCCCATCCTTCGGCACAGCTCCCTCCGGTATGTGGATATGCACCGTCTCCTCGTCGAAGAAATCGAGATCGAGACCCCTGAGGTATGCTTCCTTCTTCAGTGATGACCATGCGATCGAGACTGACTCCTGCATGACTGCGCCAAGCTGTCCGGTGACCTTCATCTCTCCCTTCATCGGGAGTGCTTCGGCCTCTATGAGGAGGACATCCCCTCCCATGCTCGTCCATGCAAGTCCGATGGCAGTTCCGGGTTTGTCGGCTTTCACGATCTCATCCGCAGGGAAGATGGGCTTGCCGAGATATTTCTCTACGTTCCTTCCGCGTATTGAGACAGGGAGCCTGAGACTGCTGTCCTCAAGTATCTCAAGCGCGACCTTGCGCATGATCTTGTCCAGCGACTTCTCGTAGTTGCGGACGCCGGCTTCCCTTGCATATTCCTCTGCGATCATCGAAAGCGCTTTGCTGTCGAACCTGATTTCCTTGCCGGTGAGGCCGTTCTTCTTCAGAAGCCTCGGCACGAGGTAGTCCCTTCCGATATGGATCTTCTCCTCGGGCGTGTATCCTGAAAGCTCGATGATCTCCATCCTGTCGTAGAGCGGCTCCGGGATGCGTGAGATATCGTTTGCCGTGACGATGAAGAGCACCTTCGAAAGGTCGTAGGGAAGATCGATGTAGAAATCCTGGAAGCTTGTGTTCTGCTCCGGGTCGAGGACCTCAAGAAGGGCAGAAGCAGGGTCTCCCTGGAAGGATTCCCCCATCTTGTCGATCTCATCGATGAGTATCACGGGGTCAGGTACCCCTACGGTCTTCATCGCCTGGATGATCTTGCCCGGCATGGCTCCGACATATGTCCGCCTGTGTCCTTTGATCTCAGCCTCATCCCTCATTCCTCCGACGCTGAAGCGGAATATCTTCTT